>JANPGJ010000304.1:0-12011 GCA_031423955.1 Burkholderiales bacterium
CCTTGCGCAGCCAGGCGTTCGCGCATCTCCGGCTGCGCCACCGCGGTGGCGACTTCGGCGGCGAGGCGGGCAACGATCTCCGGCGCCGTTCCGGCCGGTGCCAGCAGACCGAACCACTGGCTGGGGTCGAAGCCCGGCATGCCGGACTCGACGAAGGTGGGAACCGCCGGCAGCACCTCGAGCCGTCGCGCGGTCGCCACCGCGATGCCGCGCAACTGCCCGCCGTTGATCTGCCCGACCACCGCCGCGGTGGTGTCGAACATCAGGTCGAGGCGGCCGGCCAGCATGTCCTGATAGGCCGGTCCGCTGCCTGTGTACGGCACATGCAGCATGCGCAAATCGTTTTGCTTCAAGAACAGTTCGCCTGCCAGATGGAACAGGGTGCCGACGCCGCCGGAACCGAAGGTGAGCTTGCCGGGGTTGTCACGCGCCTGGCGCAGCACCGCGGCCAGATCGCCTTGCAGGTCGCGCCGCGCGATCAGGATCAGCGGGCCGGTGGCGACGCTGGCGATCGCGCGAAATCGGCGGCGATATCAAAGCCGGCGCGCGGCAGCGCCGAGACCACCGCGTAACCACCATTGGCGAACAGCAGCGTATGACCGTCGGGACGCGCGCTCCTGATCGCATTGACCGACACCGCGAACGATCCGCCCGGCCGGTTGACCACCACCACGCTCTGCCCGAGTTGCGTAGCGAGCCGGGCCGCCAACAGCCGGGCCAGCACGTCCACCGCGCCGCCCGGCGGCACGCCGACAATCATGGTGAGCGGGCGGTTTTCCGGAAAGGCGAGAGCTGTCTGTGTGAAGGGAGCGAGCGCGGCGCCCAGCACGGCAGCCCCCAGTACGACGCGTCGTCTCATGCTCCGCCTCCATTGCTGCCGATTCAACGATCGGTCATCTTTTGCTGGTTGGCCGCAGTCTACGCCGTCGTCGACCGCAAGGGGCCGCGACATCATGTCGGTCGGCGGGTCTGACCCAAGAGCGCCGCTTCAGTCCGCCTTCAGCTTCAGGTGCGCGACGATCTTCTGGCTGGTCGCGAAATCAGCCTTGAGCAGCGCCTCGAAATCGCGCGTGCTGCTGCCTTCAGCCGTCGGCAGTCCGATCACCTCGAGCCGTTCGCGCACGTTGGCCTGCAGCAGCACCTGCGCCATTTCCCGGTTCAGGCGCGCGACGATGTCCGGCGGCGTACCGGTCGGCGCCACGATCCCGAGCCAGATCAGATGCACCGCATCGGCGAAGCCGGCTTCGACCATGGTCGGCACGCTGGGCAGGCTGGGCGAGCGTTTGCGGGTCGAGACCGCCAGCGGGCGCAGTTTTTCGGCATCAATATGCTGCTTCATCGCCGCGATCGAGCCGATCACCAGCGGAATGTGGCCGCCGACCGCGTCGATCACCGATTGCCCCGCGCCTTTGTACGGCACATGGGTGATGTCGAGGCCGGCAGACAACTTGAACAGTTCCATCGCCATGTGCACCGGCGTGCCGATCCCAGAGCTGCCATAGGAAAGCGTGCGCGGTTTGGCGCGCGCGGCCTCCACCAGTTCAAGAATGGTCTTGAACGGTGTGCCCGGATGCGCCGCCAAGAGCGATGGCCCTTCGGAGATCTGGATCACCGGCACCAGGTCCTTGACCGGGTCGTAGCCGGGATTGGCGTAGATCATCGAATTGAGGTTGTGGTTGTTCGCCGTCAGCAACAGCGTATAGCCGTCGGGCGCCGCGCGCGCCACATGCTGCGACGCGATATTGGTGCCGGCGCCGGTGCGATTCTCGACAATCACCGAGGTGCCCAGCCTGGGGCCGACCTGCTCGGCGAACAGGCGCGCGATGATGTCGGCGCCACCGCCGGCGGCGTAACCCGTGACGATGCGGATCGGCTTGTTCGGCCAGGCTTGCGCGTGCAGGTCGACGGCGGCGACCAGGAATGTGATCGCGCACAGCAGACAGGTCAGCGCAACACTGCGGACGGCAGCGACAGGCGCGCCGGTGCGAGCGCTGCCTTGCATGCAATTTTCCATTCCCATATCTCCCTTTGTTTTTGGCTTACCACTCTTGCTCGACCACGAACCGTTGACACCGGCGCCCAATCGCCGTCGTCGCACGGATCAACCGCCCGCCTGTGGGTCAGCGCCCCAGAAAGCGGGGGTTTCTTTTTTCCATGAAGGCCAGACGCCCTTCGTGGTAGTCGTGGCTGCCCCAGCATGCATCGATGGAGCTCTTGAGAGCCGCCGCGTCGCGCTCCGCAGGGCCCTTCAATGCTTCGCGGATCGTCGCCCGCGCAGCGGCGATGGTCAGCGGCGCGTTGTCCGCCACCGCCGCGCAATAGGCCGCGACTTCGCGTTCCAGATCAGCGGGGGCGACCACCCGGTTGGCGAAGCCCATGCGCAATGCCTCGTCGGCGCCGAACTTGCGCGCGGAAATGAACAGGTCGGTGGTGTTCGACGCGCCGATCAGGGTGATGAATCGTTCGATCCCGGCCGCCGGGTAACCGACACCGAGGCGCGCCGCCGGCATCCGGAACACCGCATCGTCGGCGACGATGCGCAAATCGCAGGCCGCGGCCAGCTGCAGGCCGCCGCCCATGCAGAAGCCACGAATCGACGCGATCACCGGCTTGGCGCAATGCGCCGGCGCCAGCAGGGCGCGATTGGTGTTCGCGATGTATTGGTCCTCGTCGGCCCGGCTGGTGCGCAGGGAGGCGAATTCGGAAATGTCGCCGCCGGCGGCGAATGCCTTGTCGGTCGCGCCGCTGATGACGATCACCCGCGTTGCCGCATCGCTCCCGAGCGCATCGAGCACACGCGGCAGTTCGAGCATCATTTCATTGGTCAGCGCGTTGTGCCGCTCGGGGTAGGAAATCAGCAACCGCGCGATCGCGCCGTCGTGTCTGACCAGGATCTCCGGCATCAGTGGCCTGCTTCCTGAAGGCGGGTGCGCGGTCCGGTGGCGGCACGGGCGACGCGGAAACGCGAAAGCGGGCTGCTTGACACCGATACCCTCCGAACCAGAATTCGAAAAACCAGCCGAACGCAGGATCCGATTGATTCTAGCAGCGCACCGGTTGGCGCAGCCCCGCCGCGTGCGCCACCGAATCCGGCCGATCACCCTCGCCGCACGCGAACCGGTGCAGCGCAGGTCAGCCGAAGCGCTCGATGCGGTACGGCGCAATATCGATATCGGTGCGGCCTCGGCTCAATAGATCGGTGGTGAGGCTGGCGACGATCGGCGCCAGCGTATAGCCGTTCGAGGTGACGGCATTGAAGAAGCCGGGCACGCCGGGCACCTCGCCTACGATCGGTGCGCCATCGATGTTGACATTCATGCCGGCCCAGCAGCGCAGTACGTTCAAGCCGGCCAGCGCGGGCAGCACATGCCGCGCCACCCACAGGTTGCCTTCGATGCTGGCGCGCTCGGCCTGGTTCATGCGCATCGCTGGGTCGAATTGCGCGCTCCAGCCGCCACCGATGATCAGGCCGCCCGAGGCCGCCTGCTTCATGCTCAGGTGGCGGTCGGCATGGGCCAGCAGGTGATCGACCAGCGGTGGCGCCGCTTCGGTGACGATCATCTGCAGCGGTGCGCCGTGCACCGGCACCTTGACACCCAGCATGGCGCCGATGGTGGAGGACCACGCGCCGCTGGCATTGATGATGCGACCGGCGCGGATGGTGCCGCGCGAGGTGTGCACGGTGAAGCCGGCGCCGGCGCCGCTGTGACTTTCGATGCGCTCGACATTGCAGCCGCGAACGAAACGCGCACCGCGCGCCAGCGCATGGTCCGCCACCGCATAGGTGGCGGCGAGCGGATTGATCTTGCCTTCCAGCGGGCACCACTCGGCGCCCAGCATGGCCGGCGACACCGCCGGCGCCATGCGGCGCAATTCAGCGCCGCCGACCACATGCGCCTCGATGCCGTGGCGCCGCTCGAGCGCCACCTTGGCTTCGAGGAAGCGCATGCCGGCTTCGCTGTCGGCGACCATCAGGCCGCCGGTGATTTTCAGGTCGAGATCGACGCCGCAGTCGCGCGCGATCTGCTGCCACCGCGCCACCGCCGGCGGCCCGAGCGGCAAGGTGGCGGCGGCCGGGCCGCCGCCCTGCTCAGCCTTCGCGCCGAAGTCGAACGACAACAGTTGCACATGCAGGCTGCCGGCATTCGCGCCCGAGGCCTGCAGGTTGATGTCGTCACGGTCGACCACCAGCACGTCCTGGCCGGCGCGCGCCAGGTAGTACGCCAGGCATGAGCCGAGCACGCCGGCACCGATCACCAGCACCGCGGCCTCCTGATGCGGCGACGCCGCGCTCTCGATCGGGCGCGCGAGGTCGGGGGTGATGGCGCGGCGGTGGCCGCCCCATTCCGGTTTCTCGAAGCCGAGCGCCGCCGCCGGCACCGGGCGCACCGGCGCGCGCGGCGCGAAGCGCTCTTCGACACCGACCGCACGGCCGCTGATTTCCTCCAGCAGCCGTGCCGCGCTGCAGGCGCAATAGCGCCCCTGGCAGCGACCCATGCCCAGGCGGGTGTTGCGCTTGAGCGCGGCCAGCGTGTCGCGCCCGGCGGCGATCTGTGCGCGCACCGCGCCAAAGCTCACCTCTTCGCAGCGGCACAGCATGGTGGCGTCAGGCACGCTGTCCAGGCGCACCGGCGGCGCCTTGAAAATTGCCCACAAGGCGCGCTGGAACGCGACGCTGCGCGCGAGGGCGCGCAAGGCTTGCTGCGCCGCCGGCGCCGCATGGCCCAGCGCGCGCGCCGCGGCGCTGCCGGCCAGGGCGCCGCGCGCCAGCGCAACGCGCGCGCCACCGAGGTCGGCGCCGTCGCCCACCACGAACACGCCAGGCACGCTGGCGCGCCCGTCTTCGTCGGTCACCGTTGCCAGGTAGCCGAGGTGGCGATCGGCCAACCGATGGGCGCAGCCAAGCATGCGCGCAAGTTCGGTCGCCGGAATGAAGCCGTAGCCCACGCACAGGGCATCGGCCGCGAACACCCGTTCGCTGCCGGCAATCGGGCGGCCGGTGCCATCGATCCGCACCGCGCGCACCTGGCGCAGGCTGCCATCACCTTCGGCGGCAGCCACGGTGTGGCCCCATAGCACCGGCACCCGCTGGCACGCCAGCCTTGCCAGGTAGCGCATGCCATCGACCAGCAGATCGGGGCCGCTGTGTGCCGTTGCGAGCAGTGCGCCCGCCGCGCGCAAGCCGGGGCGCGGCGCCGACTCCAGCACCGCGACCACCTGCGTGCCGCCGTCGATCAGTTCGGCCGCCAGTTGCAGGTTCAGGGGGCCATTGCCGGCCACCACCACCCGCCGGCCCGGTGCCACCCGGTAGGCGCGCGCCAGGGTCTGGCCGGCCCCGGTGGTCATCACGCCCGGCAAGGTCCAGCCTGGAAACGCCACCGGCCGCTCATACGCGCCGGGCGCCAGGATCAATTGCCGGCAGGTGAACACCCAGGCCCGGCCGTCGATGATCACGCCCAGTTCGGTCGGCGTGAACGCCGCCCACACCTGCGCACCCTGGCGGATCTCCACGCCGGCGGCAAGCGCCTGACCGTGAAGCGCGATGCCGGCGGCGAACTGCGCGTCGGGCGCCTTGTCAGCCTGATGCGAAGGCGCCAGCGGCTTGTAGAACTGGCCACCGCCTTGCGCGCGCTCGTCGAGCAGGGTGACGCCGGCCCCGGCGTTGCGCGCGGCGATCGCGGCGGCAAGGCCGGCCGGGCCGGCGCCGATCACCAGCACATCGACCGCGGCAGTCGCCGGCGCCGCACCGGCGGGCGGCGCCAGCGGCACCATGGCCGCTCCATTTTCGCCCGGCGTGCGCACCGACTGCACCACCTGCCCGGCCCCTGCCTTGGTCATGCAGGCGCGCTGGCCGGCCTGACCGTCGACCACCACCAGACATTCGTGACAGGCGCCCATGCCGCAATATTGACCGCGGCGCTGGCCGTCACGCGTGTGCCGCATGGCATGAATACCGCTTGCCGTCAGTGCAGCGGCAATCGTTTCGCCGTCGATCGCCTCGATCGGCAGGCCGTCATAGACAAAGCTGAGCAGCATGCCGGTGCGGCGAATCAGCGGATGGGTCAGACGCGTGGCCATGCAAAAAATCCAGGTGATGGTGGGGCTTGACTTGGAAAGGCGTCCCCGTATACTAAACGTATACATCAAATATACAAGTCGGGGCCAAGCTCCCAACAGCATCCAGGGATCCTGTTGGATTGGCTGGCCAGATTGACTAATAAACAAAGCAAGCACTTACCTATCATGCCCAAATTCCGCGGCACCTACACGGTGCTGATCACCCCGCTGACCACCGACGGCAAGCAGGTTGATGTGCCGGCCTTGAAGCGCCTGGTGAACTGGCAGATCGAGGAAGGGATTCACGGCCTGATTCCGCTCGGGTCGACCGGCGAGTTCCTGTCACTGACCCGCGACGAGCGCCAGCTGGTGATCGACACCTGCATCGCCACCGCCGCCAAACGGGTCCCGGTGCTGATCGGCACCGGCGCCGAATGGACCGACGAGTGCGTGAGCTTGTCGAAGGAAGCGCAGGCCATGGGCGCGGACGGCGTGATGATCATTCCACCGTTTTATTCATCGCCCACGCCCGACGAACTGTTCGAGCATTACCGCAAGGTGGGCGAGGCGATCAGCATCCCGATCATGGTCTACAACAACCCGGCCACCGCCAATGTCGACCTGACGCCGCCGCTCGTCGAACGCCTGTCGCACATCGACAACTGCTGCTACATCAAGGAATCGACCCTCGAAGTAACCAGGGTGCGCGACATCATCGAACTGTGCGGCGACCGGATGACGGTATTCGCCGGCATTCTCGGCTACGAGTCGTTCTGGCTCGGCGCCCAGGGCTGGGTGGCGGTGTGCTCCAACCTGATTCCGAAGATGTCGGCGCGCCTGTTCGAACTGGTCGCCGACGACCAGAACATGGATGAAGCGCTTGCCCTGTACCGGAAGATGCTGCCGATCGTCAAATGGGTCGGCGGCCATCGCTATGTCGCGGCTTCCAAGGATGCGCTGGGCATGATGGGCCTGCAGGTCGGCAAACCGCGCGCGCCGCGCCTGCCGCTGCCGGCCGCCGACGCCGCCGATCTCAGGCTCGAACTCGAGCGGCTTGGCCTTCTGGATTCGATCGCGCGCTAGCGCGCCGCGTCACTGCCTTCCACAGCGCAACCTCGCCTGCCTGACCGGCTCCAACTTTCGTCCTCCACCTCTGCCAAGGAACTCTCATGAACAAGCTCGCAATCACCGTGGTTTCCATCGCCGCCGCTGCATTCGGCTCGCAGGCACAGGCGCAAGCCTGCAAATACAACGTACCCGAAGCACAACTGGTCAAGAAGGGCACGCTGGTGATGTCGGTCAACCCGACCCTGCCGCCGGTGCAGTATGTCGATCAGAGCGGCGCGTTGAAGGGCATGCGGGTTGAACTCGGCGAGGAAATCGCCAGGCGCCTGTGCCTGAAGCCGGAGTATGTGCGAATCGAATTCTCGGCCATGATCCCGGGCCTGCAGGCCGGCCGCTGGGACATGATCAACACCGGCATTTTCTACACCGAGGAACGCGCCAAGCTGATGCAGATGCTGCAGTATGAAGACCAGGCGATCAGCATCTCAACTGTCAAGGGCAACCCCGGCAAGATCGCCAAAGTCGACGACCTGTCGGGCAAGGCGCTCGGCGTGGAAATCGGCGGCTTCGAGGAGCGCAAGGCGCGCGAACTCGACAAGCAGCTCACAGATAAGGGCATGAAGGGCATGAATATCCGCACCTTCGAGAATTTCGCGATGGCGTTCCAGGCGCTGCGCGCCGGCCAGGTCGAGATGACGATGTCGATCGACGCCACCGGCGCCGAATACCAGAAGCGCGGCGAATTCGACCGTGTGCTGTCGGGCCTGTTCCCCACCCCGGTGGCTCTGGCGCTGCGCAGCAAGCCGCTGGCTGAAACCGTGGCCCAGGTGGTCAACGACATGCGCGCCGACGGCAGCTTCCAGAAACTGTTCGCCGCCTATGGCGTCAAGTCGATCGACGGCGCGATCGTCGTCAAGGGCCCGGCCAACTAAAAGCCTGCGTTCAGTTCGATCGCGGAACGCGCCATGGGCAAGGGCTGGAACTGGGAAGGATTCTTCGGTTACCTGTTCAACCCTTTCCTTCTGGGCGGGGCGTGGACCACGGTATGGCTGACGGTGGCGGCGATCGCCGGTGGCCTGGTGCTGGGCACCGGCCTCGCGCTGGCGCGCATCTCCGCCACCCGCTGGCTCAGCGGCCCGGCGCATTTCTACATCTGGCTGTTTCGCGGCACCCCCTTGATGGTGCAACTGATCATCATCTACACCGGCCTGCCGCAGGTCGGACTCAAGCTCTCGGTGATCGAATCCGCATTGCTCGGGCTGATCCTGAATGAGGCGGCCTACCTGGCCGAAATCATCCGCGGCGGCATCCAGTCGATCCCGGCGGGCCAGACCGACGCCGCGCGCGCGATGGGTTTGAGCCCCGGCCAGACCCTGCGCTACATCGTGATGCCGCAGGCGATGCGCCTGATCGTGCCGACGCTCGGCAACAGCATCAACGGCTTGTTGAAGACCACCTCGGTGACCTCGGTGATCTCGATGGAGGAACTGCTGCGCCGCACCCAGGTGCTGATCCAGGAAAAATTCCTGGTGCTCGAACTGTTCCTGGTGGCGGCGCTGTATTACCTGGTGCTGACCTCGGCCTGGGACTTCGTGCAGCGACGCATCGAGCGCCACTATGGCCGCGCCTACGGCAAGGGCAGCGATGGCAAGGCGCCACTGCGCGCGGTTGAAGCCATGGACCAACGTTAGGGGACCACTGAATACGTCCGTAGGTTGAGAAAGCTGCTTATGCAACCAGTTGAATTGAAACAAGCTTCCGTTCGATAGTCCGCATTCCAGGGACTTGTTCAGCGTTTTCTCGGGAACCAACATGCACGCCTATGACCTGCTGGTGAAAAACGCCGACATCGCCACCGCCGGCGACCGCTACCACGCCGACATCGCAATCAGTGGCGGGCGCATCGTCGCCATCGGCCGCGACTTAGGCAGCAGCGCTGCCGAGACGATTGACGCCGCCGGCCGCCTGGTGACCCCGGGCGGGGTCGACGGCCATGTGCATCTGGACCAGCCGACCAGCGACGGCTCGGCGTTCTCGGACGATTTTTTCACCGGCACCCGCTCGGCGGCCTGCGGCGGCACCACCACGGTGATTCCGTTCGCCGCGCAGCAGAAGGGCCATTCGCTGCAAGCCGCGGTCGACGACTACCACGTCAAAGCCGACGGCCGCGCGGTGATCGACTATGCGTTTCACCTGATCGTCTCGGACGCCACGCCTGCGGTCACGCGCGAGGAACTGCCGCGCCTGATCGAGGCCGGCTACACCTCGCTCAAGCTGTACATGACCTACGACGACCTGAAGCTCGACGACCGCCAGATCATCGAGGTGCTGGCCACCTCGCGCCGGTTGGGCGCGATGACCATGATCCATGCCGAGAACAGCGACTGCATCGGCTGGCTCACCGAACAGTTGCTCGCCGCCGGCCTCACCGCGCCGAGCTACCACGGCAGCTCGCGGCCGATGGTGATCGAGCGCGAAGCCACGCACCGTGCGATCGCGCTCTCGGAACTGCTCGACACGCCGATCCTGATCGTCCATGTATCGGGGCAGGAAGCGGTCGAGCAGATCCACTGGGCGCGCGGCCGCGGCCTGCCGATCTATGCCGAAACCTGCCCGCAATACCTGTTTCTTTCCGCCGAAGACCTGCTGCCCTTGGGCGGTGACATGGCACACGGCATGCGCTGCATCTGCAGCCCGCCGCCACGTGACAAGAGCAACCAGCAGGCGATCTGGAACGGCCTGGCGAGCGGCCTTTTCACCATCGTCTCCTCCGACCATGCGCCGTTCAACTATCACGGTCCGCAGGGCAAGCGGGTGGCCGGCGAGCATGCGCCGTTCAACCAGGTGCCCAATGGCATCCCGGGGGTCGAAACCCGCCTGCCGCTTTTGATGAGCGAAGGCGTTCTTGGTGGCCGGATCGACATTCACCGTTTCGTCGAACTGACCTCCACCAACCCGGCGCGGCTCTACGGCCTGTACCCGAAGAAGGGCACGCTGGCGGTGGGCAGCGATGCCGACCTTGTGATCTGGAGCATGTTCACGGCCGGCCAGGAAAAAACCCTGACCCACGCCATGCTGCACAGCGCCTGCGACTACACGCCCTACGAAGGGCGCAGCCTGCGCTGCTGGCCGGCGCACACGCTGTCGCGCGGGCGCACCGTCTGGTGCGACGGCGTGTTCAGCGGCCACGCCGGCGACGGCCAGTTCCTGCCCTGCCTGAAACCGCGCATACCGGATGCCGGCAGCCCGCTGGCGAAATGGCTGTGATGGCGCGGTGCATCCGGCGCCACCGCTGACCCGTCCAACCCCGGCACCGCATGACAGGCACCACGCTGACACCCACGCAGCCCGCCGGTTCGAGCCTCACTGACGCGCCGGCCGCCAGCCTGTCGGCGCAGGCCTACAACCACCTGCGTGAGTGGATTCTCGATCGCCGGATTTCCGCCGGCAGCACGCTCCTCGAAGCGCGCATCGCCGATGAACTGGGCATCTCGCGCACGCCGATGCGCGAAGCGCTCGGCCGGCTGGCCGGTGAAGGCTTCCTGGTGCGGCGCGACGCGCGCTCCTATTCGGTCAAAAGCGTCGGCACCAAGGAATACTTCGACATCATGCGCACCCGCGAATTGCTGGAGTGCGAGGCGATCGGCCTGGCGATCGAGCGCATCGGCGCCGCCGACCTTGAGCTGCTTGCCGCCGAAGTCGAGTCGCTCAAGGGCGGCGGCCATGACGAAACCCTGCACTGGCGGTTCGACGACCGCTTCCACCAGTTCATCGCCGAAGCCAGCGGCAGCGTGGTGCTGCCCAGGCTGATCCAGCAACTGCGCGACGACTCGCGCCTGTTCCGCCTGCACAGCCCGCTGCACCGGCAGACCGACAACCATTTCGAGCATGGCGAGATCATTCGCGCTTTGCAGAAAAAGGATGCCGAAGGCGCGCGCGGCGCGATGCGCGCGCACTTGCGCAGTTTGCAGCGCGATGTGCAGCGGGCGGTGATGGGGTAGCCGGCCGGCCCTCAATCCAGCGGCCAAGGCACTGATTTCGGCAGCATCTCCGCCACTGGCTGCGGCAACGTTTGCGTCTTCACCGTCACCGCATCAACCACACGCCACCACGGCATCACGCGCTCCGCATGCAGCGGCTCCACCGCCTCGCCCAGACGCGGCATCAGTAGTTGTGCCCCATGGCCGGGCGCAAGCGCCAACAGGGTTTCGGCCGGCTCGTCCCAAGCGTGGGTGGAGAGGCTGAAGGTACCCCAGTGCACCGGCAGCAAGGCGCCGCCGCCCAGCAGGTCGAGCGCCTTGAGCGCATTCGCCGGCCCCAGATGGATATGCCCCCATGAGGGATGAAAGGCGCCGACTTCGAGCATTACCAGATCGAACGGCCCGAGCGCTGCGCGAATGGCGGCGTATTCGGGCGTGAGGCCGGTATCGCCGCTGAAAAACACCGAATGCTTCGGCGTGCGAATGGCGAGTGAACTCCACAGCGTGGTGTTGCGATCCTTGAGTCCGCGCCCGGAAAAATGTTGCGACGGCGCCGCCGTGATCTCCAGATCGCCCGTTGGCAAACGCCAAGTCTGCCACCAGTCGAGCTCGACAATCCGTTCGGCCGGCACCCCCCAGCCCTGCAGGTGCGCGCCGACACCGAGAGAGGTGACGAACGGCACATTGCTCTTGACCAAGGCGCGAATGGTCGGGTAGTCCAGGTGGTCGTAATGGTCGTGCGAAATCAGCACCACATCGACCGGCGGCATCTGCTTCAAGGCCACCGGCACCGGCTGGAAGCGCTTCGGCCCGATCAGGCGCGAGGGCGAGGCGCGCGTGCCCCACACCGGGTCGGTCAACACCCTGAAGCCGTCGATCTCGATGAACACCGTGGAATGCCCGAGCCAG
>JANPGJ010000305.1:0-64529 GCA_031423955.1 Burkholderiales bacterium
CTGTCCCGTCCTGTCCTGTCCTGTCCTTGCCTGACAACCAGGAAAATCACCCGTTCCTTGAGTAGCCGTGAATAGATGTCGTACGCACGCTCGCCGCGACCGCTCTGCTCGATCACCATCGGGATCATGCCCAGGCCGCGAGTTCCCGGCAGGCCCGCGCCGGTGTCTTGCACAAATTCCTGAAAACGCTGGTACTGCATGTCAAATCTCATTGGGTATCCCAGTAGGTTGATCAGGCGCGGCCCATCAGTTCGTCAAACGAGACCGTTTTGTCGGCTACCACCGCTTTCGACAATACGAAGTTGACCACGTTGTCCTCAAGCGCCAGTGCCTCCACATCGGCCAAACGCTGCTTGTCGCCGTAATACCAGCGCACCACTTCGGCAGGGTCTTCATAGCTTTGCGCAAATTCGTCGATCACCGCGCGCACCTGATTCGGCTTTGCTTCAAGGCCGTTAGATTTGACCAGTTCGTTCAAAATCAAGCCCAGCGATACCCGCCGCTTGGCCTGTTCCTGGAACATGTCCGGCGGCAGCGGAATATCCTGCTTGACGCCGCGCTGCGTCAAATCCGCGCGTGCCTGCTCAATCAGACGCTCAACGTCCATTGCGATCAGCGCTTTCGGCGCCTCCAGCTTGACTGCCTCGTACAGCGCCTGCATTACGGCATTCTTGATGCGAGCCTGAAGTCTCTTCTTGACCTCGCGTTCGAGATTGCCGCGGATATCGGTCCGCATCTTGCCGATGTCGCCATCAGCCACGCCCAACGCCTTGGCAAACTCCGCATCAAGTGCCGGCAGGACCGGGCTTTCGACTTTCTTGACCGTAATGGAAAATTGCGCTGTCTTGCCGGCGACTTCCTTGCCCTGATAGTCAGCAGGAAAAGTCAGGTCGAATGCCTTGCTCTGCGCCGCGGATAGTCCAAGTGCGGCGGCGTCGAACTCCGGCAGCATTTGACCGGCACCAAGCTCGAAGGCGAAACCGTCGGCGGTACCTCCGTCAAAGGCGACGCCATCGATCTTGCCGACAAAATCAATGGTGATTCGATCCCCTTTCAGGCTGGCCCGCTCCACCACCAGGTACGTGACGCGCTGCTTGCGCAGCGTTTCGATGGTTTTGTCAACATCATCCTCGCCGACCAGCGCAATCGGTCGCTCGACTGCCAGGGTTGCAAGATCTGCGATCGCGACTTCGGGATAAACCTCGAACGTGGCCACGAATTCGAAAGCGGCATCGTTTGCAGCCTCGCCTTCACCCAGCGAGCGGGGTTCAATCCGCGGGTATCCGGCGACCCTTAGCTTTTGCTCCTGCACCGTGTCGCTGAAGTTTTTCTGGATGGCGTCGCCAATGACTTCAGAGCGCACTTGCGGCCCATAAGTCGACGCAACCATTTTCAGCGGTACTTTCCCGGGGCGAAATCCCTGCATGCGTACGGTACGCGACATGCGTTGCAGTCGACTTGCCACTTCCTTTTCGATCTGGTCAGTCGGAATGGAAAGGTTGATGCGGCGCTCCAGGGCGCTTACGGTTTCTACGGTGGCTGCCATATTTGGAATGTTAGAGAGTGGGACGTCGGGTTGGTGCGAAAGGCGGGACTCGAACCCGCACGCCTTGCGGCGCTGGAACCTAAATCCAGTGCGTCTACCAGTTCCGCCACCTTCGCAACAGATTAGCGCCAATGCGATCGGACCCAAACTGGGCATCCCTGCATTTTCTGTTTTAAGGAGTGGCCAAATTTTACTCCAAAAACCCCCTCGTGCCGTGCGGAAAATGCGAGCGTGTTCGGGGATTTCAAGCCGGAAAGCCCTGAACAGGGACGCGATGCCCGTTCTCCTCCGTGTTTCCGCGGCTACGCCAGCGCAATATGCTCTTGGCCATCGAGTTGGTGCCCGGAAAGCGGTGTCCATGGCCTATTCAAGAAACACGATTCTCTTGCTGGACCAGATGTCGAGTCGAATCGCGTCGGTGACCGGACGGACGGTGGACGTGCAATACATGGGCATGAGCGCACGCTACGCCGACCATGTCGTGGGGCTCGCTTTGCAATCTTCAAATGCTGAATTGAAGGCGCTCGGCGCGATTCTTCGCCGCGATTTTTTCGGCCCGGGCGGATTGTTTCCCGGCGGCAAGATGATCTGGTGCGCGCCCGAGACGACAGCGCATGGTGACGTACCTGCGGGATGGCTGAAGCCGACCGATTCCGCCGCATCGATTCACGCGCAGCGGACGCATACGCTGCGGTGTCCTTCCGCGGCTGCCGCACACTCCTGAAAAAGGGGCGAAGGTCGCGACGGCTGGCGCGGAACCACGAAAGGATTCAAGTCAATGGGTATTGTTGCCGACGGCATTTCGCCACTCAAGGGTAGCCGCATCGTGGTTGCCGACCGCCATGCGCACAACCGCACCGCCTTGCGCGAGATGGTCAGTTCCCTTGGTGCATCCGCGGTCTCGCATGCGCAAAGCGCCGGGGAAGTCCTGCGCGCAGTCAAGGCACGTGATGTCAACATCATCCTGTGCGACTACCATCTGGAAGATCAGCGGGACGGGCAGCAGTTGCTCGAAGAATTGCGCCATGACCGGTTGATCCCGATGAGTTCGATCTTCATGATGATCACCGGCGAGCGCAGTTACAAGAAGGTAGTCTCGGTGGCCGAATTCGCGCCTGATGATTACCTGCTCAAGCCATTCACCGCCAACCAGTTGCTCGATCGCCTGGTCCGCACCAGCCGCAAGAAGGAGATTTTCGGGCGTGCCTACGCGTTCATCGAGAGCGGTCGTGTCGAGGCCGCCCTGCCTGAATGCCGCACCGTTTTGCAGTCCCATCCGGAATATGCCGCGGACGCCTATCGCCTGATGGTCGACATGCTGCTCGGCGCCAAACGCCACCAGGAAGCCGAAGCACTGCTGCAGTTGATCCTGTCCCGCAAGGCCGTACCTTGGGCGCACATGGGATTGGCGAACATATATTACGCGCGCCGCGAACTGGAGCAGGCAGAAACATTGCTGACGACCCTCGCCGGTTCGAACCCCGAGTATCTGGGGGCCCAGGATTTGCTGGCAAAGGTGAAGAGCGAACTTGAAAAACCGAAGGAAGCGCTGGAAGTACTTGAGGCGGCCGGCGCAATTTCGTCGTCGAATGTCAATCGCCTGCGTCGTACAGGTGACCTCGCGGCTGCGACCGGCGACTATGAGAAATCAGGCCGCCTGTACGCGCGCGTAATGGATCGGGTTCGCAATTCGTCGATGGCGCGTGCCGAAGACTTCATGGCGCTTTCGGAGTCGTATATCCAGCAGAGCCGCTTCGAGGACGCGGAAAAGGTTTCGGCAGACCAGCGTCGGACAATGCGCGGTACACCGGATGCGGAACTGGTGTCGCGCCTGATGGAGTTCCAGCGGTTTTCGCGCGACGCTGCGGGGCCAAACGGCGGACGGGCGAAGGAGGCCATGGTGGCGGCCGCGCTCGCGTTCCGCGAATTGCCGGGCCCGATCTCCGAAGCGCTTCAATTTGATCTTGTCGACGCATGTTTCAAGGCCGGTTGTGACAGCGATGGCAGCATGATCGCCGACAACCTTCTGGCACGTGCCGGCGTGCCGGAAAACGTGATGTCGAGACTCAAGGCATTGCTGGCCACGCGCAAGGCGAAGCAGGCGCGCATGCCGGCGATTGTTTCGCTCGATCAGGCAATGGCCATGCTGGGCAAACTCAATACCCAGGGCTGGAACGACGCCCTCGGACACGCTTGCCAGGCCAGCATCGCATATTGGGGCGACAAGGACCCCGATGCGGAACTGCTGGCGCCTGCGCGCAACCGATTGACCGAGGTGTTGCGAAAGTACGGCATGGACGCGCGGCCGCTCGACAAGCTTGCGCTCTGACCGTTGATTGAGCGCGCCATCTGCTGGAAGCAGTGAGGTGTTGACCGTACTGGCGTGTGGCGAAATGCGAAACGCCTGTGCCACTGGTGCGTCGAACCGCAAACCTCTGCATCGCCCCATTCCTGCGCCTTCGGCCTGCGGCGGCCATGCGGCACCGGCGCCAGGCCCTGTTGCCACGCAATACGCTTGAGTTAGTTGTGCAACCCGGCTACATTGACATCCCGTTATTTCGTGAAAGGAGGTGATTCGTGTCCAGAACCATCGCTGCCAGGATCGTACTGAGTGTGCCCGGCGCCAGTTCCAAGGCGGTTGTCTGCCCGGGCACCGGCGCCGCAGGCAAGGCCCAAAGCACACCTTTAATCAAGTCCTGATCCGGCCGCACGTTTGAAGCTGGCGGCGCCCTTGAACCGGGCGCCGCTTTTTTTCGGCCGGACCTCCGCTTGGCCGTTCTCGACGAAAATCCATCACCAGCACAATGGCTGTCGATCACTACGAAAATTTCCCGGTCGCCTCGCTTTTGTTGCCGGCACGGTTGCGCACCCCGGTCGAGCTTATCTATCGTTTCGCGCGCGGTGCCGATGACATCGCCGACGAAGGCGACGCCAGCAGTGCAGAGCGCCTGGCCGGTCTCGCCGACTTTCGACGGCAGTTGCGACGGGTCGCCGAGGGTGGCGCCGCATCTGCGCAACCCGAGGGTGCGATGTTCGATGCCCTCGGAAATGTCATTGAGCGCTACCGACTGCCACTGCAGTTGTTCGAGGATCTGCTCGACGCGTTCAGTCAGGATGTGGTGCAGACCAGATATGCCGACTTTCCGGAACTGCTTGACTACTGCCGGCGCTCGGCCAATCCAGTAGGGCGTCTGCTGCTTGCCTTGTATGGCGTTGCCGCGCCAGAGGCACTGGCACAATCCGATTCGATCTGCAGCAGCCTGCAACTGATCAACTTCTGGCAGGATGTCGCGATCGATCGCGACAAGGGGCGCGTTTACCTGCCGCAGGATAGCCTCGCACGTTTTGGCTTTGCGCCTGACGAGGAGCCACCATCGGTCTGCGATCACCGCTTTCGTGAGCTTCTGCGTTTCGAAGTCGGGCGCACCCGCGCCATGATGCACGCGGGTGCACCGCTGACTGCCGCTCTTCCCGGCCGCATCGGCTGGGAGCTGAGCCTGGTGGTCCAGGGTGGTTTGCGGATTCTCGACAAGATTGAATTGGCCGGCTACGACGTGTTCCTGCGGCGCCCGGTGCTGGGCAAATTTGACTGGACGCTGCTTGCCTGCAGGGCCGTGGTCGACCGCGTTCGGCGGTCGGTACAATGAAGATCGTCTTGCCCCGCGCGCACCATCAAGTGCTGCCAGTCAAATCCGAAATGCCCCGCCCCGATGACACCTGACGAGTATTGTCAGCAGAAGGCAGCCGCCAGCGGCTCGTCGTTCTACTACAGCTTTCTGTTTTTGCCGCCCGAACGGCGCCGCGCGATCACCGCGCTGTATGCGTTTTGCCGTGAAGTCGACGATGTGGTCGACGAAACTGCCGACGAGAATCTGGCTCGCATCAAGCTTGCATGGTGGCGCAACGAGATCGGGCAAATGTTCCGCGGCAATCCGCAGCATCCGGTTACCCGGGCACTCGCCCCTTGTCTCGCACCGTTTGCACTAACGCAGGAGCGGCTGGAGGAGATCCTCGATGGCATGGAAATGGATCTCATGCAAACCCGCTACCTCGATTTCAAGGGTCTGGAACGCTATTGCTATCTGGTCGCCGGTGTTGTCGGCCTGTGCGCCGCAGACATATTCGGTCGCACTGATGAACAGACATTGGAATATGCACGTAATCTGGGACTTGCATTCCAGTTGACCAACATCATCCGCGATGTCGGCGAAGACGCGCGGCGCGGCCGGGTCTACTTGCCGGTCAATGAACTGCAGCAGTTCAAGGTGCCCGTCGCCGATATCCTGCACGCGCGCTACAGCGACAATTTCAGCCAGCTCATGGCATTTCAGCACCAGCGCGCAAGGTCGTACTATCAAGCCGCGTTCGCGGCGCTTCCTGCCGCGGATCGTCGCGCGCAACGCCCCGGCCTGATCATGGCCGCGATCTACGGCGCCCTGCTGGAGGAGATTCGCCGCGATGGTTTCCAGGTCCTGCATCAGCGCATCAGCCTGACGCCAATTCGAAAGTTGTGGCTTGCCTGGAAAACTTGGACCTTTGGATGACCCGGGTAGCGGTCGTAGGCGCAGGTTGGTCCGGCCTGGCAGCGGCCGTTGAACTGGCCACCGCGGGTTGTCAGGTCGATTTGTACGAAGCAGCCCGGCATCCAGGCGGTCGTGCCCGCCGGGTGGTGGTCGAGGGAGCCACGCTGGACAACGGGCAGCACATCCTGCTCGGTGCCTACACCGAGACGCTGCGCCTGATACGTCTGACTGGCGGCATCGAGCGCGACCTGATGCAGCGCCTGCCGCTCGAATTGATTTATCCCGGCGAGTTCAAGCTGGCCGCGCCAACCTGGTTGCCCGCCCCGCTGCATTTGCTTTATGCCCTGCTCTCTGCCCGTGGCCTGGCGTGGCGTGACAAGATCGCGGCGGTCCGCTTCATGCATGACATGCAAAGGCGGCACTTTCAGGTCGTGCCCGATGTAACGGTCGCTGAATTCCTGTTGCGCCATCGGCAATCCGTGCCTGCACGTGCGTTCTTGTGGGACCCGCTTTGCATCGCTGCGCTCAACACCGCACCCGAGCTGGCCTCCGCGCAAGTGTTTGCGACCGTCCTGTGCGATACGTTCTGCGGCGCCCGTAGCGACAGCGACCTGCTGATCCCGCGTGTAGATTTGAGCTCGCTGTTTCCCGACCGCGCGTTGAGCCATGTCGTCGAGCGGGGTGGTGTCTGGCATCCGGGCGCGCATGTCGAACGGCTGGTCGAATTCGACGGGCGGATCAAGGTTTGCCTGGCAAACGAAAGCACCGAATTCGAGGCTGTGGTTTGCGCGCTGCCGCCGCCCCGCGCGGCAGCGCTGCTCAGTGGAACTTCCGCATCCGCCGTGTCGCTGAAGCGACTCCTTGAAGCATTCGAATTTGAACCGATCGTCACTTGCTACCTGCAGTATCCGGCGGAAGTACGCCTTCCCCGTCCGATGATCGGACTGTCTGCGGCCATCAGTCAGTGGGCGTTCGATCGCGGTGTTCTCGGCGGACCGGCGGGCTTGATTGCAGTGGTGGTCAGCGCCGCCGGTCGACTGCGCGGGCTGGACGCAGATGCTTTGGCCCAGGAGGTCCATAGCGAGCTTGGAGTAGTCCTGCCGTCTCTGCCGCGACCGTTACGCCAGCAGGTGATCGTCGAGAAGCGTGCGACGTTTCGTTGTACGCCACATCTGCGGCGACCGCGACCGCAAGGCCCTTGCGCCGGCTTGTTTTTTGCCGGCGATCACGTGATAGACCATTCGGGCCCCGCTTACCCTGCGACCCTTGAGGGCGCGGTGCGTAGCGGGGTCGCCGCAGCGCGCGCAGCGTTGACCCACACGGCTGGCCTGAAGGAGCGAAACACTACCTCGAGCGCCTAGAACGAAAATGCGAACAAGCCGCCGTTGCGACTCTGCACCAGAAGTCCGTCGTCGGTACCAAACTGCAGGCGAATGGGTGCCGCGGCAATCCAGCCACCCTCGGTTGACACCCGGCCTACCAGACTGCCATCCTCGCGGGCCAAGGCGTGGAGAACACCCTGATAATCGCCAACAATGACTACGCGTCCGATCGACAACGGGGCAGAAATACGCCGGTTGAGCAGTCGGTCCTGCTTCCAGATACTGCTGCCGGTATCGAGTGCCAAACCGACGACCGATGAGCGATCGTCGGACACGTAGGCAAAGCGCGCGTCGGCCGCCATTCCGGTCTGACTGGAAACATCGCGTGACCACACTGGTTGTCCATTGGCGATATCAAAGCAAGCGACGCGTCCCTGATAGGCGACTGCGCATGCCACCCGATCGCCAATCACCGGAACGCCTGTGAGGTCGGCAATCCGTTCAAGTTCAGTCGCACCTTTGGGCTGGGCCACCGTGCCCTCCCACCGGACGCTGCCGTTGAGCGCGGCAAGCGCCACCAGTTTGCCCCCCGGAAATCCAGCGAAAATGGTGCCGCGATCTACGGTCAGGCCGGCAAAGTTGCGCAATACCAGCGCCGGCGCGGCCCGCTGATAGGCCCAGCGTCGTTTGCCGTCTGCAGCGCTGAAGGCGTGAATCCGGTTGTCATTGCTGCGCACCAGCACCAGTCCATCCGCCACCATTGGCGTTGCAAGGACTTCGCTGGAGGCTTGCGCCTTCCATCGCTCCTTTCCATTGGCATCGAATGCGAGGACTTCGCCCTTGACTGTCGCGACGATGACGACGCCGGCGCCGGCTCCGGTGCCTGCGGACAGGCCCGCTCGATTGGCCTGGATGCGCCACTTTTGCGTGCCGTTTGCTGCATCGAATGCGGCAAGCGTGCCGTCGGCAGCCGCGGCAAACACCATGCCATCGGCAACTGCGGGATTGAACAAGAAGTTGCCGGCAGCGCCAACCCCGGCGCGCCAGATTTGCTTGAGTGCGAGAGTGCTCTGGATCGCCGTCAATGCCGCAGGTTGCGGGCCGGAGTCGCCCGAATCCCACCAGTTCAACGGGTTGAGCTTTTGCAGGCTCGAGCAGGCCGACAGCAGGGCGACTGCCAGCACAATCACAGCCCGCCGGACCGGCGCCGGAAACCGTATCAGTTTCACGATTTTGTCAGGGATGGCGTTGCTCCGACCATATCGAGCTTGAACTCCAGCGCCGCCTTGAGGGTGTTGGCAGCACCGGACTTTGCCAGCGCACCTTCCCACGCAGCGCGCGCTTCCGCAACCTTGCCCATTGCATACAGTACGTCACCCTTGCGGTCCGCGTAGAGCGCTTCGAACCGGGGAGGATGAGTGGCCTCAAGCAGTTTGAGCGCGGGTTCGAATTCCTTCTGATCGAGCAATATGCCGGCCAGTCGCACGCGCGCGACATGCTTGAGTTCCTCATCCCGCCCGTTGTCGAGCACCCATTGCAGCTGTGTGCGGGCCGCCGGCAGGTCGTTGGCATCAAATGAGGCTCGCGCCGCGATCAGGTTTCCCAAACTCGCAAACACGGTTCTTGGATACTGATCGGCCAGGGCTTTGCTGGCTTCCGCCACTTTTTTCGCGTCACCACCGGCCGCCAGTTTCTGCACGCCCTCGAACACTTGCGCCGCAGCGGTCGATTGCGTACGCTGGTAATAACTCCAGCCGTTGTAGGCGGCAATCGAGAGCAACACCAATGTGATGGCCAGCAGCAAGTGATTGCCGTAGCGCTGCCACCATGCCTTTAATTGCGCAAGTTGTTCCTGCTCTTCGAGATCCAGGGCTGCCATGTTCAATCTTTCGTGTTATCGGAAATTGCGCAATTCGCAACAAAAATGCGCCTCTGGCGAGGCTGTCAGGTACCTGAGATCGATCATTCAATCATGTCAATGTTTCCGGGATCAGCGCGATCACATGCTGCGCAAGGTCGCTCAGCTTGACACGCTTCTGGGTATCCGGAGTCCGCAACGTCTTGACTGCGACTTCACCCCCGGTGATTTCGTCGTCACCAATGATGATCGCGATCTGCGCTCCGCTGGCATCCGCTTTTTTCATCTGCGATTTGAATGAGCCACCGCCGCCATGCATGATCACGTCAAGCCCTGATGAACGAAGGATTTCCGCCGCCTGCAGTGCCAGACGTATGGTCGCATTGCCTGTGCTGCCCTGGTGCACGACGTAGACGTCGCAGGCCGCCCCACCGGACAGAACTGTGGATCCACGCGCAAGTTCAAGCAGCCGTTCGACACCGATTGCGAACCCCACCGCTGGCGACGGCTTGCCGCCAAACAATTCGATCAGGCCATCGTAACGGCCACCACCGCAGATCGTCCCCTGGGCGCCGAGTTCCGTGGTGATCCATTCGAACACCGTGAGATTGTAGTAATCGAGCCCGCGAACCAGGCGTGGATTGACCGAAAACCCGATGCCTGCATCGTTCAGGAACAGTTGCAATTCGTCGAAATGCGCGCGGGAAGCATCACCCAGATGCTGTTCCAGCCTTGGCGCAGCGTCCACCATTTCCTGCATCGCAGCATTCTTCGTGTCAAGTATGCGCAACGGGTTTGAATGAAGCCTGCGACGGGAGTCCTCATCGAGAAGCGCATGGTTTGACTGGAAATAGTCCACCAGGGCAGCACGATGTGCGCGGCGCTCAAGGGGGGATCCAAGCGTGTTGAGTTCGAGGCGGACGCCGCTCAGCCCGAGGTCATCCCACAGACGCTTGAGCATGATGATGAGTTCGGCATCGACATCCGGACCGCTGAAACCAAGCGCCTCGACATCGATCTGGTGAAATTGTCGATATCGGCCACGTTGCGGTCGCTCATGACGAAACACCGGTCCGATCGAGAATACCCGCTGCGGGCCGTTGTAGAGGAGGTTGTGTTCCACTGTTGCACGAACGATTCCAGCTGTGAACTCCGGACGCATGGTCAGTTCGTCGCCATTGAGTCGGTCGGTGAAACTGAACATTTCCTTTTCGACAATGTCGGTGACCTCGCCAATGCCGCGGCGAAACAAGGCCGTTTGCTCCAGTACGGGGGTGCGCATGTTGCGATATCCGTAACTGTCAAGCCAGCCATGCAGATGGCGTTCGAGGGCCTGCCAGAGAACGCCATCGACCGGTACGATATCGTTCATGCCCTTGACCCCGGCCAGTCTCGGCGGGGGAGTTGAATGCGATTCTTTGGTTTCCACAATCTGCCTATTCGACGCGCACTGGGGTGTCGAAACGCTTCCTGACGTATTCATCTACGATTGCCTGGAACTCGCGGGCGATGTGATCCCCTTTGAGGGTTACGGTGCGCTCGCCATCGACATAGACTGGAGCGACCGGAGTTTCACCGGTACCCGGAAGGCTGATGCCGATGTCCGCATGCTTGGATTCTCCGGGACCGTTGACCACGCAGCCCATGACAGCGACACGCATGCCCTCAACGCCCGGGTATCGCGCCTTCCAGTGCGGCATCTGCTCCCGCAAATAAGCCTGAATGTCTGCCGCCAGCGACTGGAACACCGTGCTGGTGGTACGTCCGCACCCGGGGCATGCGATTACCATCGGCGCGAATGACCGGAATCCCATTGTCTGCAGTATTTCCTGGGCGACGATCACTTCGCGGGTACGGTCGCCGCCTGGTTCGGGCGTCAACGAGATGCGAATGGTGTCGCCGATTCCTTCCTGCAGCAAGACAGCGAGCGCGGCGGTGGACGCCACGATGCCTTTTGAACCCATGCCGGCTTCAGTCAGTCCAAGATGCAGGGGATAGTCGCAGCGCCTCGACAGTTCACGATAAACGGTGATCAGATCCTGCACACCGCTCACCTTGCATGACAATACAATGCGGTCACCACCCAGCCCGAGTTGTTCGGCCCGGGCCGCGCTCTCGAGTGCCGAGACGATCAGGGCCTCGCGCAGCACGGCATCGGCAGATTCGGGCACGGCAAGGCCTGCGTTGCGGTCCATCAAGCGTGTCGCGAGATCCTGATCCAAACTGCCCCAGTTGACGCCGATCCGGACCGGTTTGTCGTGGCGGCACGCAATCTCGATCATGCTTGCGAAGTTGTCGTCGTGACGCGCGCCCTTTCCGACATTGCCAGGGTTGATGCGGTATTTTGACAATGCCTCGGCGCAACTTGGATACTGCGCCAGCAACTTGTGACCATTGAAATGAAAGTCACCCACCAGCGGCACATCGACATTCATGCGATCAAGCTGCTCCCGGATCGCCGGGACGGCTGCCGCGGCTTCGGCCGAATTGACGGTGATGCGCACCACCTCGGACCCGGCACGCGCCAGATCCCTGACTTGGATGGCCGTGGCGATCGCGTCGGCAGTGTCGGTATTGGTCATCGACTGCACCATGATCGGTGCATCCCCGCCGACCAGGACTTCGCGCGTGCCGTAACGCAATGCAACCTGGCGAGTCACGCGCCGCAGCTTCAATCCACCAACGTCACTCATGAACGGCCCACTTCACTTGAGTTGCAAACGGGCGACAGAAACCTTGATGTAGGGGCTCATGTCGACCTCTGCACCACGATAAAACAACCTGACGTCACGAGCGTTGCCTACCACCAATTCAAACGGAGGCTGACCATCCGCCCACTGCTCGCTACCGGCCAGATTGTTGCGTGAAAACACAACCCGCCCGCCGGTTTCGCGAATCTCCGTCCAGGACTCACCGCTGAAAACCAGGCGTATCTTTCCCTGCCCGGGAGCGGGCGCAACGGGCGACGCATCATTGATTGCGGGCTGTGGCCGGTCGGCCGGCGTGGCCAATGGCAGGCTTGGCGCAGCTTTAGATGCTCCTTCGGTTGTCAAAACACCGGCAGGTAAAGCGACCGGCGTCGCCGACTCTCCTTGCACAATCGGGCCGGCGGCCGCAGGTGCGGCCGGCGCTGTTGCCGCGCCCGACGTCTTGCTCTCCTTCGACTGGAACAGCGTCGCAGGTGCCTGCCAGTGATAAATCGAATACCCACCGACACCCGCGATGACCAAAACGATCGCCACCAACCATGGCCATGCGGATGCATGGGATGTGCTTGCCGCCGGAAACTGTGCGCGTGTCGAGGTCACGCTTTGCAACTGCACCGTAATCGGCCCGCTTCCCTGCTCGGCGGTGCGCTCCAGAATCTCCACCAATTTACCCGCGTCCATTCCAAGGAGGCGGGCGTAACCGCGCACGAATCCACGAACGAAAGGCAGCCCCGGCAACGCCTTGAAATCATCCGCCTCAACCGCATCGATCTGGCGCGGCGCGTATTTGAGGCGCTGCGCCACGTCGGCAATCGACAAACCAAGCCGCAGTCGCTCGGACTTGAGCTGCGTTCCGACCGTTGGTGCCGACGCCGGCTGGTCGGTGAATGCGGCGCGCGGCTCGGCTTCCGTCGCAAACCCGGATGCTTGTGCAACGTTTTCGCTCATTCGAACTTTCCCTGCTGCAGCAGCAGATATTGCTCGGAATTCGGATAGCGGCGCCGCAGTTGTGCGGCAAAACTCGATTCGGCCACCCGGTCCCCTGCCCTTCGCTCGATGCGCAATGCAAGCCACAGTGACTCGGCGGACGGCTCGTAATTCTTGTTGACGCGATCTACATGCAGCCGCGCCTTGTCGAACTCATTGCGCCTCAAGTATATGTCGCTCAACCGGATGTTCGCACTTGCATTCATCGGGTCAAGGCTGACCGCCTTGCGAAAATACTCCTCGGCAGTAGTCTCATCACCCATCCTTTGGGTACAGATCCCCGCATTCAGATACGCTTTGTCGGGCGTCGCATACAGCGGATTTTTCAACGCCAGCAGAAATCGTTCAATCGATTCGCGCTCGCGCTTGGACTGGCACAAAAACCAGCCATAGTTGTTCAGGGCATCGGAATCGTTGGGGAGGATTGAAAGCGATTTGCGGAACGCCTCGTCGGCCTTGGCATTTTCCCCGAGATCCATGTTGATCAGGCCCAATACGTTAAATGCCGTACCGTAATTGGGATCCGCGATCAGGGCCGCCTTGATTTCCTCAAGCGCCACGCCCAGCTGACCACGCTGGAAATAGTTGAACGCCAGTTCAGTACGCAGACGCGCGGTCTCCAGGCGGTCGCCACCGGGCAACTGTTGCTGCTGTTGCGCACGCTGAGCAACTTCGGCGCTGGTGCCCCGCGGCGTGGTCCCCGCCTGTCCGCCGCCCGGCATCATGGATTCGTTTGCGCCTGGCGCAGACTGGCACGCAGCGACAGACAGCGCGGACGCTGCCATCAACAATCTGACCGCAGGAAGCCATTGCTGTTTGGTTGGCATGATTGACCCCGGTTACGCGGAAAAGATTGGACCTGCGTTGACCGCATTGGTTCGGTCAACGATCCGGATCGAACGACGCGTTCGATCTTTCACTTCCCCGGCCAACTGACCGCAGGCAGCGTCAATATCGTCGCCACGGGTTTTGCGGGTCGTGACAACCAGCCCGGCGTCAGCCAGCACACCTGCAAAGGCCCGCATCTGCTCCGCGGGCGTTCGTTTGAACGCGATCGCGCTACCAGCGATTGAAAACGGATTGAAGGGAATCAGATTGAACTTGCAGGGTACGTCACGGGTAAGGGTCACCAACTCACGCGCTTGCGCCAGGGAATCATTGACGCCATCGAGCATGATGTATTCGAATGTCACGAAGTCGCGCGGCGCATGCGGCACATAGCGCCGGCAGGCATCCATCAGATCGCGCAGCGGATACTTTCGATTGAGCGGCACAAGGGTATCGCGCAGGCGGTCATTGGACGCATGCAGGGAAACCGCAAGCGCAACCGGGCACTCGCGCGCCAGTCGGTCCATCATCGGAACGACCCCCGAAGTGGAAATCGTCACTCGCCGCCGGGACAATCCGTAGGCGTTGTCATCAATCATCAAGTGCAAGGCTGCCACAGTTTGATCAAAGTTGAGCAACGGTTCCCCCATGCCCATGAACACGACATTCGTGACCGGGCGCTGGTTGGCGGAATTGCGCAGCAGCCGGCTGGCGACCCACAGCTGGCCGACGATCTCTGCGATCCCCAGGTTGCGTGAAAATCCTTGTTTCCCGGTGGAACAAAACGCGCAATCCACCGCGCATCCGGCCTGCGTGGAGACGCACAGGGTGCCACGCTCGTCTTCCGGTATGAACACAGCCTCCACCGCATTGCCGTTGCCGACGTCGAACAGCCATTTCCGCGTCCCGTCGCTGGCGACTCTGTCGCTGATCAGCGGCGGCGCGACAATTGTTGCCTCGCGCTCGAGGGTTACCCGCAAGCTGCTTGCGAGGTTGGTCATGGCAGCGAAATTGTCAACGCATGCCTGGTGCAGCCACTTTTTAACCTGCAGCCCCCGAAACGGCTTCTCTCCTCGCTCGGAAAACCAGGCGTCGAGCGCAGGGCTGTCAAGGTCGAGAAGGTTGGTCCGCATGACGCAGGGGGGGCTAGCGCGAGTAGATATTGAGGGCCGGGAAGAAATAGGCGATCTCGTTGCGCGCAGTATCGGCCCCGTCCGAGCCATGGGCTGCGTTGGCATCGATCGAGTCTGCGAAGTCGGCCCGTATTGTGCCGGCAGCCGCTTTTTTGGGGTCAGTGGCCCCCATCAGATCGCGATTCTTGAGGATTGCGTTTTCACCTTCGAGGACTTGCACCATGACGGGACCGGAAATCATGAAATCGACAAGGTCCTTGAAAAACGGGCGATCGCGATGCACCGCATAGAAACCTTCGGCTTCTGCACGTGACAGTTGGGTCATGCGCGCAGCGATCACTTTCAGGCCCGCATCTTCGAAGCGCTGGTAGATTTTGCCGATCACATTCTTGGCTACTGCATCAGGCTTGATGATCGACAGGGTTCGCTCGAGAGACATGTGGAAAAACTCCAAATAAATTAAGGTTTTGGATGGTACAAGTTAATCCAAAATTATACCAAAGCCATGCCTGCGATGGCAGCCAGCGCAAGAGCGGCCGGATGCAACCTATCCGGAACTGTGATTCGGCCTAGTAATTTTCATCCGCCCCCCCATTGCTGCCTCGCAACATTGGCCTGAATTCAAGCAATAGCGTGGCGCGCCGTCGGGTCAACCGAATATTGCCGTGAAGCCATTCAAGCTTTGTATCGCTACTGCTGTCCGCGATCGCCTTGATGAGAGCCGCCAGGCGGGCGCGTGATGGCGCGCGCGCACCTGCCTTGGCCAGCCAGCGACGCAACAAATTTGCCTGGCGCTCGGGCGAAAGACTTGCAAGCCGGATGCAGTCAAGTCCGCCGCCGACAGCCACTGCCTGAAGGTCAATCTCGGCCAAGTCGTCAAGCAGCGCTGCCGCTTGTGCTTGAAGTACGGAAGCACGCGCGAGCATGCGTGCTGGCGCCGGAAAAGTGTCGCCCAACAAGGGGATTATTCGATGTCGCAGGAAGTTGCGACGCAAGCCGCAATCAAGATTGCTCTCGTCATCGACCCAGGTCAGACCGGCGTCATTGGCGTAGACCTGTAGTAGCGCCCGATCAACCTCGAGTAACGGACGCCAGCACAGTGGACCGCCAACCGCGGTAGGCAGGTCGCCAAGCCTTGCCATGCCTGCCAGGCCTTTCGGCCCCGCACCGCGCAGCAACTGGAGCAGCAAGGTCTCGGCTTGATCGTCGGCATGCTGGGCCAGCGCCACGACATCAGCCTCGACTGCGCCAAATGCCGCGTAGCGTGTTTCACGTGCTTCTTCTTCGAGACTGTGCCGAGCGCGATGTGCGATCCGAACTCGGACCATCCGGAGCCCAATGCCCATCGCTTCGCACACTCGCTCGCAGTGAAGCCCCCACGCATCTGCATTCGGCGACAAACCGTGATTGACGTGAAGGGCAGTCACCCGGAGCAAACCCGCGTCCGCTTCATCAGCCAGCAAATCGAGCAGGACCGATGAGTCAAGACCGCCGGAGAAACCGACACAAATGGTCGGTACCGGCTTCCGGATGGCGCTCACCAATGCGCGAATACCCGCGCGCACCTGCGATCGCAAGCCGGCGATCCGATCAGCTGGCAATTTCCTCAAACCTGCCGTAGCGCATGATCCGCTCGTAGCGGACCTTCAGCAATTCGGGCACCGGCATGTCCGTTACTTGCCGCAACGCATCGCCAAGCGCCTTCTTCAGATTGCCTGCCGCCGTCGGCACATCGCGATGGGCGCCGCCAGGTGGCTCCATCACAATCTTGTCAATCAGTCCAAGTGTCTTGAGGCGGCTCGCCGTGATACCAAGCGTTTCAGCCGCTTCGGCAGCCTTGTCGGCACTCTTCCAAAGGATGGAGGCGCATCCCTCAGGCGAGATCACCGAATAGGTGGCGTACTGCAGCATCATCACGACGTCGCCGATCGCGATTGCGAGAGCGCCCCCGGAACCGCCTTCGCCAATTACGGTGGTGATCACCGGGACTTTGAGTTCCGCCAGTGCGTACAGGTTCTTCCCGATCGCTTCGCTTTGCCCGCGCTCCTCCGCACCGACACCAGGGTATGCGCCTGGCGTGTCAACGAAGGTAAACAACGGCAAACCGAATTTTTCCGCAGTCTTCATCAGGCGCAACGCCTTGCGATAGCCCTCGGGGCGCGGCATGCCGAAATTGCGCCACGCGCGGTCCTTGGCATCGCGGCCTTTTTGGTGCCCGATCACCATGCAGGAACGTCCGTTGAATCGAGCCAGCCCACCCACGACCGCCGGGTCGTCGGCGAACGATCGGTCGCCATGCAGTTCCTCGAATCCGGTGAAGATTGCGTCAATGTAGTCAAGTGTGTAAGGCCGCTTGGGGTGACGCGCTACCTGTGCCACCTGCCAGGGCGACAATTTTGCATATATTTCCTTGACCAAGGTCTGGCTTTTCTTGTTCAGGCGCTCGATCTCGGCAGAGATGTCTACTGCCGAATCATCCTGCATGTAGCGAAGTTCCTCGATCTTTAGCTCAAGCTCCGCCAGGGGTTGCTCGAATTCAAGAAAGCTGATTTTGCTCATCTCAGTACTCCACGGATTGCGGGTCGAGGCTGCGCCACATGTACCAGGTGCCCACCGAGCGCCATGGCGCCCAATTCTCACCGACCTCCCGCAACTCGCTCCGAGTCACGGGATCGCCCGAAAAATAAAGTTCACTGACTGCCTTTTGCAAACCGGGATCATCTACCGGCAGCACGTCCGGACGCATCAAATTGAATATCAGGAACATCTCGGCAGTCCAGCGCCCAACACCGCGGATTCCGGTCAGGGCGACGACAACGGCTTCGTCGTCAAGCGTTCGCCAGTCATCCTGGCGCATCCCGCCCTGGCGGAAATGTGCCGCCAAGTCCAGGATGTACTCGGACTTGCGTTGCGCCAGACCGCATTCGCGCAGCCGCGCAATGTTCACCCTGGAGATTCGCGCGGGTGTGAATTCCGGGAATGCCGTCGTCAGCCGCTCCCAGATTTCCTGCGCTGTCGTCACCGCGACCTGCTGGCCAACGATTGACCTGGCCAGAGTCACAAACGGATCGCCCTGGGTTGTCAGGCAAAGCCCTGGATGTTTCGGGATGATACGACGCATTACGCGGTCGCATTTGACCAATTGATGCGTCGCTTCATCCCAGTAGTCCGGTCTGAAAGCGCGCGGCGATGATTGGCTCATGCGGTACGCCGGATTGGAAGATTCATCAGGAGGTTCTGCGGCTTCATGCGAACGTTGTTGTTCTGGTCCATCGCCAGCGCCATGAAGCATGGCATGCCGCGCGCAGCATCCAGCAGAATGGTTTCATCGGCAAAGCGCAGCGACATCATGCACAGGATCTGGTTGCGCGACGCATCATCCAGCGGCTGCTGATTATAAATCTCATTGAGCAGCGCAGTGGCTGCGCTGTCGAGCCCGACGTACCAGCGCATTCGTGCGGCTTCGATTTGCCTGACCGGTTCAACCTGGACCTCGGTGGCGTGGAAATGCCCGATCCATTTTTCAATCACGCGGCACAAGGCGACAAGCCCCGAGCACCCGAAGTTGATACGCAAGGCGGTGTCATGTCGTTCATCGCGCTCCCAGTAGGTGCTCGCGTTTTCCTTTTCAAGGACATCCAGTTCCACGGATCGCAACGGAGTCTGCGCTTCTGCGATCAGCCGCCCGAGATTCCCGAAACGGGTGCCATCGCGAGCCGCCTGCGCCTGGAATTCGATGGTCTCCAGATCGGCCAGGAGCACCTGCCCATCGGCAAGGTGGGCGCGTTGTTCACGAAAAAACAGTTCGGCAGCGCGCGCCATCAACCCGTCGTCGCATCCATCGAGCACGCCGCGAAGAATCATTTGTGCCAACTGGTCGGCGAACAAAGGCGGGAATCCGCTAGCCAGAAAATTGCGATGTTGCCCCGATGCCCCCATGAAGAAGTCGCGATATGCATGCTCAAGCGTTCGCGCTTTCAGTAAATGGTCGCGAAATGCCAGTACCACCTGATAGTTTTCACGGGCGTCCGGGTCAGCCAGTGCCGCCAACTCTGCCACGCTTACTTCAAGAAACGGATCTGTCTGCAGTCGATCAAACAGACTTCGCTCCGCAATGCAGGAATCAGCCACCGGGGCAACTTCAGGGCGCGCAAAGTATGCCCTGAACAGGTCACTGCCTGGCACGCATGCGCCGGACGAATCGCGGGTTGTCAGGTGAAAGCCGGAATGGGTCCAGAAATCAGTCATGTGTTGCGCGCAGGAACAGCGGCTTGGGTGGAACGACGGGGCGCGGTATAGTAGCGCAACGGTGCCTGAGGGGGACACCAGCGCGCCTGCGCTGAAACAGTCAATGAACTACGAATTCGAATTCGCAAGCGCTGAGAACATCGGCGACCGCAAGGAGCAGCAGGATCGAGTCGCATTCGCGACCCATCCGACGCAAGCTGACGTACTCATTGCAGTGCTGGCCGACGGCATGGGCGGGCACAAGGGAGGTGCGCGCGCCTCGCAGGCCGTAATAGACGCGGTGATGCCGATGTTCGAGACATTCGACCCCGATGCCGGATCTGCGAAGGACTGGCTTGCAGGGATGATGCGCGCCGCGCATGAACGAGTGACCACGAAGGGCCGCGGCGAAAGCCGCGATCCACGATCAACCTGCGTGATGGCGCTGGTCAACAAGGGGCGGGTAGATTGGGCGCATTGCGGGGATAGTCGCCTGTATTTTTTTCGCCGCGGTGAGTTCATCAAGCGCACCGAGGATCATTCGATGGTGGAAGTGTTGGTCAAACAGGGCGAAATCACCGAGGAAGAAGCTCTATCGCATCCGGACCGCAGCAGGCTGTTCACCAGCCTCGGCGGCCCGGAGAATCCGCAAATCGCGTTCGGCTCGATGGATCAACTGGAGCCGGGCGACACGATCCTGCTCGCGTCTGACGGCCTTTGGGCATACTTCCGCAATCGCGAACTGGCCGTCATTACCGACTACCGGGGATTGACAGATGCGTGCGATCGGCTGGTCGGCTTGGCGCGCCGCCGTGCCAACGGGAACGGCGACAATATTACGGTCGCGATGGTTCGCCATGTAGGCAGCGCGACCCGGAGAGGTCTTCTGGGTGCGTTGTTCAGCGGCAGCAAGGCCAAACCCGTGACGCCATCGCCACTTGAGGATAGCCGCCGCTTCTTGCTGACCTACTTGCGTGGGGCCAAGGGTTCCGCGTCCGAGGCCATCGCGCGACAGGTCGAGCAATGCGCCGATATTGCGGCAATGAGGGAACTGGTCGCAGCGCATTCCCAGGTGCTGGCCGCGATGACAAGCCCGGCCAAAGCGGCGAGTTTTGTCGAACGTGCATTGGATTTGCTCGACTAAGTGGTTCGCGCATCACGATGGTCGATGTGGCTCGGCTGCGCATCGCATCCGGCGACCCGATCGCCGCCGGCTTTTCCGATGCCGTCAGGCACATGCCGACGCACATTGCCGATCGCTTCGGGCTTGCGGGATCACCGCGATCACACCACCGGCCGAGCCAGCCGGCAACGTCTGGCAAGTCCCGCACATGTGGCCATCATCCGCCGCCGACTCAATTCTCTGTCGTGTCGTTTTCTCCATTACACTCGTCAAGTATCAGCTGTCGAAGATCGATCGCGTGCATTGTTTGCCGATCGACTTGAATAAAGGTTGCCATATGTCTACGAATGGTTTCGCTGCTGGAAACGCTTACAATCTGCCCGCTGGTGCAGCCATGCCGGCCCGCGCAATCAACGGCGTTCCGGTGGTTGGCGCCTGAATGATCCAGGTTCGCAATATCCGCTATATACGGCTTGGCACTCGCAACCTCGAGGAGGCGACGCGGTTCGCGACCCGCATTGTCGGCCTTCAGGAGGCCGGTCGTATTGGCGGAAGCCCGGGGGCGCAAGCCGCCGTGTATTTCAGGAGCGACAGCCGTCACCATACGCTGGTGTACTTTGAGGGTGATCCGGCCAATCAGGTGGTTGCTTTTGAAGTCGACGAGGTCCCCGCCCTGAAGGCAGCGGCGCGCCAGTTTGCGCAACAGGGCCTGGCCCCAAGAATCGGATCGCGCGACGAATGCGCGACCCGCAATGTAGCTGCCATGCTGGCGGTAAGCGATCCGAGCGGCAATGCGATCGAATTGGTTGTTCCGGCGCGCGATACCGACGCCGCTTTTGTCGCGCCGCGCGCCGCCGGAATCGCGGGGCTCGGTCATGTCGCCATGCGCAGCACCGACCCGGCCAGGGACGAGATCTTCTGGACCAGCTTGTTTGGCGCCCGCGTCTCGGACCGGATTGGAAATGCTCCAATGCTGCGCTTCGACGAAATGCATCATCGGGTAGCACTGCTGCCGGCAAATCGGCCCGGCATTGAGCATCTGGCGCACAACGTGTTCACGATCGACGATGTCATGCGTGCCTGGAATTTTATGCGCGAAAACGGCGTGCCCATCGTGTTTGGTCCCGCACGGGAGCCCACGTCAACCGCCATCTACCTCCAGTTTGAAGGACCGGACGCCATGGTGTTTGAATTACTCACTGGCGCCAAGTTGATCGGCATGGATGCCAATCATCGGCCGCGTCACTTCCCGTTTGCGCCGCGCTCATTTTGCATGTGGGGCGGCAAACCCGATTTGACCGCGCTCAGCCGCTAGAAAACGGCGCGTGTCGCACCAACCGCGGGATCGGTTGTCTATCCTGCGCGCAGTCAGCGGCAGCATGCTTCACGCATTGCGTCGACAACCGCTTCGCACGCCATAGCCCGCGTCAGCCAGGCAACGCTGCGGTGCGATGTCGAGGCTTCAGCCTTTGCCGCCGTGGGTCGCCATAAAATTGTCGAAACTGTTTTCGCAGACCCGGAACCAAAGAATCTGTTCGTCGCGAAATCGCATCCACTGGTCATAGATTTTCTTGAATTCCGGACTCTTCGCCGACAATTCTGCGTAGAGATCATTCGCCGCCTTGAACGAGGCTTCCATCATTGGCCTCGGGAATTGGCGCAACTGCGCGCCGCTTGCCACCAAGCGCTTGAGCGCTGCCGGATTGCCGATATCGTACTTCGCAGTCATCCATTGATTGGCCTCCGCGCAGGCGGCCTGGAGAGCGGCCTGGTAGTCCTTTGGCAGCGCCTCATAAGCCTTGAGACCAACGAAAAGAGTCAATGTTGCCGACCCTTCCCACCAACCAGGGTAGTAGTAATACTTGGCAACCTTGTGCAGACCGAGCTTCTCGTCGTCATAGGGGGCCACCCATTCAGCGGCGTCAATCACCCCTTTTTCAAGTGCCGGATACAAGTCACCACCGGCAATCTGCTGCGGCACCAGACCGAGTTTCGCAAGCACCATTCCGCCAAGACCCCCAATCCGCATCTTCATGCCTTTGACGTCCGCCAGTGTCTTGATTTCCTTGCGATACCAGCCACCCATCTGGGCACCAGTGTTGCCCACCGGAATACCCAGCACACTGTATGCCTTGTAGAACTCGTTCATCGCCTCGATACCACCGCCCAGGGTCATCCAAGCATTCTGCTGGCGGGTATTGAGCCCAAATGGCAGGGCGGTTCCGAATCCGAACGCCGGATTCTTGCCTATGTAGAAGTAACTGGCGGTCTGCCCGCATTCGACAGTGGTGTTTTGCACTGCATCAAGAACCTGCAAAGCCGGCACAATCTCGCCCGGCCCGAATACCTTGATCTGGAATTTGTTGCTGGTAAGCTCGGCAACACGCTTGGCAACCAGTTCAACCGCGCCTATCAAGGTATCGAGATTCTTGGGGTAGCTCGACGCCAAACGCCAGCGAACTTCGGGCGCCGACTGCGCCACCGCCGGTGCGGCGGACGCCGCAAGCACAGCTCCCAAGCCACCGTGTTTCAAGAATTTTCTACGTTGCATGATGTCTCCCGTTACTCGCATTTTTTGTAAGCTGCAGACCTGTCATCGTTGCAATGCTCAAACCCCGACAAATTGATGCAGGATCGCCGGTTGCGCACGCAGACTGTCCGACGATCCGTTCCATACGACCCTGCCCTTTTCGACAATATAGTGCGTATCTGCGAGCCTGAGCAAGGGCCCGATGTTTTTGTCGATGACCACCACGGTCTGTCCGCCTGCCTTCAAACTTGCCAGGCAATGCCAGATTTCCTCGCGGACGAGCGGTGCCAGACCTTCGGTGGCTTCGTCGAGGATCAGAAGACGTGGATTGGTCATCAAAGCCCGTCCGATGGCAACCATTTGCTGTTCACCGCCCGACAGATTGGCGCCAAGATTCCGGTCCCTCTCTTGCAGGCGCGGAAACAGCGCATATACCTTTTCCAAGGTCCAGGGATTCGCCGCCGCCGCCCGATTGTTGGAGGTCGCCACCAGGTTTTCCCTGACCGACAAATTGGGGAACACCTGTCGGCCTTCAGGCACCAGTCCGATGCCGAGCTGGGCCACCCGATAGGCGGGCATACCACGCAGCTCGCGCCCGCGAAAGACAATCGCGCCCTGCCGCGGCTGCAACAAGCCCATGATGCTGCGGATCATGGTGGTCTTGCCCATGCCGTTGCGGCCGATCAGTGTCGCGAATTCACCTTGACGGACGCCAAAGCTCATGCCGAACAAGGCCTGACTCGCGCCATAGAAAGTCTCGACTGATGCGACCTCGAGCAGCGCCTCTGTCATGCCGCTATCTCGTCGCCAAGGTAGGCTTCCCTGACCGCGCGATTGCTGCGGATCTCGCCAGGTGACCCGGTGGCGATGATGCATCCGTATACCAGCACGGAAATACGATCGGCGAGCGCGAATACCGCGTCCATATCGTGCTCGACCAGCATGATGGCGTAGCGCCCCTTGAAGGAGCGGATCAGCGAAATCATTTCCTCCGATTCTTGCTGGCTCATGCCGGCCATCGGCTCGTCGAGCAACAGCAAGCTCGGATTGCCGGCAAGGGCCATTGCGAGTTCGAGTTGGCGATGCTCGCCGTGGGCCATTGCCGCCACCGTAGCGTGCGCGCGCTCGCCCAGCCCAACCTGACCAAGCGCTGCGACCGCCGTTTCGATCAGGCTCGCGTCGGTCGCGACCGGGCGCATGAACGAAAACCGGCCACTCGTATGCGCTTGAACTGCGAGCATCACATTTTCGAGTGCGGTGAATTCGCGAAAAATCTGGCTGATCTGGTAGGAACGGCCAAGACCGGCGAGTGCCCGTGCCGGTACGGACGCATTGGCCAAATCGTGCCCCATGAAAACGACGGTGCCGGCATCCGGACGCAATTCCCCTGCGAGTTGCGCAATCAAAGTGGTCTTGCCGGCGCCATTCGGGCCGATGATGGCATGGACTTCGCCGGGCAGAATCTCGAAACTGACGTGATCGGTGGCTGTCAAGCCGCCAAATCGCTTGACCAGTCCGTCAACTATCAACACCGGCTTCATGAACGCCGATCTGTCGCAAGGAAGCCATAGAGGCCACGCTTGGCATAGAGCACGACCAGAATCACGAAGACACCGATCACCAATTGCCAATGCGTGTTGATGACCTCTTCGGCCGGCGGATAGATACCAGGCTTCCAGCCCTGCAATGCCTCTTCAAGCAGCAACAATACCGCCGCCCCAATGACCGGGCCAAACAAGGTAAGTGTGCCGCCAAGAACAACCATCACGATCAGTTCGCCCGAGACACTCCACTGCATGTAGGAAGGCGACGCGAATTTCGTGAGATTCGCAAGAAAAAATCCCGCCAGCGAACACACCATCGCTGAAACGATGTAGGCGACCAGCTTGTAGCGGAAGGTCGGATACCCAAGCGCGAGCATTCGTCGTTCGTTCGACTTGATGCCTTTCAGGGCGAAACCAAAGCCGGCGCCGAGCATCCTGTTGAAAAACCATAGCGCGCCGAACAGTGAAGCGAGAATCGCGTAATACAAGGTCGTGTTGTTGCCAAGGTCAATCACGCCGAAGGCGCTGCGCGAACCTATGGTGAGGCCATCGTCGCCACCGTAGTGTTTGAGGCTGACCGCGAGGAAATAGCCCATTTGCGCAAACGCCAGTGTGATCATGATGAATGTCATGCCACCGGTGCGAACGACCACCGCGCCAATCACGGTGGCGAACAGTCCACCAACCGCCAGCGCAGCAAGCAAATGCAGCCAGCCATTGCCAATGCCGTGAAACGACAGGATGCCGACTGCATACGCGCCCAAACCCACGTACAGCGCATGGCCGAAGCTGACGAGGCCACCGAACCCAAGCACGAAATTGAGCGCAAGTGCCGCCAGTGCATAAATCATGATGCGCGAAAAAAGGGTTACGTAAAAACCCTGTCCGCTAAGCTCGGCGTAAGCAGGTAGCAGAGCAAGCCCGACGAGCACACAAGCCGGGATCCAGAATCGCCTGGAACGGAAGTCAACCATGGCGCACCGGAAACAATCCCTGGGGACGTAGGGCCAGAACCAAGGCCATCAACAGGTAGATGAGCATCGAGGCGATGGCCGGGCCGGCCGCCTGTGCGACCGACCTTTCAACCAGCGACTGGAGAATCACCGGGAGAAAGGCACGGCCAATCGTATCGACCAACCCGACAATGAGTGCGCCGTAGAACGCGCCTCGTATGGACCCGATCCCGCCGGTGACGATCACTACCAGTGTCAGAATCAGGACCGGCTCCCCCATGCCGGGCTGGACCGAAAGTATCGGCCCGGCCATCAGGCCGGCAAGTCCGGCAAGCCCGGCCCCGGCTGAGAACACCATGCTGTTTAGAAGGCGAATGTCGACCCCCAATGCGGAGACCATTTCCGCATTGGATGCGCCCGCCCGGATCAGCATTCCGAGCCGGGTCTTGTTGATCATCCAGTAAAGGCCCGCAGCTACCGCCAGACCTACCGCAATGATTGCGAATCTGTACGACGGATAACTGAGGCCAAACAACGCTACCTGGCCGGCCAACGCGTCAGGTGCATTCATGTATATCGACGAAGGTCCCCAGACGAAGCGCACGATTTCGTTGAATACCAGGATCAGGCCAAAGGTCGCCAGCACCTGATCAAGATGGTCGCGTGCATATAGGGGAGTCAGGGCAAGGCGCTCGATTGCCAGACCGAGCAGCATGGTCGCGGCAATCGCAATCGCAGCAGCCAACAAGAACGACCCGGTGCCGGCAAACGCCGCGGCGGCGAAGTAGGCGCCCATCATGTAGAGGGAACCATGCGCCAGATTCACAAAGTTCATGATTCCGAACACAAGCGTAAGCCCGGCAGCCAGCAGGAAGAGCAATATACCGAGCTGCAGGCCGTTAAGCACCTGCGTCAAGACGAGGCCCCAGGTCATGCGCAGTTCACGATTCGGCGGGCGTTGTCAGAGGCACGCTCTATCCGGCAACAGCGGAGCGCAAGGCGCGTTCACATCAGACTTCGCTGCCAGCAACGTGGAATCCATATGACCATCTCTCAACATCCTGCAACTCCAGCGCAAATATTTCCATTCCCGCAACGCAGGCCCGATCACGTCGATAGTGCCGTCAAGCAATCGCGGCAATTGTACGGGTTGCCTCTGCAAAGCGGCTCGATTGCCGCAATTCACCGATCGCTTTCGGTGCCGACGGCCGTATCAGGCGCTCGAGTCTGTGCGCCGGCACGGCGTCCGTTCCGCAGGCGGCAAGTCCTGCCAGCAATTCATCGGCACCGGCCCCATCGTTGCACAGCAGCACCATGTCGCAGCCGGCGGCTAGCGCCGCCTGTGCCCGCGCAGTCACCCCGCCGACACCCTTGGCGCCTTCCATCGACAGGTCATCGCTGAATATGATGCCGTCAAAATGAAGGGTCTTGCGCAGGTAGGTGATCCAGACCGGGGAGAAGCCTGCCGGCCGCGCATCGACCTCAGGGTAGATCACGTGCGCCGGCATCATCGCTGCCAGCCCGGCTGCCACCATACGTTGAAACGGAACAAGATCGGAAACTTCAATCGCCGCCAGCGGCCGATCGTCAATCGGGATTTCATGGTGTGAATCGGCGGCGACGTGCCCATGTCCGGGAAAATGTTTGCCGCAAGCCGACAAACCGCCATCGGCAAGGCCTTGCTGCAAAGCTGCCGCCAACGCCGCAACCGTTTCAGGATCGCCGTGAAACGCTCGGTCACCAATCACGCTGCTGGCACCATAGTCGAGATCAAGCACTGGTGCAAAGCTCAAGTCAACACCACAGGCCCTGAGTTCGGCAGCCAGCACGAACCCGCAGGCGCGCGCGGCCTTGAGGGCATCGTCTTCCCTTGTGTCCCACAGGTGCCCGAGTGCCCGCATTGGAGGAATCCTGGTGAATCCCTCGCGGAATCGCTGTACCCGCCCGCCTTCGTGATCCACCGCAATCAGCAGGCGGGGCGTGCGCAACGCATGAATCGCACTGGTCAATTCGACGAGTTGCGCCACCGACTCGAAATTGCGGCTGAAAAGTATCACCCCGCCCACCTGCGGGTGGGACAGCCGCAATTTCTCGGCAGGTGTAAGAATCAATCCGTTGACATCGACCATGGCACGGCCGAGCGGAATACTTGCAGTCATGGGGAGCCTCGTTCCAAAATGATGCAGGCAAGCGCATAGTCACGCTCGTCGGACAGGGAAACATGCCAGCCGTCGATGCCCAGTTGCCTCAACAAGGCAGCTAGTTCGGCGCCGAATTCCATCCGCGGCTGCCCTGAAGGACCATTTGCGATCGCCATTTGATGCCAGGTGTTGGCCGAACTGGACGGCTGCCCGAACGCTTTGAAAAACGCCTCCTTTGCAGCAAATCGCTTGGCCACGTACGGCGCACCATCAGCCAGACCCGCATAAACGTGCTGCTCCGATTCGGCGAGAACACGAAGCGCAAAGCGTCCGTCATGCCGTTGCAAAGCGCGCCGGATTCGTTCGATCGACACGATGTCGGTGCCAATTCCCGCGATCAAGCTGCCACTCCCGGCATGCCGGCCTTTCCGCTCAGGCCAACTGCGGACGCCGCGCCGCAAGCATCAAGGCCTTCATGTCCCTTACCGCCACCTGCCAGCCTCGGAACACAGATTCGGCGACGATGGCATGGCCGATATTGAGTTCGCTGATCCCGGCGATGGCAGCGACGGCGGCGGTATTGTCGTAGTTCAAGCCATGGCCCGCGTTGACTATCAGACCAAGCTTCCGCGCGAGGTCGACGCCTTGTCTGATCATGTCCAGTTCGGCTGCTGCGGCTTCGCCACTGAGGTCAGAAAAATGGCCAGTGTGGATTTCGATGACCGGCGCACCGACCGCCCGTGCAGCCTCGATCTGCTGTGGATCGCGACTGATGAACAACGAAACCCTGATGCCGGCCTCGGTAAGCAGTCGCACTGCATCGCGAACCCGATCAAACTGCCCGATCACGTCAAGGCCGCCTTCGGTGGTGAGTTCCATGCGCCGCTCGGGAACCAGGCAAACATCGTGCGGCCTGACCTTCACAGCGATTTGCAGCATGTCCCGTGTGATCGCAGCTTCAAGATTCATGCGCGTCTTGAGCAGGCCGCGCAGTTCGAATACGTCACGATCCTGGATGTGGCGTCGATCCTCGCGCAAATGCAGCGTGATTAAATCCGCACCGGCCTCTTCGGCCAGAAGTGCTGCGCGAACGGGATCGGGATATCGGGTTCCGCGAACCTGTCGCAAGGTGGCTACGTGGTCAATGTTGACGCCAAGTTTTATTTGATCGTTCATGCCTGCTGCAGTGCAAAAAATATTTGGCGGGTTGCGATCCGCCTGCCATTGAGCTGGCGCTCGATCAAGGTGCGCATCAACTGTTTGGCGAGGTTCGCCGTTTGCGGATCGGAAAAATCATTGCGCGCGATGGCCAGTGCGTCGGCGCCGCTGAGTTCGCGCTCCACCCTTTCGCCATGATGCAATCGACGCAGTCCCTGTTCCGGAAGGTAGGCATAGCGCGCCCGCGGATCGACGGCATCCCCGGTTGCGGCCTCGATCGTAAGATCGATCGCGTACCCGATTTCGCGCAACATTTCCATCTCGAAGACCCGCAACACGTCCGCACCTCGCGCGCCGCTTGCCAATTGCATCAGTGCAGATTCATAGCAATCGAACAGGCGCTCGTGAGGATCATCCCGTTCGAGAAGCTTGAGCAGCAGTTCATTGAGATAAAACCCGCAAAACAAGGCCGGATGCCCGAGGCTAGGAACCCCTCCAAGCCACTCGGCACCGGTCAGGTTGCGCAAGTCCCCTTTCCCGGTCCATGACAAGGCGACTCGCTGAAACTGCATCAGGACTCCGCGCAACGCCGATCTCGGTCGTTTGGCCCCTTTTGCCAGCAGCGGTACCCTACCGTGATCGCGCGTGAACGACTCAATGATCAGGCTCGACTCGCTGTAAGGGTACATATGCAACACATAGCCCGCCTGATCGCTGTGTCGCCGCGCGGCAACTTGATGGGAGGGCGCCCGTCGAACATCGGCAGTAACGCCGTCGCCCCGCCCCATTAGAGATACCCCAGGGACTTGAGCATACCGGCGCTATCTGCCCAGCCGGTCTTCACCTTCACCCACACTTCGAGAAAGACTTTTGAACCAAACAACTTTTCCATATCGAGCCGCGCTTCAGTGGCGATTCGCTTCATGCGCTCGCCCTTCGCACCAAGCAGAATCACTTTATGACCTGGCCGGTCGACCAGGATGGTGGCCTGGATCCGCCGCAACCCGCCGTCCTCTTCGAACTTTTCGATGGTGACCTCGGTTCCATACGGTATTTCCTCGCCAGACAGTCGAAACACTTTTTCGCGAATCAGTTCGGACGCCAGAAACCGCTCCGGCCTGTCGGTAAGCATGTCCGGTTCGTACATAGGCGCCGCATGCGGCAGCAGGCGCGCAACTTCGCCGAGCAAAGCGTCAATCCCGGCGCCGCTGCGCGCCGAAACCGGAACGATTGCGACAAAATCGCGCTGCCCGCGCACTATCTCGATCAGCGCAAGCAGGCGCTGAGGCTGCTTCAACGCATCAATCTTGTTGATTGCAAGCAAGACCGGTACGGTAACCGGCAACAAGGCGCAAACAGCGGCATCTTCAGGCCGCCATCCGGCCGCGTCAATCACCAGTATCGCGACATCCGCCGAACTGATGGCGTCGGTGACACTCTTGTTCATCGCGCGATTCAAGGCATTGCGATGGCGCGACTGGAAGCCGGGCGTATCGAGAAACACGAATTGAGCGCCTGGATCGCTGCGCACCCCGAGTATCCGATGACGCGTGGTTTGCGCCTTGCGCGAGGTAATGCTGACCTTGGCGCCGATCAAGTGGTTCAACAGGGTTGACTTGCCGACGTTCGGGCGCCCGGCGATGGCGACGTACCCGGCACGGTGTGCTGATGCCGCATCCTGCGTCACGGTTCGACTTCCACATTTTGGGCCGGTGCCAGTTGTGGCTTTGGCTCGGCCACTCCGGATTCAGATGCCTCCACAGCCTTTGGAAAATCAGCCGGGAACTCCCCGCCAACCGCGGACGACGACTTGCTGTTTCCCTTGCGCACCCGGCGCGCCTTCTTCGGGGCTTCCTTCGGCGCAAGCTCCAGCGCTCGCTTGGCTGCCGCCTGCTCGGCCGCACGCCGGCTTGCACCTGCCCCGGTGGCGCGAATGTCCAGCTTTGGTATCAGGCACTCAACCTCGAATTCCTGATTGTGCGCTGCGCCGTGTGTAGCCACCACGTTGTACGTCGGCAATGCAATCTTGCGCCCCTGCAAATATTCCTGCAACAGCGTTTTGGCGTCTTTTCCAAGGGTTTGCGGATCGACCGTTTCGAGAATCGGATGGTAGAGCTTGGCAATGGTCTGGCGCGCCGCCTGGAAGCCGCCATCGAGAAAGATGGCGCCGAACAATGCCTCGAGCGTATCGGCCAGAATTGACGGGCGGCGAAAGCCCCCGCTCTTGAGTTCGCCCTCCCCCAGTCGCAGGTGTGGTGCCAACTCGATTCGCTGCGCGACTTCGTACAGCGTCTGCTGCTTGACGAGATTGGAGCGCAGGCGCGATAGGTCTCCTTCATCAAGTTTGGTATAGCGTTCAAACAGGATATGCGCGACCGCGCAGTTTAGGACGCTGTCACCTAGAAACTCGAGGCGCTCATTGTGCGGTGCGCTATGGCTGCGATGCGTGAGCGCCTGGCCAAGCAATTTCGCGGTAACGAATTTGTAGCCAAGGCGCGCCTCCAGTTCAGAGGAATCCACGCGCCACTCCGGTTTCCTGCGGCGCTGGAACAGGCCATTGTGTGTTGCAAGACATGGTGGTCAGGATTCCCGAACTAAGGATGAATGATTTCAGGCTGCGGGAAAAGCCCATTTCGAACGCTGCGTTAAGGGTGATCGCTGCTGCCCGCGTATTCAATGAGCAGGCTCACGTTGTAGAACAGCGGCACCCGCTTTTCGTACTTGAAGGCGACGACGATGTTGTTGCCGTCTTTGGTGATGTCCAGGTCTTTGCCCGCAATCGTCGTAATGTCGTTGATGTTGGCAGCACGGTCGAACGCTTTTTGCACCTCAACAACGGTTTTACCGCCACTTTGTGCGGCAATTGCGGCTGCCTTGATATTGCGGAATTCAAGATAGGTCGGCACCACCTTCAGGGTACCGATCGCGATCAGAACAATCACAATGCAAATCAAAAGTATGCCGAGCATGCTGACTCCACGCTGCCGGCTCAGGTTGGAATTCCGGGTCATCGCCCCCCCTTTTTAAGCATATCAATCAAAGCCCCCGATTCTGGACAAGTCGAAGTTCAAGCCGCCCGACCAGTTCATCCAGATGCCGAATGCGCGCCCGACAATATTTGCCTCGGGGACAAAGCCCCAAAACCGGCTGTCGAGACTGTTGTCGCGATTGTCGCCCATCATGAAATAGTGTGCCGGCGGAACGGTACAGATAACACCTGCATTATTGTAGAGGCAATTATCGCGCCCCGGAAACTGCGAGGCGGACATGATGAAAGCGGGCGAATCCTCGTCATTGAGCACACGATGTGTCTTGCCATCCAGGCTTTCAGTGAACTGCCGCGAGTAAGCCGCCCGGTCACGATGCAGGAAATCTACCTCCGGCCGCATTGGCAGCTCAGTACCATTCACGGTCAAGCGCTTGTTTTGATATGCTATTTTGTCCCCGGGGATTCCGATGACCCGCTTGATATAGTCCAGTGAAGGATCGACGGGATAGCGAAACACCATCACATCGCCGCGCTGCGGCTTGCCGACTTCGATGATCTTGGTGTTGACTACGGGCAAGCGTACGCCGTACGTGAATTTGTTTACCAGGATGAAATCCCCGACCAACAAGGTCGGAATCATCGACCCAGACGGAATCTTGAAGGGCTCGACTAGAAACGAACGCAAACCGAACACAACAGCGATTACCGGGAAGAAACTTGCTGGAAACTCAAGCCATGCTGGCGGAGTACGCTTTTCGTTTGACAGGCGCAGAACCTCGCTGTCGCGATGCTCGCCGGAGTACGCGCCAGGATTGCTTGCCATGCGGGCGTCGAGTGCCCGGACCTCGGATTCAAAGGCAGCCTGACGGCGCTTCTTGAAGTACAGGAGATCGGCGAACCAGAAAATCCCGGTTCCGACGGTTAGGCAAAATAGAATCAGCGCGAAATTCATCAGCCGTCCACCTGCAATATCGCCAAAAAAGCTTCTTGCGGAATTTCCACGCTGCCCACCTGCTTCATCCGCTTCTTGCCAGCCTTTTGCTTTTCCAGCAGTTTGCGCTTGCGTGAGATGTCACCGCCATAGCATTTGGCTAGAACGTTCTTACGCAATGCCTTGACGTTCTCCCGGGAAATGATGTGGGCACCAATCGCCGCCTGTATCGCGACGTCAAACATCTGCCGCGGGATCAATTCACGCATTTTCGACACCAGTTCGCGCCCGCGATACTGGCTGTTGGCCCGGTGCACGATGATTGAAAGGGCATCGACTTTTTCGCTGTTGATCAGGACATCGACCTTGACAACGTCTGCGACCCGGTATTCCTTGAATTCATAGTCCATGGAGGCGTAGCCCCGGGATGCCGACTTCAGTTTGTCGAAGAAATCGAGAACGATTTCATTGAGCGGCATTTCATAGGTAAGATGCACTTGACGACCGTGATACGCCATATTCAATTGAACGCCGCGCTTGACATTGCACAACGTCATGATTGCGCCGACATACTCCTGCGGCATGAACAACTGCACCGTCATGATCGGTTCGCGAATGGCTTCCACCCGGCCGGGGTCCGGCAACTTGTCCGGGTTGTCAATGACGATCGTCTCGCCGCTGCGCAACATCACTTCGTACATCACCGACGGTGCTGTAGTGATGAGGTCCATGTCGAACTCTCGTTCGAGTCGTTCCTGCACGATATCCATGTGCAGCAATCCGAGAAAGCCGCAGCGAAAGCCGAAGCCAAGGGCCTGCGACACTTCTGGTTGATATTGCAGTGATGCGTCGTTCAGCTGCAGTTTTTCGAGGGAATCGCGCAGCGCTTCGTACTGGTTCGCCTCGACCGGGAACAAACCGGCGAATACTTGTGGTTGAATTTCCTTGAAACCAGGCAAGGCGGACGCTGCCGGCTTGTCCGCCAAGGTAACCGTGTCACCGACCTTGGCTGCCTTGAGTTCCTTGATACCCGAAATGATGAACCCGACCTCGCCTGCGGACAAGCTTTCACGCTGCACGGATTTAGGCGTGAATACACCGACCTGCTCGCACAGGAACGTGCCGCCGGCAGCCATCAGGCGAATCCGGTCCTTGGGTTTCAGGCTGCCCTGCATGACTCGAACCAGCATCACCACGCCAACATAATTGTCAAACCAGGAGTCGATGATCAATGCCTGTAACGCGCTGTTGCGATCCCCCTTGGGAGGCGGCACGCGCGCAATCATCGCTTCGATGACATCAAGCACGCCTTCACCAGTCTTGGCGCTGGTCCGAACCGCATCATGGGCGTCGATGCCTATGACATCCTCGATCTCGGCAATGGCATTGTCCGGGTCGGCCGACGGCAGATCGATCTTGTTGAGCACCGGGACAACTTCAACCCCGAGATCAAGAGCCGTATAACAATTGGCGACCGTCTGCGCCTCCACGCCCTGTGAGGCGTCAACCACCAGCAAGGCGCCCTCGCAGGCAGACAAGGATCGGCTGACTTCATACGAAAAATCAACATGCCCTGGCGTGTCGATCAGGTTGAGGTTGTATTTCTGGCCGTCCCGCGCGGTGTAGTGCAGGGCCGCGGTCTGGGCCTTGATGGTGATCCCGCGTTCCCGCTCAAGATCCATGGAATCAAGTACTTGCGCTTCCATTTCCCGATCCGTCAAGCCGCCACAAAGTTGGATGATGCGATCAGCCAACGTTGATTTGCCGTGGTCGATATGAGCGATGATCGAAAAATTGCGGATATGCTGCATGTGCTCGCGGCCGTTTCGGCCCGTCGGTTGCTGAGTAAGAAACAACAAGGGCGCGACATCAATCGCGCCCTCAAGATTAATTGCTAAGTCCTTATTTTAGCGGATTTTTACTATTTGCGGTCGGGGCGGATGGTGACGTATTGGGAGGTTTCCCCCCGTTTTACAAGCACCGCGACCACCCGCTTCGGATCCAGTTTGGCGACCAGGTCGTTGAATTGACGCGCGCTGACTACGTCAGTGCTCTGCAGCTTGAGAATGATATCGCCAGCGCGCAAGCCGGCGCGTGCGGCGGCACCATCAACCGCGTCGACCACAACGCCTCCCTCGATCTTCAATTCCTTGCGCTTCGCTTCCGTAATGTCGCTAACCACAAGCCCAACCGCATTGGGCACTGGTTCCTTATCCTTGCCGGGCGCCGGCGCCGCGCGGTTCGATCGCTGCGCAACCCGGTCTGGTTCCATCTCGCCCAAGGTGAGCGAAAGGTCGCGCGCAGCACCGTTGCGCCAGATTTGCACCGCAACTTTCTGTCCTGGCTTGGTGTTGCCAACGATGCGCGGCAGGTCGGTATGCTTTTCCACCGGTTTGCCGTCGAATCGAAGAATCACATCGCCCTCCTTCAGGCCCGACCTTTCAGCCGCGGTATTCGGCAACACCTTTTCGACCACTGCGCCAGCCGCCGCTTTCAATCCCAGGGATTCGGCCACGTCCTTGGTGACCGCGCCCGGTTGAACGCCCAGAAACCCCCGGGTCACCCGACCGCTGGTGGTCAATTGTTCGCCGACCCGCATGGCTTCATCAATCGGGATCGCAAACGAAATTCCCTGGTAACCGCCGGAACGGCTGTAGATCATCGAATTGATGCCGATGACTTCGCCTCGCATATTGATCAGCGGTCCGCCGGAGTTTCCAGGATTAATCGCGACATCGGTTTGAATGAACGGCACGTATTCACCGGTGTCGCGCCCCTTCGCGCTGACGATACCGGCGGTTACCGTATTGTCGAGGTCGAAAGGCGAGCCAATTGCCATCACCCATTCCCCAACCCGAAGGCGTCCGGAATCACCGATCGAAACAAACGGAAGACCGGTCGCCTCGACTTTCACAATCGCGATGTCAGTGCGCTGGTCAACGCCAAGTACCTTGGCCTTGAACTCGCGCTTGTCGGGAAGCCTGACATATATCTCATCGGCGCCGCGAACAACGTGCGCATTTGTCATGATTCGACCATCGGCCGACAGAATGAAACCAGACCCGACGCCCGATGGAACTTCCTCCCCCCGCTCGGGCGCGGGACGCTCCGGCGCAGGACGCGGGCTGCGCGGATTGCGCTCACCGCGCGGCGGACACATCCAGGGGAACAACTCGCAAAACGGATTGTCTTCGTCGGCCCCGCCGGGCCCGCCCCGGAACGGCGCGCTTCGCCCGGGCGCACCGTTTTGGGTTGTCCGGATATTGACCACCGCCGGCCCCACTTTGTCAACGAGATCTGTGAAGTCCGGCAGCATCCGGGCCTGCGCAAACGCATCAGGCGAGAATTGCAACGGTGCCAGCAAGCAAAACGCAAGGATAAAAACACGCGAATAGCGTGGCATGACGACCTCTTTTTTTAAGGTGGGGCTGGGAAACGAACCACTGATTATTGCCTGACAACAGGCTTGAATTCGATCGCCTGGCCGATCCGGGTAACACAGGCCGGCGGCGCTTCGCCAAGTACAGTCACCAGATGATCACCGATCCGCCGCCTGTAAACGTTGACCGCTCCCTGACTGGACAAACCCTCGTGCGGACGTGCCCCTCCGCGCACCGGTTCCAGAAACACAGACACAGACGCCAGCCCGTCCGAGAACACCACCTGACCGACTTCAACGTCGCCGATGTCACGGCGCATTTCAAGAATTTTGCTGAACCCCGGCGGCGAATTCTCGATATACCACCCTGCATCAGCCGGACGCCAAGGCGCGGCGACCGGGGTGGCAACGCGCCAGTCGCGACCACCATCGCGCTTTGCCAGATGTGCCCTGAACCGATCTGCCGTGCCCCCGATGTCAACCTGGGAAAACGCGATCTGTTCGACCACCTCGTCCTTTTCGTTGATCATTTGAGCCTTGAGCAACAAGCCGGAATTGAGATCAGCCCAGAGCTTGTGCCGATAACGCATCTGGTCGCGCGGTTCAAGTGTCAATATCTGGCAATCGAGTCCGGCGACGCGGCCGAGGTCCCCCTTGCGCGCGTCATATTGCTCCGCGACACTGCTCAATTGATCGGTCAAAAGGGCCGGAAATCCTCCTTTGACCGCCCGGTTTTCGACCTGGATCGTCTTGGTTGCCGGCACATAGGTTTTCACCTGTTCATTGGTGCGCACAACCACCAGTGCCGCCCCGTCGAGTATCTCAAGGCGTTCGCGACGGTTGCTGCCATCGACCACATGGGTGATTCGTGAAGTCTGCGGCTGGCCGCCGTATTGCATGTGAACAAACGTGCCGGAATAGTTGAGTTTCTGGGCCGCCTGCTGGATCCGCTTGAGCCACTGCGCAGCATCGATCGACGATTGCTGCGCAACGACGCTCGCCGAAGACGCCGATAGCCACAACAACCAACCACACCACGCCACAGTAGTCTTCATGCGCGCTAACGCCCCGGCTCGGTCGTGCTGAAGCTCACCTGACCAATGCCTGTCCGCATGCCGGCGGCGCGCGCGTACTGCCTGTGTGCCGCAATGTACTCACCAGACACGCTCGGCGGTGGCGGCGGTAGAAGTACCGGTGCCGGCGCCGCAACGGGCGCAATTGCCGCTGCAACCTGATCGGATCGTTGTCGCAACTGTGGCAATGCAATCAGCGCAACCGCGATCACCGCAGATGCCGCGACGGCAAGCGTTGCCGGCCGCCGCCAATGCGCCGCGCCAGCGCCGGGGGGCGAAACCGGCGGCGCCAACAGGAACGGCTCAGCCTCCAGGCGCAGCGCAATTGCCGCGGACAGCCGGCTGGAATGGCAACCCATTTCGTCACTGCGCAGGATGTCGCCAATACAGTGATACACGACCCAGTCGTCCTTCAGGACCTGCTGTTGCCGGCAGTCAGCCAAAATGCGGTCGGCGAACGCCGGCTCGAGTTCGCCGTCGATAAAGGCCGACATACGCTCGTCGCGATTGCTCAAGTGCTGTGCCATTCCAGTCTCCATCAATTTATTGCCTACCAGCGTCGGTCCCCGGTGGTTCCAAGGAGCGGCCGCAAGTCCGTAGCTATCGCCTCCCGCGCCCGAAATATGCGCGATCTCACCGTGCCAATCGGACAGTCCATCATTTCCGCGATATCGTCGTAGCTCATACCTTCCACTTCACGCAATGTAATCGCGATGCGCAATTCTTCGGGAAGTTTGGCCATTGCCGCATTGACTGTTGCCGCAACCTGCCTGGACATCAGAATCGATTCCGGCGTGTTGATATCCCTTAGTTGGTCGGCGTCCTCAAAAGTTTCCGCCTCCTCGACGTCTTTTTCAGTACTGGTGGGTGCGCGCCGCCCCTGCGAGACCAGGAAGTTCTTGGCCGTATTGACGCCGATTCGATATAGCCAGGTATAGAACGCCGATTCGCCGCGAAACTGCGGCAGCGCGCGATAGGCCTTGATGAATGCCTCCTGCGCCACATCCTCGACTTCGGCTGGATCTCGCACGATGCGCGAGATCAGGCGCACCAGCTTGCGCTGATACTTGGTGACAAGCAATTCGAACGCATGCTTTTCGCCACGCTGTGCTCGTTCCACCAGAAGTTGGTCAACATCGCGTTCGGACAACCACCCACCCTGTGCTCAATGTGCCGACTGCCGACAGGCAGCTCAAGCATAGAAGTATAGTCAAGGCCAGCGCAGGAAGGCGGATGCAAGTCCCCCAAAATCAGCCCTGCGCGGCATTGGTACCGACATCGTTGCGCAAATGAAGGCGCAGCCGGCGAAAAGCAAGGACGCCGGCGCTTCCTGACGTCACGACCAGCCTGATTGCATCCCCGGGCGAAGTCGAATCGTTCAATTCGGCGAATATGGCTCTTGGCAGGACGGTCGCCCGGACCGGTTGCAGTTCACGGCTAGAACCATTCCTCGAGTCAATCCGCCAGCGCCCGGACGACAAACGAGTCAAGCGAAACGTGTCCGGTGCCGCCCTTGTTGCGCGGGCGCGCCCCAGGACTGCGCAAGCAATCAGAAAGGTTGCGGCAGCGCATGCCCACGGCAAAACAAAAGCCAGCCACCCGCAGACGCTGACTGACGCGCCGACGCCAAGTCGCCACAGCCACTGCAGTGCGTCCGGCGGCCCGATCGGCAACTCGCTCGACAACGCCATGGCAGGTACCCGACGTCAGACTGGCGTGAATACAAGCGTGCTGTTGGTGCCGCCAAACCCGAACGAATTCGACACTGCGCCGCGAATCCGCATGTCGCGCGCCGTGTTGGCACAGTAATCAAGATCGCACTCCGGATCTTGATTGAAGATATTGATCGTCGGAGGCGACACTTGCCGCATCACGGCGAGTGCGGAAAACACTGCTTCGATGCCGCCTGCCGCACCGAGCAGATGGCCGGTCATGGATTTGGTTGAATTGACGACCAACTTGCGGGCGTGGTCACCAAACGCCGCCTTGACGGCTTCGGTCTCGTTCTTGTCGCCCAGCGGGGTCGACGTGCCGTGCGCGTTTATGTAGTCGATCTGATCGGGGTTGACACCCGCGTTGCGCAGTGCATTTTGCATCGAGCGCCGGGGACCGCTCTGGTCCGGAGCGGTTATGTGATGAGCATCGCCGGTCAGGCCGTATCCGGCCAGTTCGCAGTAAATCCGGGCACCACGCGCTTTTGCATGTTCATACTCCTCTAGGACCACCGCACCGGCCCCCTCGCCCAGCACAAATCCATCGCGATCGCGATCCCATGGTCGACTCGCGGTCGCCGGGTCCGCGTTGCGACCGGACAACGCGCGGGCAGACGCAAAGCCGCCGATTGCCAACTGGGTGATGGTGCCTTCCGCGCCGCCGGCCAGCATCACATCGGCATCGCCGTATTCAATAAGGCGCGCCGATTCACCGATACAGTGATTGCCGGTCGCGCAGGCGCTGACACAAGCCAGATTCGGCCCCTTCAGCCCGAACATGATCGAAAGATGGCCTGAAATCAGATTGATGATCGAGGCCGGTATGAAAAATGGGGAAATCCGTCGCGCGCCGCGCTCCAGCATCATCGAGTGCATCTGCTCGATCATCGGAAGGCCGCCGATTCCGGAGCCGATGTTGACCCCCATCTGTTCACTGTTGGCATCGTCGACGCTAAGCCCGCTGTCGCGAAACGCCTGTGCTCCGGCGGCAATGCCGTAGTGGATGAAGAGGTCCATATGCCGCGCTTCTTTGGCGGGAATGTAATCTTCAATCGAAAAACCCTTGAGTTCTCCGGCAATGTGGCAGGAGATCGGCAGCTTTTCATCTTCGGGATCGAAACGGGTGATCCGCGCGATCCCGGACTTGCCGGCCAACAGATTCGACCACGCGTCCTCGACGCCGTTGCCGATCGGGCAAACAATGCCAAGCCCGGTTACCACTACCCTGCGCTTGCTGCCTCCAAATCCCACGTGCGGGCTCCTTGAATCAGGCCTTCTTGCGCGAAGTCACGTAATCGATCGCCTGTTGCACAGTGGTGATTTTTTCGGCCTCTTCGTCTGGAATCTCGGTCTCGAACTCGTCTTCGAGTGCCATCACCAGTTCAACCGTATCGAGGGAGTCCGCGCCGAGGTCGTCAACGAACGACGATTCGGTCTTGATTTCCGCTTCGTTGACGCCCAACTGCTCGGCGACGATTTTCTTCACGCGTTGTTCAATATTATCCATGCTCAAAAACTCCTTCCAGTACGTAGAAATGAAAGCGCGCGAATTCTAGCAGCTTTACCCTTACAGCCCGAGGCAAACACAGCCCCGGCAACCATTGCCGCGCTACATGTACATGCCCCCATTGACGTGAATGGTCGAGCCGGTGACGTATCCGGCGTCAGGGCCGGCAAGAAAGGCAGCTGCTCCCGCAACGTCTTCCACGCTGCCAAGTCGACCCAGCGGAATCTGCGCCATCAGGACCGCGGTCTGCGCGTCCGACAATGCATTGGTCATGTCGGTTTCGATGAATCCCGGTGCGATGCAATTGACCGTGATGTTCCGGCTGCCGATCTCGCGAGCCAGGGCCCGGCTCATGCCGGCCACCCCGGCCTTGGCAGCGGCGTAGTTGATCTGCCCCGGGTTGCCCGAGTGCCCGACGACCGAGGTGACATTGATGATCCTCCCGTACCTTGCTTTCATCATGTCACGCAACACCGCACGGCTCATGCGAAACACGGCGTCGAGATTGGTCTGGATCACCGCTGACCAATCGTCGTCCTTCATCCGCATTGCCAATTGATCGCGCGTGATACCCGCATTGTTCACAAGGATCGTGACCGCACCGAATTCCTTCTTTATCGAGTCGAGCAGGGGCTCGATCTGCGCACTCTGGTTGACATCGAGCACACGCCCCGCGCCCGGCGCCGCAACTGCACCCAGGGCCAGGCCAATTGCGGCGGCGCCGCCTTCGGTGGTCGCAGTCCCGATCACCGTCGCGCCCAGCGCCGCGAGGCGGGCAGCAATCGCCCGGCCGATGCCGCGCGAAGCGCCGGTTACCAATGCAACATCGCCGGCAAGTGTCATGCGAGGGCCTCCAGGGTAGAGGTGAGTGACTCAACATCGGTCACCGCGAAAACGGCCAAATCCGGTGCGATCCGCTTGATCAAACCCTGCAGCACCTTCCCAGGGCCGATCTCAATGACATGCGTTACACCTGCGGCCTGCATCGCCAGCACCGACTCCACCCAGCGTACCGGGCTTGCGGCCTGTCTTGCCAGCGCCTCGCGGATCGCCGCAGGCTCGGTATGAGTCGCGACATCGCAATTGTGAAGCACCGGGATCGCAGGCGAAACCAGCTCGATCCGGGCCAGACGCTCGCGCAATCTTGCCGCGGCCGGCAGCAGCAGCGACGAATGGAACGGTGCCGATACCGGCAGCGGCAGTGCGCGTTTGGCACCCCTTGCCTTGGCAACGATGCAGGCCCGTTCAACTGCCGGCTTGAGACCGGCAATCACGACTTGCGAAGGGTCATTGAAATTGACCGCTTCAACAACCTCGCCCTCTGCCGCCTCGGCGCATACCGACCGGACAGAATCCGCATCAAGACCCATGATGACCGCCATGCCGCCGGTCCCGATCGGTACCGCTTCCTGCATCACCTGAGCCCGGAAACGCACCAGCGGGACGGCGTCGGAAAATTTCAATGCGCCGGCCGCAACAAGTGCGGTGTACTCGCCAAGCGAATGGCCGGCCATCAGTTCTGCCGACGGCCCGCCCGCGACCTGCCACGCCCGGTACATTGCATAGGCTGAAGCGAGCATCACCGGCTGCGTATTGATGGTGGCATTGAGTTGCTCAGGCGGACCGTCTTCGATCATTTTCCACAGGTCGACACCGAGCGCGGCAGACGCGTCCGCGATGGTGTCGCGAACCACAGGCGACGCCGCAAATCCCTGCATCATGCCCTGCTTTTGCGAGCCCTGGCCCGGAAATACGATGGCTATCTTCATTACATCTCCAACAGGATTGCACCCCAGGTGAAGCCGCCGCCGACACCCTCAAGTAGAACGCGCTGTCCGCGCTTGATGCGGTCTGCACGTACCATCGCGTCAAGGGCGAGCGGCACCGACGCGGCAGAGGTGTTGCCGTGCCGGTCAAGCGTGACCACCAGCTTTTCGGCAGGGATGCCCAGCTTGCGCGCGGTGGCATTGAGTATCCGCAGATTGGCCTGGTGGGGAATCAACCAATCAAGGTCGGCAGCAGACAGCCCCGCCTTGGTCATGACTTCGCGCGCCACTTCGTCAAGTACACGAACCGCGAATTTGAAAACAGCCTGCCCGTCCATTCGCAGGAACGGATCGCCGGTCACCGCGCCGCCGGCAATGCTGCCTGGAACACTGAGGATACCCGCATGCGAACCGTCAGCATGCAGGCACGACGCCAGAAGGCCCGGCACCTCCGACGCTGCCAGCACCACAGCACCGGCACCGTCGCCGAACAGGACGCAGGTACCCCGATCACTCCAGTCCAGAATGCTCGAGAAAACTTCGGCGCCAACTACGAGCGCACACCGCGCCTGGCCGGCGCGGATGTACAGATCGGCCGTCGCCAGCGCATAAATGAATCCGCTGCATACGGCCTGAACGTCAAACGCCGGACAGCCACTGATTCCAAGTCGCGCCTGCAACAGGCAGGCCGTGCTTGGAAAAATGAAATCCGGGGTCGAGGTCGCGACGATGATCAAGTCGATATCGTCCGGGCCGGCACCTGCCGTCAGCATTGCGGCACGAGCAGCCGGTTCGGCCAGCGCGCTGCTGGTGGTCCCCGGGTCGGCCAGGTGGCGCGCACGAATGCCTGTACGTTCGCTGATCCACGCGTCGGACGTGTCGATGCCGCGCGCGGCCAGCGCATCATTTGAAACAGGCTCGCCGGGAAGGTATGCGCCGGTGCCTGCAACGCGTGAAAATACCATTGCGCGGACCTTTGAACGTCAGGCGACCGCACGCGTTACGACTTGGGCATCGGCGTGCCGGGCGATGCGGCCGGCGATACCGGCCACCACATCGGTCGCGACGGCGTCATACGCGCGATCCAGCGCTCGGCCGAATCCGTAGGCGTCGGCCGAGCCGTGGCTCTTCACTACCAGTCCGTTGAGTCCGAGCAGACAAGCACCGTTGTAACGACGATGATCGTAGCGCCGGCGAAAAGCATTGATTGCCGGCAGTGCGAACAATGCGCCCAGTTTGGTGAAGATATTGCGTTCGAACTCGCCCTTGAGCGAACGTCCGAGCATTTGCGCCAAGCCTTCCGAGGTCTTGAGCGCCACATTGCCGACGAAACCGTCGCACACGACCACATCGACAGTACCCTTGAAAATATCATTGCCTTCGACATTGCCAAAAAAACTGATTTCACCATTCGCGTGGGCCACACGAAGCAACTCGCCAGCCTCCTTGACCGTGTCGCTGCCCTTTATCTCCTCTTCGCCAATATTGAGCAGGCCGACGACTGGCGTTGGCTTGTGTTCAATCGACGTCACCAACGCGGAACCCATGAGGGCGAATTGGTAGAGATGCTGTGGTTTGCAGTCGACATTTGCGCCGAGGTCAAGCATGTAAGTCGCCGCGCCGCGCTGGTTGGGCAATGGCGCACAAATCGCGGGCCGATCGATTCCCGGCAGGGTGCGCAGGATAAACGAGGAAATCGCCATCCAGGCGCCGGTATTTCCAGCCGAGACCGCAACGTTTGCCTGGCCCTGCTTGACCAAGCTAACCGCAACATGCATGGATGAATCGCGCTTTCGGCGCAGCGCCTGGGTAGGCGGGTCATCCATGGTGACCACTTCAGAGGCTGCCTGAAGACAACAGCGTGCGCCCAGTGCCTGCGGATCACGGCCCAGGCGCGCCAAGGTTTCTCCCATGGGCGTCGGTTGCCCGACCAGGATCACCCTGGCCTGCGGGTGCCGTTCCAGAAATTCGAACGCTGCCGAAATCGTGACGGCAGGACCGTGATCTCCTCCCATCGCATCGATGGCAACGACTATTTCCATCCGTACGCCGCAAAAGAAGGAGCGGAAATCTTTCTATTCCGCTCTCTGGTTGTAACCGCAGCGCGCGCAGCCATCATTGGTCAATGCCACTTCGCCCGTCGCGACACGGCCGGCGCCATGCAGCTGCCATCACCGGCAACGAGAAACCTGCGCAATCGTCCGGCACACGCTCTTACTCGCCTTTTGTCTTGAGCACTTTGCGGCCGCGATAGTAGCCATTCGGGCTGACATGGTGACGCAGATGTACTTCACCGGTTGTCGGCTCGACTGCCAGCGGCGGGCTGGTCAGAAAATCATGGGCGCGATGCATGCCACGCTTGGATGGTGATTTCTTGTTCTGCTGAACTGCCATGTTGAACTCCTTGTCGCTTGAAAAAACCGGAAACTATTAGCAAAAATCCTGTGAACCCGCCAACGCCCGCCTACCTTCTCTTGAAGCTTGCCAGTGCCGCGAACGGCAACACTTTTTCGCCGACCTCGGAATTGGCTGGCGGCTCGCACGCCGCATGCATCGGCGCAAACGGCAGCGCCAGCAACAATTCATCTTCCAGCAAATGCAGCATGTCGAACCGCTCGGAATGCAATACCGCATCCCACTGATCATCATCGTCGGTGTCCAGCGCCGATTCCGTCTCGACAAGTTCGAACCGCACGCGCGGCGCCAACCTGACCGACACCGGGAGCATGCATCGCTGGCACTGCACCTGAACTGCGCCGTCCAGGCGCACCCGCATGCCGGGCAATCCGCGCGGCGAGCGCACGGTTTCGACATGCACCTCGACAGGCGGAAATGCAGCTGCGACCTCTTCCGCAAGTCGCTCAAGCAGCGTGGCAGGCAACACCGCATCGATGACTTCGTGGCGCACAACGAATTGCCGCGAATCAAGGACCCAGTCTTCTGCCTGAGACCTCGAAACCTGATTTTCCACGCCAACCTTCTTTACAGAAAACCCGCAAAAAGCAAATTGACCAATTTGGAACGAACTTTTCGATTATAGCCCGAATAGCCTTTAAGGTCAAAAGCTTAGGCATGCAAACGTCACGTTGGCAGACGCCCGTCGCGCTTTCGGGAATTTTGAAAGACCGGCATCCCTGCGGGCTTTCGCCAAACGCCCGAATTTCCGGTGAATTGCAATCGCGTGCACCGAGGGGATGATCGAGGCGGCGCAGAAGACTGGGTAGAATTGTGTGCAGAAATGCGCGATGCGGCCTCCCCGGGCGGCGTCGCGATTTGGTCAGTGCCACCCTCTCATTTTGCTCTCAGGCAAACCAATTCCGGCGTCCCTACTCGCACTTGCCGGCAAGTGCGGGCATGAAGTAGCAACTCGAACCATACGCGTCCACGGGCGCAAACCGGACGATTTCCATGCCCTCCCTGATTCTTGCTTCAACGTCACCCTATCGTGCCGAACTGCTGCGCCGCCTGCAGCTGAAATTCGATGTGCGTGCGCCAGAAGTCGACGAAACGCCGCAGCCCGGTGAATCACCGCCAGACCTGGCGCTCCGTTTGGCCCTGGCCAAGGCGAAAGCAGTCGCCGATAAGGTTGGCAGCGGATTGGTCATCGGATCGGACCAGGTCGCCCATTGCGATGGCCGATTGCTTGGCAAACCGGGCGGACACGACGCAGCAATCGCCCAATTGCGACTCATGCGCGGCAGGAGGACGACGTTCGATACCGCACTTGCGCTGGTCAATGCGACTACCGGACATGCGCAAACTGCCCTGGTGTCGACCGTGGTCACGTTGCGCCAGGCAAGCGACGCTGAAATCGAAGCCTATGTCAGCATTGAACGACCCTTTGATTGCGCTGGCTCCGCGAAGTCCGAAGGCCTGGGCATCGCGCTGATGGAGAGCATTGAAGGTGGCGATCCGACTGCGCTGGTCGGGCTCCCGCTGATCGCTCTCACACGCATGCTGCGCGCCGAAAACGTGCAACTGTTCGCCGCCACATGAGGCGCGGCACCTTGTTTCTGGTGCCAACCGCGATTGGCGACATTAAAAGCGCCGACGCAGGAGGCCTCGGCCATGCGGCGCTGGTGTCGGCAACATTGCCTCCCGCAACCCTGGGGATCGTTCGAACCCTCACCTCGTTCGCAGTGGAAAACGCAAAGTCGGCGCGCGCCTTTCTCAAGGCGGCCGGCATCCAGACGCCCATCCAAAGTGTGTCCATCACTGAAATTGGACACGCGCCAGAATCTTCAATTCTTGTGCCCTTGATTGCCGAAATGGATGGCGGTCGCGATATCGGCCTGCTGTCGGAATCCGGTTGCCCCGCTGTCGCCGACCCCGGTGCCCAATTGGTGCGTCTGGCTCACGAAGCCGAACTCAAGGTAGTGCCCCTGATCGGTCCTTCCGCGCTGCTGCTTGCCGTGATGGCGTCCGGTCTGGACGGCCAGCGCTTCGCTTTCAACGGCTATCTTCCGGTCAGGGATCCTGATCGCGCCCGCGCGATACTCGCTTGCGAGGCACGCTCGCGCACTGCGCGCGAAACCCAACTGGTGATCGAAACGCCATTCCGCGGCGTTGCCTTGTTCGAAGCATTGAAGGCCAGCCTCCACCCTCGGACGCGCCTCGCACTGGCGATCGATCTCACTCTGCCTGGCGAAACGATCGTCATGAAAACCATTGGCGAATGGCGTCGTGGCGCCGCACCAGTGCTCGATAAACGGCAGGCTGTGTTTCTGTTTCTTGCCGGCTAAGCGTCGACACCTGCCGCAGTTCAGCCGGCCCGATAACTCTGATAGGCCGCGTCAATGCCGGCGCCGCGGCGCAACTTGTGCCCCTCGGCGGCCAGTACGGTCTCCAGTGCTGCGAGAGTCAGCAGCACTGTATCGCGACGTGCGTTGTAGCCCATCGCGCCGATGCGCCAGATCTTGCCATGCAGTTGCCCGAACGACGTACCGATTTCAATATTGAAATCATTGAGCAGGGCCAGACGCGCTCGGTCGCCATTTACGCCATCGGGAATCCATACCCCGGTGACATTCGGCATCTTGTGCGCAACATCGCCAAAAACCTTCAGGCCCATCGCCTCAATGCCCGCAACCATTGCCTTTGAAGCATCCGCGTGCCGCTTGAATACCGCCGCATGGCCTTCCTTGACGAAAATGCGACCGCACTCCCGCGCACCGTAGAGCATGGTTGTCGCTTCGGTATGGTGATTGAGCGCCACATCGCTCCAGTAATCCATCACCATCGCAAGGTCGAAGTAGTTGCTCCCAATCATCGGTCCGGCGCCCGGCACGTATCCGTTCGGACGCACGCCTTCCTCGATATGACGACGCCGGTAGATCACTCTCGCAAACGCATCATTCACGGTCACCGGGGACGCCCCCGACGGCCCGGCAAGGCATTTCTGCAACCCACCGGTCACACAGTCAATTTCCCACGCGTCGACCGGCAATGGCGTGCCACCGATAGTTGCAGTCGCGTCGACTTGCAACAGGGCTCCGTAGCGGTGACAAATGCGCCCGATCTCCTCCAGCGGTTGGCACATGGTGGTCGAAGTATCACCTTGACAGACGGCAACCAGTTTGGGGGAAAAACCCTTGATCGCCGCCTCGATGGCTTCCGGTGCGAATACTGTTCCCCATTCGCATTCGAGTACCCTGACCTCGGCGCCCACGCGCCGCGCGATTTCGGTCTTCAGTTGGCCAAACCGTCCGAACGAGCAGATCAAAACCCGATCCCCAGGTTCGATGAACGACACCATCGCAGTCTCAATGGCGCTACGCGCCGTCCCGTCAACAATGAAGGTCCAGTCATTGCGGGTTTCGAACACCTGGCGATACAGTGCCATGGTCTCGCGCATCATCTGGCGAAACTGCGGGTCGAACTGACCAAGCAATTGCGACGACATCGCGCGCAAGACGCGTGGGTCGGCGTTGATCGGACCGGGACCCATCAACAGGCGTGGGAGCGGGTTGAGATCTTCGAGGCTGGACGCGGTATCTGTCAGGGGTGACAGGGGCGGAAGTTGAATGCTCATCGTCGGCAATTTTGTATACACGTGAATGGCTTTGAGTATACAAGACGCGTACTCGCCGACCGTTCCAGGCTGACAAGAGCTGCGAAGTGTCGCCGCTCAGTGCGGACTTGCGGCGTCGCCCAGCACCGGAATGGCGATTTTCCGCGGCGGCGCAGCCAGACTCTGGGCGACCAGTTCACCCAGATCAAAGCCAAATTGGTTGCCTTCGGAGAGCATGCGGGCCCGCGCCACGAACTGCGACGCATCGATGTTGATCGGTCGAGGTGTCGCCAGCAAGACATGGTTGACGGATTGTCCGGCCTCGAGAACACGCAAGTCGGCAAACACCTCCTGATAGGTGCGCACCATGCTGTCATAGTGGCGGTTGTAAAGCCGGCTCCAGAGATTGCTCACCACCACCCCATCGGGCGCCAGCGCCCGCCGTACCGCCTGCAGAAATTCAACCGTCGCCAGATGCATCGGCACCTCGGCGCTGCTGAACGCGTCAAGGATGATCACGTCATAGCGAGCCTGCGGCGCCTGCTCGATGAAGTGGCGACCATCGGCAACGTGAGCCTTCATCCGCGGATCTTCCGAGAATCCGAAGAAATGCCTCGCCACCTCCACGACTGCCGGATCGATCTCGACAACGTCGATGTACGTCAGTGGAAAATGGCGATGCACAAACATCGGCATTGATCCGCCGCCGAGGCCGACCACCAGCACGCGGCGCGGCATGCACTTGACGCCCGTTGCCTGGCCTGCGCAAGCCAGCGCGAAGCCCGCCTGCGCAAGGCGGGCATAGCCAAATTGAAGGTGATCGGGGTCTCCCACCTTGATAGTGCTTTGGGTGATGCCGTTGCGACCGAAACGCAATGAACGCAGCCCATCGCCGTCGTCGGTAACCACGAGTTGGCCGAACAACGCCGGCCGTTCGTGAAGCACGTTGCGTTCGAAGCCGCCGCAACCGACCAGCGTCGTGATTACCAGCATGCCCAGGAAAGCGGCGAATTGACGGCGGCCAAACAGGGTTGCCGTCGCGTCGTGGCACCACCGGAAACCCGAAGTCAGCATGCGCTCGCCGCGAACTGGCCCCCGCGGCAAACCCCTCCTGCCGCAGACCGCGTCCTACGCACCCGGTCGTTGCCCGAGATACCAGTCAAGAATCCGGGCACCGTCCCATACGAGGACACCTTTTCTGGAAATAATCGCCTCGAGCGCGCGCCGGACATGACCGATACGATGCGGCACGCCGGACAGATAAGGGTGGAATGCGATGGCCATGACTTTCGGCTGATCCGCGCTTTCCTCGTACAGACAATTGAAATGATCCATCGCCCGCGAGTAAAGCACTTCCGACGGATGGTGCTGCAGCGCCATCATCACAATGTCGTGAATTTCAAAGTTGTAGGGCAAGGCGACAACTGGCTTGCTGGTGGTGCGCAAGGTGACAGGTTCATCGTCCAGCACCCAGTCGCCGATGTACTCGATACCTGCTGCCGCCAGATGATCGATCGTTTCATGGGTCTGGGTCAGACCGGGGCCGAACCAGCCACGCGGCCGACGGCCCGAAAAACGCGTGATGATGTCGATCGACTTGCGGATGACCTCTTCCTGATTGTCGACCTTGTGCATCGGCATCTGGTCGTAGCTGTGGGCATTGAGTTCCCACCGGCTTGCCAGGCAGGCTTCAATCACCTTCGGATAGGTCTCGCAAACTTTGGCGTTGAGCGTGACGGTAGGTGCGATGCCAAGCTGCTCGAAGAGCTTCCGCAGCCGCCAGAACCCGACCCGCATGCCGTATTCGTGCCAGGTCCAGTTGGGCGCATCAGGCAGCATCGGCTGCCCTTGGGGCGGCGATATCACCATGCGTGCCATCGGCCTGGCGATATCCCATTCTTCCAACGCAAGAACCGGCCACAGGATCATGCGTGCGTCATCCGGAAGCTTGAGCGGGGCACGTTCCGTGATCGGTGAATATTCCAACCGGTCCCTGGGCAGCATGGTCGACCCTCCTGACAATTCGCGTGTGCTTGGTAGTCACCGAAATTTACCCGAAGATCGACGTTCCGCGCAGATCGCGATGCTGCGACCGGCGCTGGCACCACGGCTGACAAAGCAGCGCTGCCTGCCGGCAATCCCGAAAAGCAGCTGACTTTGACCGGCAATCGCGCAATTCCGCCAATATCGCGTCCGTTGGCGACATCGTCCGCCAAGCCCAATGACCCCGGCGATGGACGAGTCCAGCGGCACGCTTCATCACTCCACCCCCACGACCTGCCGCGCGCGCGGTCGATCCGATACTGTCCCGGCAGCCGTTTAGAATCCCGCGATGCGACTGGTTCTGCTGGCGTTTGCCCTCGGTTGTGCGGCGGTGCAATTGCTCGCCAACCTGCCATCGACTGTGGCGCTCGGTGCAACTATTGTTCTGGCGCTTGCGGCTGGCCTGTACGCGTTGCTCGCTCAAGGATCGATCCTGACGCGGTCTGCGGCGCTGGTCGCCGCCGTCGCCGCCGGCGTTGGCTGGGCAGCGACATTCGCACATGTCCGTCTTGCTGACCAACTGCCGGAGGCATTTGAAGGGCGCGACATCGAGGTCATCGGCGTCGTTGCGTCGCTGCCCCAGCATTTCGAGCGCGGCGTTCGCTTCGAGTTCACGCCCGAACAGGTGCTGACCGCCGGCGCCACGTTGCCGCGCCGCATTCAACTGGCTTGGTATGGCGGCTATGTGCCGGACGCAGCGGCAGACAATCCGGTCGTGCATGCGGGCGAGCGCTGGCGGCTGAACCTGCGCCTGCGCAAGCCGCACGGCGGCGCCAACCCGCACGGGTTCGACTACGAGGCCTGGCTGCTGGAACGCGGAATTCGCGCCACCGGCTACGTTCGGCCGCCGCGCAGCGAAGCGCCGCAGCGATTGCTGGCCTCGTTCGTCTGGTCATTCGGCACTGCGGTCGATCGGGCGCGCGGGATCGCGCGTGCACGCCTGCAGAATGCGCTGGCCGATGCGCCGCATGGCGGCGTCATTGTGGCGCTCGCGCTCGGCGACCAGCGCGCGATCGACGGCGATGACTGGCAACTGTTCGCCCGCACCGGAGTCGCGCATCTGATGAGCATCTCCGGACTCCATGTGACCATGATCGCCAGTTTCGGGGCTTTCCTGGCGTTCGCCGCATGGCGCCGCTCCGAGAGACTGATGCTTGTACTGGCAGCGCCCCGGGCTGCGGCCGCAGCCGGACTTCTCGCGGCCTTCGCCTATTGCCTGATCGCAGGGTTCGCCGTGCCGGCCCAGCGTACCCTCTTCATGCTGGCGGTAGCAGCCTGGTCGGTATGGCGCGGCTGGTTCGGATCGGGGACGCGGGTTCTCGCCATTGCGCTGGCCTTGGTCTGTCTGATCGATCCGTGGGCGCCGCTGTCGCCCGGATTCTGGCTCTCCTTCGGCGCGGTCGCGGTATTGTTGCTGGCGGGCGCTTCCGCAGGCACGCGGGTCCACTGGCTCAAGGCCGCCCTGGTCGCGCAATTGGCCGTGACGCTTGGATTGATTCCGCTCACCCTGGCCTTGTTTCAACAGGTATCCCTCGCCGGCCCGCTGGCCAATGCGCTTGCCATCCCGGTCGTAAGCTTCGTGATCACCCCGCTGGCGCTGCTGGCCAGCTTGCTGCCGTTTGACGGCATCGCATTGCTGGCACATTGGGTACTGGCCCAGTTGATCGAGTACCTGGCCTGGCTCGGTTCGTTCGAGGGCGCGGTATGGCAACGCGCCGCGCCCCCTGCCTGGACAATACTGCTGGCGATTGCCGGGACGCTTTGGTGCCTGGTTCCCTGGTGGTTGCACTGGCGCGCGCTTGGCGCGGTGTGGATGTTGCCGATGCTGGTCCACCCGGCACCGACGCCGTCCGAGGGCGATCTCTGGTTGGCTGTGCTCGATGTCGGACAGGGCCTGGCGGTGGTCGCCCGCACGGCGCGGCATGCCCTGGTATTCGATACCGGCCCCCAATATTCCCCTGAAGCAGACGGCGGCAACCGCGTGATCGTGCCCTATCTTCGCGGCGAGGGCGTATCAAGGCTTGATGCGTTGATCGTCAGTCATGACGACCAGGACCATAGAGGTGGTGCATCTTCAACCCTCAAGGCAGTCAGCACCGACTTGCTGATGTCACCATTGCCTCCGGACCACACGCTCGGCAAGCTGGCCATCGATCGACGAAGGTGCGTCGCCGGCGATCGCTGGGTATGGGACGGCGTCATCTTCGAGTTCCTGCACCCTCCCCGCAATGCCTACGAAAATCCGGACCTGAAAGACAATGCCCGCAGTTGCGTGCTGGCGATCCGCGCCCATGGGCGCCAGATCCTGTTGCCGGCCGATATCGAGCGTGACGTCGAGGCTGCCCTGGTCCAAGCCGCTTCGCCCCTAGCCAGTGACGTACTGGTGGTACCCCACCATGGCAGCAAGACTTCGTCAACCGCGGAATTCCTCGATGCGGTCAGACCCGCCACCGCCATCGTCGCCGCCGGATATCGCAACCGGTTTCGCCATCCGGCGCCCGAGGTCATCGAGCGCTACCGATCGCGTAGCATCCGCATCCTGCGCACCGATGAAGCTGGCGCCATCACGGTCCGGATCGGTGCCAATCAGGAGCAGGTGGAAGCCTGGCGGACGGCACGGCCGCGCTACTGGTATGGCCGCTGAGGAGCGATTCTGAACCAGCCTTCAAGCGGCATCGCGAACCCGACGCCGAAACCTTGCAGGTGAAACCCGGGATCGGGGTAGCCAATTGTCGGTCAGGCCGCCAAAGCAACTGGCGCCGGATCAACCGACAACGCGTCGATCGCGCGATCCACCACCGCCGCCGTACCATCGACCCGTACCGCAACGCCCTGACGAAAAAGTCCCGCGAGCGTACTGACGTTCATTTGCCTGAGGTCGCCGCCATTGGTGAATAGATAAAACGTTCGTTTCGGGCTGACCCAGGTCAGCTTGTAGCACTGCTTCACCTTGCCATCGCAAAACTCGACCAGCGCGCCCCTGCTCATCTCCAGCACAAGGCATTCGTAGTCGTCATTGGCCGAAAACATCGGCACCGACTTCAACACCGGGGCAACCGGACTTTGACTGGGAACCGGCTGCGACACCACATCTGCCCTCGCAGCCTTCGCCGCCGCGATCGCACCGGTGTGGGCCTGCATCAACTGGTTGAAGAATGCCTGTCGCTCCGCGTCGGCGCCGCCGACTGCGGCCAGACCGCGCATCAGCCCGCGGACCAGTTTGGGCAACATGCCGGCAAGCGCCGGGATGTCTGCGCGGCCCTTCGGCTCAACACTCCAGATCAGATCCGCCGCCAGACTCAGACGCGCAGGCACCGAATCATCGCCCGCCAATTCCTTGACATGGGCGTCGACAACTGCGCCGAGCCATAGCGTTGTCAGGAAGTCGCGAATGAAATCCGGTGTGCCCGCGCTGATCCGGCCAGCGAGATCGGCGCGCACCGCTGCCTCGGCTGCCGCGACCGCTTCCTGTGCCGCCAACGCGTGGGCTTGCGCGGCGGCGGCGCTGTCCGCCGCGGCATGCTCACGCGCCACCAGTGCTTCAAGTTCCTCGAATGCGGTGGCGAACACAGCCACGTCCTGCTTGAACTGTACTGCCAGATCATCGACCACATGCTTGATACCACGCATGAACAGGCCATCTTCGATGCGGTTGATCGTCGGATCGGCCCCGGCCTCGGCCATGCGATCGAGCAGGCGCCGCATCGGATGCAGGCGTTGGGCGAAAAAACTGCGGTCGAGGATCGCCGCCTTCACGGCGACAATTTGCAGGCGGGCGATCAATCCCTTGATCGCATTGTCGATTTTCGGATCGTTGTGCAGATAGTCGAAAACCACCGTCACCAATTCAATCGTCAACTGGTCGAGCGGCGTGCCCTGGGCCACAAGGCCGCGGTCCATATCGCGTAGAAAGCCAGGCGCGAGAAGTCCCGCAGCCGAGCCCAGGTTTGCTTCGGACTGCAGACGCGCCAGCGCTTCGAGCAGCGATTCGCTGCCCACACTTTCCCCGGCCGCGAAACGCGCCGGATCGGCCAGCATGCGCATGCTTGCAGCCCGCGCAGACGCCTGACCCTGAGCCAGGCCGGCCAGCAGGCTGGCGATGCCGGCTTGCTCGTTGCCCAGCGAATCGCCAAGCCAGCCGCTGCGCTCCGCTGGCGCGGTGCCGTCAAACTGCGACAGGCGTCCGCTTTGCGACAAGGCCTTCATGCGCTGGGTCGCGGACATTCCCATCATGCGTTGCGAGACACCCATCGGGTCCGCGGTGGTTTTCACAGTGTGACGAATGCGCGGCAGGATATGGTGCGCCACCAGGCTTTCGTTGACCGCGCGATAGATCTGGCTGATCGATTTCGAGAGGTAAGGCTGGAACGCTGCGAGCATCGCCTGCTTCACCGCATCTTCTGCCGGCACATGGTTGCAAGCGAGCTTCAAAGCCTCGAATATCGCCTCCGGGCTGAGCGGATTGTCGGCGTCCTCGAGCGAGTCGCGATTGAGCAACATGCCAAAGCGTGCGCGGATTCCCAGCATCTCGTTGTTGTCAAGCGAAGTCATGACCGTCTTGGCCAACCGGTCGATGGCAATGCCGGTTTCGATGATCGAATCCGATACCAGCGACAGTTCGATGCCGCCGAAGTCACTCGCCGGCGCTGCCGCCGCAGGCGTGGCCGATGGCTTGCCGGAATCCAGGCGCTTGTCGTAGATGCTCTTGAAACTCTCTTCGAATTGACGCTGGATTTCTGTCCGGTGCTGGCGTACCCTCGACATCGCATCCAGATACATCTGCTGCTCGTCGCGCTTGACGCTCTTGTCGGCAAGTTGAAAGAGATCTTCGTCAATCTTCGCCAGCGCGCCGGCAACGACTTCAGCCAGGCGGGCGCGTGCGATGTCGCGGCATTCGTTCAAAAGTGAGTCAGCCGGGGTCTGGATTATGGAATTCTGTTGTGGATTCATAGGTTTGGCCTGCCGCAGTAGGTTTGCCGAAATAATTATGACAATAGCATATCATCAAAATATGCCATTGTCATTGAATGCGCCGGGCACTTGGATTACCTCACATGGGGTAGTTGACGGCAACGTGGCGCAAAACCTGAGACCGAGCAGACCGGAAATCGGTAGCCGGCGGGCTTGATTTGCCGCCGAACATGTTCGAGTGTCGTCGTCAACCGGCTGCCGCCGGCATCGCGACTGGCGACAGATCCCTGTCTAACGTGGTTGGCGCGGCGCCACGTCGTTGCGGCGCCGGCAGGCTGTCAGTGCGCCGCCGTCAAGTCGCCTTGCGCTGACGTTCCGAGATCATCTTGCGCAGCGCCAGCACATTGATTGCCACGCCTTGCATGTTGGGGTTGATCGCCAACGCGCGCTCGAAGTACTCGAGTGCGAGGTCGAAATTCTCCAGTCTTGAATGGATCTGCCCGTAACCGGAAAGTGCACCGAAGTGATACGGGTTGCGCTTCAGGACTTCATCACAATCGGCCAGGGATTCCTGCAATCGACCGCTGAAATAGAGTACTGTGGCGCGCTTGTTCCAGCCCTCAGCGAAATCGGGCTTCAACCGGATGATTTCGCTGAAAGTGTGGATCGCCGCCTCGACATCGGCGGAATTCATTTGCAGGACTCCGGTCTTGTAGAGTTGGTCGACCCGGGCATTGCCGCTGCGCCCCCAGATCTTCCACAGGGCGGCCTCGGCCGATAGGCGGACCTCGTCCTGAGCGTCGGCAAGTGCAGCGACCAGCAGCCTGGCATCCTGCATCATGCCGACCTCGGCCAGTCGATCCACCGCGGCGCGACGCACTTGCGGCGACTTGCTGGCCATTTGTTGCAGCGCTTGCTGCCGTGACGGCGGCGCGCCTTGCGAGGCCATCGAAAATGCCGCAAGCAAGCCTGCGAGCACCGCACCAATCCAGCGCTTGTCGAAACCGGCTGCGATTCTCATTTCACGGCCTCCCTGAGCCATTTCACCAACGGCAATGCGCGTTTGAAACCGCCTGCCACCTGCGCTGCAAGGCTTGCCGCCTCGAGACCCTTGACCGGCGCCTCGGTCCACACGATAAAGCTTTTCTGCTTGATGTTCTCGATGTATGGCGTATCGACGGTGTACCCCTTGGGTGGGCGCGCCAGTCGCGCTTCATCAGCGAATTGTCCGAAATGCGACCACATCGCGCGCGCCCTGAGCAGTTTTGCAAACTGCACCGGATGCGTGGCGATCGACTTGCGAACCTTGGCCAATACGTCGGGCGGCGGCATGTAGCATCCGCCGGCAACCAGCAGCTTGCCATGGTGATCGATGTGGAAATAGTAATGCGATCCAGGATCCTTCTTGCCGCCCGGCGCGATCACCGCTGAAAAATTGGTCTTGTACGGACTCTTGTCTTTCGAAAACCGGATGTCGCGATTGATGCGGAATTGCGCCTTTTTCGGATCCTGGCCGGCCACCGCAGGATCGAAACGCGTTGTCTCGGCGATCACCCGGGCAACCAGCTGCGTGAATTCCAGGCGCAGGATGTCGTATGAAGGTTTGTTCATGGCGAACCATGCGCGGTTGTTGTTCTCCGCAAGGCCCTCCAGGTAGTTGACGAGTTCGCGCGTGTTCATGTCGACGGATATTTTTTGAGATTGCCCAGAAGCCATGATAAGCCAGGCGTACCGCCCGGATTGGCGATGGCCCATCGGCAGGCGGCGGACCGGTCTCAATGGCGGCATGCTGTGCCAGACTGTAGTGCGTTACCTGAGCATTCGGGCAACTAAATGTGATGTCAGCCCGATGCAAGGCTTGCGCGCTACACTTGAGGATCACTCATTGATCAGGAGACACGCATCATGGCTCAACGCGAAGTAATGGTTTTGTCCGGCGCCCGCACCGCGATCGGCACCTTTGGCGGCGCCCTCAAGGACACGCCGGCCGTTGATCTCGCCGCCACGGTATTGCGTGAGGCGGTAGCACGGGCAAAAATCGATCCGGCCAGGGTTGGGCACGTCGCCTTCGGCCATGTGGTCAATACCGACGTGCGCGACATGTACCTGTCGCGCATGGCCACCATCAACGGCGGCTTGCCGATCGAGACACCGGCGTTCAACGTCAATCGCCTGTGCGGATCCGGACTGCAGGCAATCGTCTCGGTGGCGCAATCGATCCTGCTCGGCGATACCGACGCCGGTGTGGCGGGCGGCGCCGAAGCCATGAGCCGCGCACCCTACTGGCTGCCCAGCAGCCGCTGGGGCTCGCGTATGGGAGACGGCAAGATGGTCGATCCAATGGTCGGCGCACTGCATGACCCGTTCAATGTCATTCACATGGGCGTGACGGCGGAAAACGTCGCCCGCCAGTGCGGCATCACGCGCGAGCAGCAGGATCAACTTGCGATGCTAAGCCACAACCGCGCCCAGCATGCCATCGCCGCCGGCTACTTCAAGGAACAGATCGTCGGCATCGAGATGAAGTCGCGCAAGGGAGTCGTCATGTTTGACACCGACGAGCATGTGCGCAACGACTGCAAACTGGAGGACATGGCGAAACTCAAGCCGGTATTCGAAAAAGACGGCACCGTGACCGCAGGCAATGCCTCCGGCATCAACGATGCCGCCGCCGCGCTGGTGCTGATGGAAGCCGCGGCCGCGGCCGCTGCGGGGCACAAGCCGCTGGCCAGACTGGTGGGCTACGCGCATGCCGGCCTGGAGCCCAAGATAATGGGTCTGGGACCGGTGCCCGCAACCCGAAATGTGCTCAAGAAGACCGGCCTCAAACTTGATCAGATCGATGTCATTGAAGCCAATGAAGCGTTTGCCGCACAAGCCCTTGGGGTCAGCAAGGAACTCGGGCTTGATCCAAAGAAGGTCAATCCGAACGGCAGCGGCATTTCGCTGGGCCATCCGATCGGTGCCACCGGCGCGATCATCAGCATCAAGGCCATCTATGAGCTGCATCGGACCGGCGGCCGCTATGCGCTGGTCACCATGTGCATCGGCGGCGGCCAGGGCATTGCTGCGATATTCGAGCGAGTCTGAGCCGGGACGTCCGCCGTAGCTGGCCGGCGCGGCGATCGACCCGCGCCGGCGCCGCCGATAGGGCGGGCGTCGTAGCCTGATGCGGCATGACACCTCGGAGGGGCGCATGACAAACAGAATCGCGGCAATTGCCGTAGCCATATTGATGCTTGCCGCCGGCCCGGGGCAGGCGCAGGACAAGATCCCGCACGAACGCGGAGAGTTGCTGTATTCCACTTTCTGCGTGGCCTGCCACACCACACAGATGCACTGGCGTGACAAGAAAATCGCCCGCGACTTGCCGGGATTGCGCGAACAGGTACGGCGGTGGCAGCGCAATGCCGGCCAGAATTGGGACGCGGCCGACATCGAGGCGGTGGTCAACCATCTGAACCGCACTTACTACAAGTTTCCCGGAGTGACCGACAAGAGCTGATCGATAGCGCTGTTGACACGTCGGCGCACGACGCGTTGCCCATCTGACGCCTGCAGAACGCGCCGCGCTTTTCGGCAACCATCGCCGGTCCAGTTGGGTCCGGTCACCGCAACAAGCCGCTCTAGTCGCGCCTCCTGCAACGACAACGTCGCGCCTGCCCTGATCAAGCCTCGCCGTAGCCGCCGGCAGTCGGGGTTTGCACCACGAACACGTCCCCGGGCCGGCACACGGTTTCGTCGCTGCCACCAAGTTCGCTGATCGACCCGTCCACCCGCTCAACCCAGTTGTGCCCCACCTCCCCGGCACCACCACCATGCATGCCATAGGGTGGTACACGGCGATGGCCCGACAGCACGCCCGCAGTCATGGTCTCGAGAAAACGCACCCGCCGCAAGGCGCCAGGCCCGCCGTTCCATTTGCCGCGGCCACCGGACCCGTATCGGATCGAGTGCTCTTCCACCCGCACCGGATAGCGAAACTCCAGTACCTCGGGGTCGGTCATGCGGCTGTTGGTCATGTGCGTCTGCACCGGCGTGGCGCCGTCGAAACCATCGCCCGCGCCGGAGCCTGAGGAAATCGTCTCGTAATACTGGTAGGTGTCATTGCCAAAGGTGAAATTGTTCATCGTGCCCTGGCTGGCGCCCATCACGCCGAGTGCGCCATACAAGGTATCGGTCAGGCACTGGCTGGTCTCGACATTGCCCGCGACCACCGCCGCCGGATAGCGCGGGTTGAGCATCGAGCCTTCAGGAATGATGATTTTCAGCGGCTTCAGGCAACCGGCGTTGAGCGGAATGTCGTCGTCGACCAGCGAGCGAAAGACATACAGCACCGCTGCGTAGCACACCGCTGACGGTGCGTTGAAGTTGTTCGGCAGTTGATCGCTGGTGCCGGTGAAATCGATCACCCCGCTGCGCGTGGCCTTGTCCAGCGTCACCTTCACGCGAATCACCGCACCATGATCCATCTCGTAGGCGAATTCGCCATCCTTCAACACCTCGATCACCCGCCGCACCGATTCCTCGGCGTTGTCCTGCACATGTCGCATGTAGGCATGCACCACCTCGAGGCCGAATTCACCGACCATGCGGCGCAATTCCTGCACCCCTTTTTCGTTGGCCGCGATCATGGCGCGCAAGTCGGCCATGTTCTGTTCGATGTTTCGCGAGGGGTATTGCCCGGAGCCCAGCAGGGCACGGGTTTCGCTGTCGCGCAGGCGGCCCTTCTCGACCAGCAGGAAATTGTCGATCAGCACCCCCTCCTCCTCCACCACTTTCGAGTTGGGCGGCATTGAGCCGGGCGAAATGCCGCCGATGTCCGCATGGTGGCCGCGCGAGCCGACATAAAACAGGATGTTCTTGCCGGCCGCATCGAATACCGGGGTGATGACCGTGATGTCGGGCAGGTGGGTGCCGCCGTTGTACGGCGCATTGAGCACATAAACGTCGCCAGCCTGCATGGCGCGGCCATGCGCCGCGGTGTTTTCCCGGATCACGGTCTTGATCGACTCCCCCATCGAACCAAGATGCACCGGCATGTGCGGCGCGTTGGCGATCAGGTCGCCGTGCTGGTTGAACACCGCGCACGAAAAATCAAGACGTTCCTTGATATTCACCGAGTAGGCGGTATTTGCCAGCGTCAGGCCCATCTGTTCGGCGATCGCCATGAACAGGTTGTTGAAGATCTCCAGCATCACCGGGTCGGCCGTGGTGCCGATCGCCGTCTGTCGCGGCCGTTCAATCGCGCGGGTGAGCACCATGTGATTCTGCGCCGTCACCTCGCATTGCCAGCCAGGTTCGACAATTGACGTCGCATTCTGCTCAGCGATGATCGCCGGGCCAAGCAACTTGTCGCCGGGTTGCATCAGGCTACGCAGAAAAACCGGTGCCGCATGCTCGACGCCGCCGGAAAACATGCGGACCGATTCCGCGGCAGCGAGGGCGCCGGCTCGGCCTGATACTGGCGACTGCACGTCGACCTGCTGCCCGGAGAGTCCGATTGCCTCCACCGACACCGCCTCCACCACCAGCGGTTTGTGCTCCATCAAGAACGAGTAGCGCATGCGATAGGCCGACTCGAACCGGGCCTTGATGTCCTCCAGGGATCCGTCCTCGACCACCAGCGCCGAATCGGTGCCATCGTATCGGACATGCACGCGCTGGCGAACCACGATGTTTCCGGCTGGCACGCCCTGGCCCAGGATCTGCGCCCGGGCATCGGCCGCCATCTCGGCAAAAGCCGTGTCGAGCGCTGCTCGCGAAGCAGGTGCCAGCTTGAGTTCGATCGCCCGTTCGCGCATTGCAGTCAGATCGGCAAGCCCCATGCCATAAGCCGACAGCACACCGGCATAGGGATGGATGTAGACGCGCGGGATGCCCAGTTTGTCGGCGATCAGGCAGGCGTGTTGCCCGCCGGCGCCGCCAAAACACTGCAGGGTGTACTGCGTGATGTCATAACCGCGAGCCACCGACACCTTCTTGATCGCATTCGCCATGTTTTCGACGGCGATCTGGATGAAACCCTCCGCCACTTCCTCCAGCGTTCTGACGACGCCGGTGGCCGCCTCGATGTCGCTCGCCATGGTACGAAACTTCGCCGCGCTGGCTTCATAGTCGAGCGTCGCATCGGCATGCGGCCCGAACACCCGCGGAAAGTATTTCGGCTGCACCTTGCCGAGCAACACGTTGGCGTCGGTCACCGCCAGCGGCCCGCCGCGTCGGTAGGCTGCCGGCCCCGGATTGGCGCCGGCGGAGTCGGGGCCTACGCGATAGCGACTACCGTCAAAGTGCAGAATCGATCCGCCGCCGGCAGCCACGGTATGAATGCTCATCATCGGCGCGCGCATGCGAACCCCGGCAACCTGGGTTTCGAATGCCCGTTCGTATTCCCCGGCGTAGTGCGACACATCGGTGGAGGTGCCCCCCATGTCGAATCCGATGACTTTCTCGAATCCCGCGCCCCTGGCGGTCTGCACCATGCCGACAATGCCGCCCGCCGGGCCGGACAGGATCGAATCCTTGCCCTTGAAAAGATCGGCAGACGTCAGGCCGCCGGACGATTGCATGAACATCAACCGCGCGCCATCAAGCTCGGCCGCGACCCGGTTGACATAGCGGCCGATGATCGGCGACAGATAGGCATCGACCACCGTGGTATCGCCGCGCGAAACCAGTTTCATCAGCGGCGAGACCTCGTGCGATACCGATATCTGGGTGAAGCCGGCGCCACGCGCCAGCACCGCGATCTCGCGCTCGTGCTGCATGTAGCGATAGCCGTGCAACAACACGATCGCGATCGCCCTGAAGCCGGCCGCGTAGGCGGCAGCTAGGTCGGCGCGGGTCTTGGCGGCATTGAGCGGCAACACCACCTCGCCGTGCGCGCCGATCCGTTCCTCGACTTCGTACACTTCCGCGTAGAGCAGTTCCGGCAGCACGATATGGCGATCGAAGATGCGCGGCCGATTCTGGTAGCCGATGCGCAGCTGGTCGCGAAAGCCGCGGGTAATGAACAGCACCGTGCTGTCGCCCTTGCGTTCAAGCAGGGCGTTGGTGGCTACCGTGGTCCCCATCTTCACCGCGTCGATCGCGGTACCGGGGATAGGCTCGTTGGCACCAAGTCGCAGAAAATGACGAATCGCCGCGATCGCCGCATCCGGATATTGTTCAGGGTTTTCCGACAGCAGCTTGTGGGTGTGCAAGGCGCCGGCAGGATCACGCGCCACCACATCGGTGAACGTGCCGCCGCGGTCAATCCAGAATTGCCAGGCTGATTGCGGAACCGTACTCATCAGAAGCTCGCCAATTGGGAATTGCGTAGATCGGTGACCAGCATGCAGCCTGGCCTGTGGGTGATCGAGATTGGCGGCCGGGCGGCGCGAATCGCCGATTGCGGGGTCACCCCGCAGGCCCAGAACACCGGGACTTCGCCCGCCAGTATTTCTACCGCATCACCAAAATCGGGCCGCATGATGTCATCGATGCCGATTGACGCCGGGTCACCGAAATGAATTGGCGCACCGTGCACTCCCGGAAAACGCGAGGTGATCTGGATCGCCCGGATCGCGTTCGCAGGGCGCATCGGCCGCATCGACACCACCAGCGGCCCGGCGAACGGGCCGGCCGGCGCGGTGGCGATGTTGGTGCGGTACATCGCGACATTGATGCCCTGCTCGATATGGCGCATGCGGATGCCGGCGTCGATCAATGCCTCTTCGAACGAGAACGAGCAGCCAATGACAAAACTGACCAGATCCTCGCGCCAGACTTGATTCAGATTGTCGAGGTCTCCCACGTTCTCGCCGTTGCGCCACAGGCAATAGCCCGACAGGTCGGTGCGGATGTCAAGCTCCGCGCCCAGCGCCGGAATATGCGGGCTGCCCGGTTCGCTCATGCCGATGATCGGGCAGGGCTTCGGATTCCGCTGGCAAAAGCGCAGAAAATCCGCCGCGTGGCTGGCGGGCAGTATCGCCAGATTGCCCTGCACATGGCCTGGCGCCATGCCGGGGGTCGGTCCGGTATGGTCGCCGCGGCGAATCGCGAGGCGTGCTGCGAGAGAGGTCGGGGTCATGGTCTAGACTATGTTGGACAGGCGCTGCGATGCGCGACGTGGGTTGCGATCAGCATTTGTAGCTCGGGAGAAGTTTAACCGAGCGCCCGACAAACGCCCCTGACAAACCACAAGCAAGGCATGTTCCAGATGAGCAAATCCCACCAGAAGCCGTACCGTTCGAATATCACCACCGCAGGCATGGACCGGGTGGCACATCGAGCCTTCATGCGCGCCACCGGCATGGACGACGACGCGATGGCCAAGCCATTCATCGGCGTCATGAGCACCCATGGTGAAAATACCCCGTGCTCGATGTCATTGCGGCCGCAGGCCGACGCCGCCCGGCTTGGCGTCGCCGCGGCCGGTGGCACACCGATCGAATTCACCACTGTTTCGGTGTCCGACGGCACCTCGATGAACCACAAGGGCATGCGCATGAGCCTGGTGTCACGCGAGTTGATCGCCGACAGCATCGAACTGGTGATGCGCGGCCACGCCTATGACGGATTCATCGGATTCGCCGGCTGCGACAAGACCCTGCCAGGCGTGATGATGGCGATGGTTCGCCTGAACTGCCCGTCGGTGTTCATGTACGGCGGCGCGATGCTGCCCGGCGAGTGGCGCGGCAAGCCGGCCACGGTGCTGACCGCCTACGAGGCGGTTGGCGGGGTTCTCGCCGGCACCTTCAGCGAAGCCGACCTGGCCGAACTGGAACTGCATTGCGCACCGACTGTCGGCTCGTGCCCCGGCCAGTTCACCGCCAACACGATGGCGATGGTCTCGGAGACCCTGGGCCTGGCGATCCCCGGGTCGGCGATGATGCCCGCGGTCTACTCGCAGCGCCTGGCGCTGGCGCGCCGTGCCGGGCAGATCGTGATGCGCATCCTGCAGGACGGCGGGCCATTGCCGCGTGACCTGGTCACCCGCAAGAGTATTGAAAACGCCTGCGCAGTCGTCGCCGCAACCGGCGGCTCGACAAACGCCGGCCTGCACCTGCCGGCGATCGCCCATGAAGCAGGGGTTCGCTTCAGCATGGATGATGTAGCCGAAGTGTTTCAGCGCACGCCCCTGATCGCCAGCCTGCAGCCCGGCGGCAAGTATCTGGCACGCGATCTGCACCATGCCGGCGGTGCGGTGCTGGTGCTCAAGACCCTGCTCGATGGCGGCTACCTGCACGGCGATGCCCTGGGGCTCTCCGGTCGCAGCCTGGCCGAGGAGTTGGAAAACAGCCCGGGCGCCGACGGCGAAATCGTGCTGCCGGTGAGCGCGCCACTGCATGCCAGCGGCGGCGTGGTGGTGCTCAAGGGCAGCCTGTGCCCGGACGGTGCATTGATCAAGATCGCCGGACTTAAGTCGCTCTTGTTCGAGGGCCGCGCGCGGGTGTTCGACGGCGAGGAAGCCTGCGTCGAAGTCGTCAAGCGCCGCGATTATCGGGAGGGTGACGTCCTGATCATCCGCAACGAAGGCCCGAAAGGCGGCCCCGGGATGCGTGAAATGCTCGGCACCACCGCGCTGATCTACGGCCAGGGTATGGGCGAGAAAGTGGCATTGATCACCGACGGCCGCTTTTCCGG
>JANPGJ010000306.1:0-36490 GCA_031423955.1 Burkholderiales bacterium
CGCTGCTTGCGCGGAATCGCCAGCAAATTGGCTTCTTGGTCGGGGAGAATTTCCTTGCGAAACGTGACATACAGATCCTGCGCCGGCCAATCCGCATGCCGCCGGATCGTGTTGCGCATTTCCAGATGGTCCACCCCCAGCGCCTGCGCCAGACGCTGCGCCTCGACTTCAAGCGCACTTGCAGCGGCTTCTGTCACCGCGGCAACGCCACCATAAACCGCGAATGGCAGCGACACCAGCGAGTTGCCGAACAACACACTGTTCACATGCGCAAGCGGCAAGACACCCAGCACCTGGCCATCCTGCTCCGCATAGAGAAAGTAGGTGCGGTGCCGGAACACGTCCGCAATGACATCCTGCCACCCTGCGCGGTGGAAAAACGTCGCGGACTCGCAGGTGTACACAAACGCGTCCCAACGCCGGGCTCCGGCGCGATCATTGCGATCCAAACGCTTGATCGAAGGAGTCGCGTCCTTGCCCGGCCGGCAACTTGCTTCAGGCCCGAGAGAATGGCATTCCATCGTATTACGCCGGCAACGCCGCTGCTGCGTCAACGCTGCTCGCGCCGGTGCCGTCGCAAAAGACCTGATCCATTCTGCCCCAGCGAAAATCCGAAAGCAGACGTTCAAGACGGCTCTCCATGCGGCCAATGTTCACATAATGACGAAACCGTGTCTTGACTCCAATGCCTGGAATCCGCGGCTGACCGCTGTCGATCTCCCAGGGATGGAAGTAGAACGTCGCGGGTTGCGCGTCAGTGGCATTGACCCGATTGAGCATCCAGCGGGAAACAGCGTACGGCATTAGTCGAAAATATCCGCCTCCGCTCGCCGGCCAGTTGCGGCTGAAAAAACGCAGGGTGGTCGCGGGTATTTCCAGAAGCCCGCCAATCCGATGCGCGAATCGCGGCGCGTCGGGCATGCCATAGTGATCATGCTTGATCGGATAAATGCTTGAACTGTAGCGATACCCCGCCCGTTCAAGACAGTCGAACGCCCACTGATTCGATTCTCCGATCGAAAAACTCGGCGCTCGATAACCTTTGACTTCGTAACCGCCGAGGTCCTCCAGCATGATCTTGGCCAACTGTATATCGGCAAAAAACGCGGCCTCGCTTTGGTCAGATGCCCGTTCGTGACCATAGCCGTGGCTGGCTAGTTCATGTCCGCCCCTGACGATGCGGCGTATCAAATCAGGATATCGCTCCGCAATCCAGCCAAGCGTGAAAAATGTGGCCTTTGTCGAATGCCGGTCCAGAAGTGCAAGGATCGTATCGACGTTGCGTTCCACCCGACACTCGCAGCTATTCCAGTCAGCGCGGGCGATATGAGGCGCAAAGGCTGAAACCTGGAAGTAGTCTTCGACATCAATGGTCAGCGCATTGACAATGCCGGTGTCTCGCATTTCACTTACTCCGTCGCTTCAAGCGCATTTACGTTAACCGCCCACACCAGTTGCGTATCGACCGGTCGACTGGTTACAGCCCGGCGCTACAAGGTCTGCCTGGTCGAGCCGTCTCGATACTTATGCAGGACATTTTCCCGCCGCAAGTCGCGAAACCGCCACCTGCAGGAAAAATCCGCCGACCCGCGGCCGCATCATCATCACTATCGGCAGAATAGTGCGCCGCGACAGGGTGGATATGCCGCCGAAAAGATCCAGGCCGCTTGGTCAATTGACCTCTTGTTCATCGCGCTGGGTCACCCGCACAGCGTCGACAAGTTGCTGCAGCAGGCTCAGCGTGGCTGAATTCATGCTTTCGACACGCAGCACCGCTCTTTCCAGCCGCAACAATCGCTCCTCGATCTGGCCCACGCTCAACGGCGATCCCATTCCGACCTCGATCGCACTCAACTGAAGCTTTGACAAACTGACCTTGAACGGCCCGGTTTCGCCCAGTGTCTCGGCAGAGTCCGCATTCCACTCCTCCACCTCGGTCGCAGGCTCCGGTGCATGCGGGTCGGCGCCAGATCTCGGAGTACGCGGCGGAGCGGACGTTTCGTCGTAGATTTCCTTCGCCACTTCGTTGACGTCATCGGCCACGAACACGGTCTTGCCCGCCAGGAAACCGAACAGGAGCAAGCGGTCGCAAAGCAGATTGATCCGGCGTGGAACCCCGCCACTGGCCTTGAACACCGCATCATGAGCGTCGTCCCCGAAACTAGGGTTGTCGCTCCAGCCAGCGCATTTGAGCCGATGTTCGATATAACCGCGCGTCTCCTCCGCATCCATCGGCCCGATGTGGCACGAAGCGATGACCCGTTGTCGCAACTGCTGCATGTGCGGGCTTTGCAGCATGTCGCGAAACTCGGGTTGCCCGACCAGAAAACTTTGCAGCAACGCATGATTGCCGTACTGAAAATTCGAAAGCATCCGCAATTCTTCCACCGCGCGGGGCGTAAGGTTTTGCGCTTCGTCGACGATCAGTACGCAACGCTTGCCCTTGAGCGTGAAGTTGTAGAGGAATGCCTCAAGCGCCATCAACACGTCGGATTTGGCGACGTCCTTGGTGCGGACCCCGAACGCCGCACCCACCAGGCGCAGTGTGTCGTCGGCATCGAGTTGTGTACTGACCAGATGCGCGGCGACGACCTTTTCAGAATCCAGGCTGTCCAGCAAGCCGCGAACGATCGTCGTCTTGCCGGCGCCAACCTCGCCCGTGATGACAATGAACCCTTCATTTTGGTGCATCCCGTATTCGAGGTAGGCGGTCGCGCGCCGATGCTGCTTGCTGCCGAAATAGAACGAAGGGTCCGGATTGAGCTGGAATGGCTTGCTGGTCAGCCCGTAAAAAGACTCGTACATGATGGCCTCAGAATTGTGCCGTGACTGTGCCTAAGACCGCGTTTTCGCGATAGGCGTTGCCTGACCCGTCGAAAATAGTGGCGCGGACGCCGAGCGTTCCGTTCAATTTGGGCGAGAAGCGACTGGACACATTTATGTTGAAAGTCTTCTGTACGCTGGTGAGTCCGTCCGCCGACCCTGACACGCGGCTCCAGGAAGAAAGCATGTTCAACGACGAAAACGGCGTCAGGCGATGCGAGAAATTCGAACTCATTCCGCGCGTCTTGAGCGAGGCCGACCGCGAAAAATCGTCGGCAATGCTCGCCCCCCCCGCACTGAGAGTCTGCGAGTCGGTCTGGAACAAGGTGTAAGTAACAGTGTTGCGCAAGCCGTTGAGGGTGAACGACAGATCCTGACGACGCTGGACTGAGAGTCTCGACGTGAGAAAGCCCTGCGTGATCACTGCATTCGGCGCAATGCCTGACTGAAGAAGCAGATTGTTGACCTGTTGAGCCCTCGCGACAGGATCGGGGACCGTCGACACAAGCTGGCTATTGAAAAGGTCATAGTAGGTACCCAATCCCGTGCTGCTCGACTGATTCGGCAGGGCGGTGACACTGCGGCTGTCGGTAAATCGCCAGGCCGACAGCGGAGTGCGATGCGTGAACGCGATCGAGTGGCTGTTGCCAAACGAGCGCCGCTCGCGTGATGCCGTCAGCTTTGTACGGTCGGTGGGCGCCCATTCACCCCCGAAGCCGGCGTTCGAATAGCTCTTCTTGCCGGCTGTCGAATAGTTATTGGCTTCGGTGCCCAAACTGATGAACGCGCTGAGTTCGGCATCATAGCGATAGTTCAGCCGGGATCCCAGTCGATCGGCTTCGTTCTTGATCCCCGAGCCGTATGCGATAACCTGCCGGCTTCCATTGAGAGACCAACTCAGCGGCCCGGTGAAGGTGCCGTTGATTTGCGCGGTGAAGTCGTCACTGTCGACATTCGCCGCCAGGGCGGACCCGGACCTTGTTTCGGACCGCGAGTAGCGGACGTTATAGTCCGCGAAGGTGCTTATCCTGCCTTTGACGTAGGGCGATATTCTGAATGTCGCGGTCTCGGTGCTGTTTGCATTCGTGTTTGCCGCAGAGGGCGATTGGGTTCCGAAAGCGGAGATCGTCTGCTGCGAAATGCTGCCACTGGCGTCGATGAACAACCATTTGTCCACCGCTTCGAAGGTGCCAAACGACGTAAGTGCATTCTGACTGCGGTTGCGTCGGGAATCATTGGCAGATACGAAATTGCGAAGCGCATAGTCAACGTAGGCTTTTATCCGTGCCGTCTCGCCCTGGACACGGATGCCGGGCGCGATCTCGGTGAGTTGGTCGGCCTGTTTCGCGGTCCCGCTCAGATCAACGTTGTCGGTGAAGGTTTGCGTGACGCCAACCCTCGGCAAAACGCTCCATGCCCGCCGTATACCTGCGTCATCATTGGTCTGCGCATAACCAAGACTCACGCAACACCCCGCCATACAGGCGAGCGCCAGCGCTGCGCGCATTGCACTGGCCGAGATTTGAGTTACAGCAACTGACAAATTGCCTGATTGCAGAGGCTTATGCCGCATTGCCATAGCCATACCCGTACCCGTAGCCGTAGCCATAGCCATAGCCGCCCTGCGACACATTGCGCGCCTGATTGAGGACCACCATCTTGACCGGGCAGGATTCAATTGTCGCCAAGGCTCGCTTTACTTCCGAGTGCGAGGTGCTCTCTGCCTGCACAACCACCACAATCTGACCCATGTGCGTCGCGAGAACGCGCGATTCCGTCGTCAGCAGGAGAGGCGGCGAGTCGAAAATAATGATTCGGTCGGGATAGCGATCAGCCATCTCGCGCAAGAGATTGGCCATCGCGTCGCTGGCAAGCAGTTCGGTGGCGCGCTTTTGCGGCGACCCACTGGGCAGCAGCGTCAGTTTTTCGATATTCGTTCGCAACAAAACATCCGACAACTTGGTGCTTGCGTCCGTCAGCATGTCAAGCAAACCGGGCGAAGGCGGCAATCCAAGGACGTTCAGCACCGATGGGCGCGCCACATCGGCATCTACCAGCATGACCGTGTTGTCAAGTTCAGCGGCAATGCTGATTGCCAGATTCACCGCGGTGAAACTCTTGCCCTCGCGCGGCAATGCACTGGTCACCATGATCAAGTTGCCGTCTGCGACAGGCGCCGCGCCCTTGCCCATGGCATTTGAAATCAGGGGACGCTTCAGGACCCGATACTCTTCCGCAATTTGCGACTTCTGTGCATCCGGGGTAATGATGCTGCGAGCGGCAAGCGCGGCAAGATCTATCTCGATGAGCCGGGACTGCAACCTGACGCCGTCCGAGAACCTGCCTGCGGAAGGCGAGCGCTGGCGATCGTCGGCGGCCGGAAACGCGGGAACTTCGGCCTCCCGTCGCAGCACAGCATCAGTTCTCTGGAGTGCCGGCGCCTGCGGCGTTAGCGGCGGCACAGGTTTAGGCGGCACGCCGGCGGCCTTCCCGTCGTCATGATCCGGGACCTGTATGCCTGCTTGCCGCAAGAGCTCCAGTCGCTTTGCCGCCTGCTCGATTAAGCTCATGGACGCGCCTCAGTATCTGGTCAAGACTTGGCAAACAGGATGCCAAGCGCGACCGCGAATGCCCCGACCAGCACGGCGATCGCGGCGAAGAACCTGATCAGGCTTCGCCGCTGTTGGCGAATCTGGGCATCTGTTCGATTTAGCGACACTTCGCCAAGCAGCGGCAATCCGGTGAATTCGCGCAAGGTCCTGCTGTCGTGGAACACCGGGCGGACCTGGGTGGCCGCGAAACTCGAGAACAATCCGGCCGCCAGCGACGCGCCAAGCGCACCAAGCAGAAGCAGAATGCGATTCGGCGCCACCGGCTTCGGTGATACCCGGGGAGGATCAATCAAACGAAAATCCGCCACCCCGGATGCCGACCCAAGTTCGCCGGTCATCGCGGCCGACTCGCGGCGACTCACCAGACTTGCATAGTTGGTCTTGTGGATTTCGTAGTCACGATTGAGTTGCGACAATTCCGCCTCGATTTGCGGCATGTTCTTCATCGACTCCTTGGTCCGGTTGTAGCGCGATTCATACTCGCTGACCCGAACCTTCAAGGACGCGATAGTCCCCTCCGCCTCATTCAACGACACCCGCAATTGCTGGAATACCGGATTATTGTTGATTGAAGCCAGCGGCGACGCCTTGCCGGGCGTGACTTTCTTGCGCGCAGCAATCTCCTGGCGCCGCTGCTCTTCAAGTTCCTTGATAACCCGCCGCGTTCCAACGACGTCGGGATGCTGGTCAGTGTACCGCTGCAGCAAGGCGTCGAGATTCCGCTTCAAGCCGTCGATACGCCCGTCAAGCTCCGGCATGGCGACGAGCGAATCTGCAGCAGGGCCCCCGGTGCTGTCCGGCAACAACACCGGATCCTCGCCGGCGAGTTGCCGTTTCAACGCATCGCGCGAATTCTCGGCTTCGCGCAACTCGAGGCGCGCCTGATTGAGTTGCGCGCTGATTTCAGAAATCCTGTCGATGCCGGATTTGCCATCAGCCGCCTGCGACTCAATATTGCGTAGCTTGAAGTCCTTGAGACGCACCTCGGCGTCTTCCAGCTTCTTCTCATAACTCCTGATCTGATCCTCGATGAATTTCTTTGCCGTATCGGTGTCCTTGCGCTTGTCGCCAAGACTCGATTCGACGAAAATCGAAGTCAGCGACTGGACAACGCGTTTTGCCTTGTCCGGATTGGAATCCCGGTAGGCCAGCGTGTACAGGTTGTCGCGCCCGGCACTCTGAATCGCCAACGTCTTGATCAACCCGTCGACCAGTGCATCCTGATCGGCTTTTGACTTGCTGCCCAAATCCAGGTCCGCCATCCGAACCAGCTTCTCGACATTTGGCCGGCTCAACAGCGTGCGGCTCAACATCATGACCTGCTGCTCGATGTTGGGTTGCACTGTCAGGCCCGACATCAAAGGCTGAAGAATCGACTGCGTATCCACGTAGATCCGCGCCGAGGCTTCATACTTGTCCGGCATCACGAACACCGCTGCCGCGGCGACCAGCGCCGTCACCCAGGATACTGCCGTCCCGAGGTAACGATGGCGCCACATGGCGCGCAGCGTGGTAACGACCTGGACCAGTAAGTCTTGCATCGGCTTATGCGCTCAAACGTTGCTTTGCGGACCAATGAAACAGCATGCACTGGTCACGCGCTACTCAAAACCAGCTCTGGGGAATGACCAGCACGTCACCCGGCTTCATGTCCACGTTGGCCGACACGTCGCCACGCTTCACCAGATCACGGATGCGCACCGCGTACTGTTTGTTGCCGTCGGCGGCGCGCAATATCAACGCCCGGTTGCCGTCGGCAAAATCGGTGATTCCGCCGACCGCGATCATGACATCCAACAACGTCATCTTTTGCTTGTACGAAAGGGCCTGCGGCTTGGTTGCTTCACCAATGACCCGAATCTGCTCGCTGTATGGGCCAACACCGCCCGCAACGATCACCGTCACAACCGGGTCGCGGATGAACTTGCCAAGTTCCTTTTCGATATCCCTGGCGAGCGAGGTCGGATCCTTGCCCATTGCCTGCAGGTCCTCGACGAGCGCTGTGGTCACCCTGCCGTCAGGGCGAACGGTGACGACATTCGACAATTCCGGATTGCGCCAGACAACAATGTTGACACTGTCCCCTGGACCGATAAGGTAGCGGTAATCAGGGGAAGCAGCGGAAACCGGGGCCGCAGGATGTTGCATTCTCGCGCATCCCGAGACCAATGTGAACAGCGCAAGCAGCAAAAATCTGCTTGACGCAGGCGTCAGCTTCAAACCAATCCATGTTGACATACGGCCCTCCCCGACCAGACGGTAAGCATTGCAAAGCGCAACTTACGCTTTAAATATCTTTACTAAGCCCATAATTAAAAAGGGCAATTTATCAAAGACTTCGCGATGATATAGCAAAACGGCGACCGGTTAGCGACGACCCGGAGTAAATCACATTATTTCACATTAACGGCAGCGTTCCAGCTCTCTCAAGGATGGTATTGTTTGGGTCCTTGCTGAACCTGCAATGCGCGCCCAGCGACCGACCACACGATTCGGGTCGGACGGCCCGTAGTAGCGTTGATCGAACCAGACGACGTTTTTGTGCAACATGACGCCTTTCATTGGCGCCCAAAACCGTATATTGGTATTCCAAATGCAGAAACGGCGAATATTTCGGATTTGTGTGGTTTTTGCCACATTTCTCCTCGCAAGTATCCCGACCACCGTGCCGGCAGTTCCACCAGACGCGAGCACCCTGCGCGAGCAGGCCCGCTCGTACGAACACGGCGAAGGCGTTGCGCGCGACTTGCGGCGAGCCGTCGAACTCTATTGCCAGGCTGCGTTTGCTGGCGACGCCGAGGCCCAATTCAATCTGGGATGGATTTATGCCAACGGCCGCGGCATGGTTCGGGATGATGCGCTGGCTGCCTACTTTTTCGACCTCGCCGCAAAACAGGACCATCAACATGCGAAACGTATGTTGCGCTATGTCGGTGACCCGGTCGCGGCAAAACCGGCTTGCATGGAAGAACCAAAACCGGTTGCCGACGCAGCATCCGAACCATCGCCATTGACATTCGAGCGCATTCCGAAGCCAACAACTGCCGCCCAGCGCAAGGTGGTCGAAATGCTGGAGCGATTGGCTCCCGAGTACGGAGTTCACCCGCGATTGGCCTATGCGGTCATTCGCGCCGAATCCAATTTCGACCCGTCTGCCGTTTCGAACAAGAACGCACAAGGCTTGATGCAGTTGATACCCGAGACCTCGATTCGTTTCAACGTCACCAAGCCGTTCGACCCGGAACAGAACATGCGCGGCGGCCTGTCCTATCTGCGCTGGTTGCTGGCCTATTTCAAGGGCAAGGTGCCGCTTGTGGCTGCGGCATACAACTCCGGTGAAGGGACCGTCAATCGATTCAAGGGAATTCCGCCGTACGCCGAGACCCAAGGCTACGTCAAACGTATCATCGAGATTTTCAAGCACGAAGACCATCCGTATGACAACAAGGTCACCGCGCCATCGCCCGAACTGCCGCGGATTCGTGTCGGCAACCTGATGTAAACGCCGAACTGATGCAGACTGCTGCCGGCAATTCCTCGTTCAAGCTTGCCGCGCTAGCCATCGCTGCCTGCCTTTTCCACGCCACCGCCGCCCGTGCCGATCTCTCCGACACGATAGATCGAATCAAACCCTCGATCGTCGCAGTCGGTCATTTCCGCCAGACCGGCAGCCCGCCTTTCGTGCTGCGTGGAACCGGTTTTGTAGTCGGCGACGGCAATACGGTCATCACCAACTCCCATGTCGTCGCCGAACCGCCCGATGTGGCAAACGGGGCCACGGTCGCGATCCAGGCTCGTGTCGGCAACCAAATGGTGATTCGCCGCGCCCGCCTCCTTGCAACCGCGCCTGAATACGATCTTGCCGCTTTACGGTTTGACGACGCACCGCTCCCAGCCTTGGTTGTGCGCGCGTCTGATAGCGCGCGCGAGGGACAAGCCGTCGCGTTTACCGGCTTTCCAATCGGCGGCACCCTCGGTTTCTCGCCAGTCACCCATCGCGGAACGATCTCGGCCATCACGCCAATCGCGATCCCGGGCGCAAATTCGCGGCAACTGACCGAAAAGCTCGTCAGTCGCCTCAAGGCCGGCGCCTTCAACATTTTTCAACTCGACGCAACCGCCTATCCCGGGAACAGTGGCAGCCCGGTCTACGAAATCGCAAGTGGCGAGGTGATCGGTATCATCAACATGGTGTTCGTCAAAGGTACCAAAGAAGCCGCGTTGACCCAGCCGTCGGGCATTGCGTATGCGATCCCGTCAAATTTCCTGCTTGAGTTGCTGCGCGGGAGCCGATAACTCCTTCTCGTGTACCTGGCAGCTTCGGGTTGCCGGGAGTACACGTTCTCGGGTTCCCATGTTTCATAACCTTCTTATTCACCTTTCTATTGCCGCCTCGTCAGGCAGGCCGAGTCGCCGGCTTTCGTCCCGGTCAAGAAAATGGACTTGAAGGAAACCTGGTCGATCGCGGTTTTCACACGCACCGAAGGTCCCGCGCTGCGCAATTTCCTGGCCAGCTTGCGCGCTGCCGCCGGACTGCATCCATTCCGGGTAACAGTGCTGGCCAACGGCTGCAATAGCGCGGACGAGCAAGCCATTCGCTTGCTGGCCAACGAATTCGAGCACGTGAGGGTTGCCATGCTCGCGATTGGCGACAAAGCCAATGCGTGGAACCATTATGTTCACGATCTGGCACCGCATTGCGATGGTTTAGGGCAAAGCACGCATTTTTTCACTGACGGCGACGTCACCCTTGAACCGAACGCGCTGGTCGCGCTTGCCAACGCTTTGCGAAGCGCACCCGACGCAGTCGCCGCTGGCGCCATGCCCGCCTCTGGCCGGGATCGCGATGCATGGCGCGCCCGCATGGCGGCAAATGGCATCCTGGCCGGCGGCCTGTATGCGCTGCGCGGCAGCTTCCTGCAGCGCGTGCGTCAGCGCGGGATTCGCATGCCGGCAGGTTTCATCGGCGACGACTGGCTGGTCTCGTACCTCGCCGCAGGCAACCTTGGCAAGCCGTCGTCAGTCGCCGGTGAATCGATAATCTTTCCGCCGGGCGCGGAGTTTCGCTTCCGATCCCTGAATCCGCTGGTTCCTGCGGATTACCCAACCTACGTGCGGCGCCTTTGGCGCTACGCACTGCGTGGGGTTCAGTTCGAAATGCTTGTCAACCTGCTGGCCATCGAACCACTGGAGTCGATGCCCACCGACATCCTTGACCTGTATGCCCGGGGGTTGCAGCCATCGCGATTGAAATGGGTCGGCTGGCGCAGCGCGATTCGCACCGCGGCTGTCATCAGAGTCAGCGCGGTCCGCGCCAAACTGCGTCAAGGCTAGTTCGCGCAGCACAAACGTCAGAAGTGTGTCGCGTTCAGCCTGCTTGACCGCCGCTTTCCAGGCGCAATCAGCAAATTGCGTCGCGTGATTCGCGACAAATCCTTGCCTCTGACCAAGCGGCCTGGTTTGCGAAGACAATCGATTACGAGCAAGCGCGAAACCGGTCACTGCAGCGGTGACACCAAACCCGCGGCCGAAGCGTCGGCATCGCCAGGCAAGCCACGACGCAAAAGTCGAAACCTCAAGGTTGGAGCAAGCCCGGCTTCTTCGCGGGAAACCGCCGCATGTATGCCTTGCGAACCAGGTGTGGCAGAAGCAGATGGATTGGCATCCGAAGCGCATGGGCACGCAGATAGAGCAGCAACCTCGCGGCACGCGTCCGGACATCGTCGCAACTCGGATGCTCCGGCCGCAGCGCCAGGGAAAAAAGCGCCGCCATGACCGGCCCGAGTGGCCACCCTGGCCGGTGCTTTGCAATAAGACCTGTCAACTCCGGCGGCACGCTACCTGGAAACAGGGTTTGCGACATGCTCATCGCATAATGCAGCGGACGCCCAAGGCCGAGTTCGGTCGCCCGCCCCGAGAGTTGCAACCAGAATCCCGGCGATTTGCCGAAATGCCGCAGCAGGTCCCCGATATCCAGCAGGTCACGCATGCCGTTCTGGAACTCGCCTTCCTGGAACAGATGGACCGCGCTGTGGAGAATCATGTCGGTCGGCGCCAGCACGAACAGTTTGCCGGAGTCGCCGATCGGCAATAGCTGCGCGAACAGCTTCTGTGCATCCACGCGAAAGCGCGAAGTCGGTGGCGTGATCGTATGGTGCACGTCAAGTGTCGAATCGCGCTTCGCATGCACCAGCGGCGGAAGTTCATGCATCCATTGCCGGTAATAGCGATCGTTGTACGCATCCCTTTCCTGCGGCATCCAACCCGCGCCGAATAACGCGCTTTCGACCTCCTGCAAGCACTGCGACCGCACCATGATGTCGACATCGCCGAACAATCGGCTGCGCGCGGGCGGCAGGTCTGCCAACACGTAGGCGGCCCCCTTGAGCAGCACAATCGGCGTATCCACACGGCGCAAGGCGCGCTCGATGCGACCGACCTCCCAGCGCGCTTCGAGCCGCTGCCGCGCAGCGAGCAAACCTGCCGAGTCAAGATAGCGCCGCGGTTGCGTCGGCACGCTGTCGAGCCAGCCATGGTCGGCAAAATGCGTGGCCAGGCGCGAAATCAGCGCCGAACGCCGCGCCTGCCCGAGCAAGAGTTCCCATTGCCGCGGGGTGAAATGGGGACAATTGCCGGTTTCCCGCAGCGCGGCGAGCAACAAGTCAGTTGTCATGCGATTCGTGCTTGCGCCAGCGCATCGAATATCGCGATTGCTTCCCCGAGTTGGCCATACTCGAAATCGTAACAATCACAACTGGCGACGAGATCGGCGAGCACCTCGAAACCGGTCAGCCCGAGCAAGGCATAGTTGAACGCGTTGCGCCCCAGTTCAAGCATGCTGTCGGCCCTGGAACGTGCGCGCAAGGTCGCCGGAGCGCCGGCGGCATAGCGGGGAAACACGACCCAGGCAGGACGCGCCGGCACGTCAAACGCGGCCACATGCGCGCTGGCCACCTTCATGTGTGCCACCGTCCCCTTGTTGGTGTCGTAGGTCGGCGGGCTCAGGACCACGTCGGGGGCAAATTCGCGAATCACCTCCAGCGAACGGTTCTTCAGGCTGATCGGTCGGCCCAGCGGCGACACCATGCCGTCGGTGGTCGAGATCAGCGCCATTTCGTCGGACAGCAAGCGCCAGCCGCGACTGACCAGCGCTGCGCACAATGTGCTCTTGCCGGACCCCGGAGGCGCCGGCAAGATCATCGCGCATCCGTTACGCTCGATGACGGCCGCATGCAGCAACAGGTAATGATTCGCGTAAGTCGCGATACACCAATTCAAGGCCCATTCGAAAAATGGATAGGCCTGTGCCAGCGGCAGGGGCTCAAACGGATACAGTCCGTCGTGTTGAAACCTGACTTGACGCCGAAACCAGCGGCGCAGGCCGCGCCCCGGTTCCAGCGTGAGCGTGAAATCGGCGAAACCGCCGTCTTCCTCTACCGGATAATCCGCATAGAGCAGGCGCAAGCCGGACAGGACCTCGGGAATCGGGGAAACAACACGAACGCAAAACGGCCCGGAACGGATGGCGACACCGCTGGTGCGCAAGCGCGACTTCAGTTCGTCGTCACTCAACTCCGACAGTTTCATCCCTCGACGCGTTCAAGTAATCCCAGCGATTCGCATTGTTCCACGATTCGCGTCAATAAGTCAGAGATACCTTGATCGGCGGGCACGGCAAGTTCGGTCGCCACACGCTCAACGAGATAGGAAAACGACATCGGTCCTTCCTCGCAGGTGAGCAGAAGGGTTGCCGAAACAGTGTCAAGCTTATGGGTTTGCCCCGAACCGCTATCGAACACGACCCACTCGTTGTCCCAGCGCTTCCAATGAAGAAGCGAGACCAGCGCAAGGTTTTCGGCCAACGGGCAAATGTCCACTGCTTAAAACGCAGTGCAACGAACTAGATGAACTCCATGTTCTTGAAGAAATTCAGTGCGTCCGTATACGCGGTCCCGGAGAGGTGATAGAAGGCGATCACTTCAGTGGTCGTATACGGATAATTCAAGCCCAATGCCGCCGTATTCTGGGCATTCAGAAGGGCACACAGCCAGTGACATTCATCGGCGTCGTTCGGGCCCGGTCCGGACCCCAGGATATCGATCAGGTTGAACGTGCCCAAGGTGCCCCGCGACGTACTACCGGATGGCCCGGTAAACAGATTCGCGGCTGGCGAGTTGGTGTACCGCTTGACCCCGTTGACAAGTACGTAATAGTGGTTGGTGGTACTGGGGGGGCTGGCGGGAGTCGTGTTGTCGAACAAGCCCCAACGATTAGCCCACTGGTAGTAGCCCGGGCTATAGCCGCCGCAGGTCAATCCACCCGGCTTGATGGATGCGCCAAGTGACTGCATTCCGGATATGCTGCACCGCTTGCCGGCCAATGGGCCGCCGCGGATCACGGTAACCGCCGTCGTTGCCAGCGTTTCAATCGGGCGCGCAGCGGCCAACAGGGCGGAACCACCGGCCACCCCCTTGAGGAGTTCCCGACGACTCACCGCCCGGTCGGGTGCGAACTGGGATGTCGAATCCTCGTCAGGCTTGCCGACACCTATCTCGCTCGGACCATTCATCATTTTGGTATTCCCTAAATTCGTCGACCTGATTATAGATTGCCGGCTCTAAGGCAAGTGTCAAAAGAGGTCACAGAGCCCTTGTTTGCCCACAAACCGAGCTTTGCACCTAATCAAGCAATTCCCGTGCCCTCGTAATAGCTGAAAATTTATTTCATAAAAATCATGAACTTAATGACGATCAACGTGATTGCTTGAGATTGCTTGAGCAAAACCCTAATCCAAGTGTAAAAAACACCGACAAAGTGGCCTGTCAAACGTCGTGGGTTAACCCATGCCAAATGAAGCCAGCCTGACGCTCCAGCGAGCGGCGGGCAGGATCGGGAAGCTCTTCAGATGGTTTCGGCCGCCGCGCGCGTGCCCAGTGATCTTGATCTGCGGACATCGGGCACAATTGCGTGCCAGCTCGGGAACTGTCGCAATCCATATTCGGATGGCGATCACGCGGCTACTGCCGACCAGCAATCGATTGGGCACCTGGGAATCGGAACCGAGCGCGCCAACGCTTGGGCTAAAATCAAGTCACCGGTCGCGCTTCTTATCTCCCCGCCAGTCACTGAATTGTTTCCCGAGATTTCCATCATTTCCATCATGTGGTCCGCCTCGGATGTGGCGCGCGCTCGCGCCCTCACTCATTGTGCCTAATCCGTTCGCCAGCATCAGATCCAGCCTCAACGCTTGCAGCAACTGCGGTGCAAGAATCGCGCGCCGCAGACCTCCCGGCGACGGGCGCGAGCGCGCCATATGCGATTCCTGCGGCGTCATCCATTACGAAAACCCGAAGCTGGTCGTCGGCTGCATCCCGCTTTGGGAAGACAAGGTGCTGTTGTGCAGGCGCGCGATCGAGCCGCGCTACGGCTTCTGGACACTGCCGGCCGGTTTCATGGAAAACGGTGAATCCACTGCCGCGGGCGCCGCTCGCGAGACCATCGAGGAGGCTGGCGCCAAGGTTCAGGATTTGCAGGCGTTCACGCTGATCGATGTGCCCTATGTGCATCAGGTACATCTTTACTTCATCGCCAAGCTGACCGATCTGGAGTTCTCGCCGGGTGAGGAAAGCCTTGAAACCCGACTCCATGCCGAGCATGAAATTCCCTGGCAAGAGCTTTCGTTTCGCACCGTGATCGAGACGCTGAAGCATTTTTTCGCTGACCGGGCGCGCGGTGCGTTCGGGTTTCATCATGAAACCCTGGCATATCCGCCACGCCCATAATCGTTTCACGGCCGGCACCACCGCTACGGACAAGGGGCAGGTGCGGACGGGAAAGTGACCCGCCGGAAGTCCTGACGGCATCGCCGCTGATCAAATGCAGCACCGCATATCGATGGGTTGGACCCTGGGCCGCATCAAGCAGGCGTGGTCATGATGCATTCGCAAGCGATACCGCCCTGCGGCCGCGCGTTTTTGTCGTATTCTCCGACTTTTGGCGCGCCACGTTGTGGCGATCGCGAGACGTTTTTTAAGGCTTTCAATGATCGGCCGCTTTCGCTTCAGCCCCCGCAATCTCGTAACCGCTGCATCGATCTGGCTCACAGCATGTGCATCGACGGCCCTGGCCCAGACCAACCTGGTCGATAGCGAAGGGCGCCCGGCGGGCGCCATGGAAGCACCGTACATCACAACGCCCGATGCGGTGGTTCAGGCGATGCTCGATCTTGCCGGTGTCGGTGCCAAGGACGTGGTGTTCGACCTCGGCTGCGGTGATGGCCGGATCGTCATTGCCGCGGCGCGCGAACGCGGCGCGCGCGGTGTCGGCGTTGAGATCGATGTCGACCTGGTCGACCGCGCCCGGGTTGCCGCACGCCAGGCCGGCGTTGCCGATCGTGTGCGCATCGAGCGCGGTGACCTGTTCACCCTCGACCTCAAGGACGCGACGGTGGTGATGTTGTATCTCGGAGAAGACCTCAACACGCGCCTGTGGCCCAAACTCAAGCGGGAACTCAAGTCCGGCACGCGCGTGGTGTCGCATCGCTTCATGATTCGCGGCGTTCCGCCTGAGCGTTCGATCGAAGCACATGGTGTTGCGCTGCATTTCTGGAAAATTCCCTAAGCCCTGGAGACTGTAAATGAACTTCCCGAACCCGACCGCAATTGCCCGGAGACACGCTGCATTTGCGGCGCTCGTCCTGTTGCTCGCGACCGGCCCCGTAACGGCACAGACCAAACCCGCCACCACCTTCGAACCGGTCGTGGGCCAGGCCGGCAAGGACGTGATCTGGGTGCCGACCCCGCCGATGCTGATCGAACGCATGCTGCGCATGGCCCAGGTGACCCCGTCCGACACCGTGATCGATCTCGGATCCGGAGATGGCCGGATCGCGATCGCCGCCGCCCGCGATTTCAAGGCACGCAGCTTCGGCCTCGAGTACAACCCCGATATGGTCGCCCTGAGCCGGCGCGAGGCGGAAAAAGCTGGCGTCGCCGGGCGAGCCACCTTTCAGGAAGCCGACATCTACAAGACCGATTTTTCGCATGCCACGGTCCTGACCATGTATTTGCTGCCAAACATCAACCTGGACCTGCGACCGACGATCCTGCGCATGAAGCCCGGTACCCGCGTGGCATCGCATCAGTTCAACATGGGCGACTGGTCACCGGATGACACAGCCGATTTTTCCGGTCGCATGGCCTACCTGTGGATCGTGCCGGCGAAAGTCGACGGCAAATGGGCGATCGAAGTGCCGGGCAACCCGGCGCTTTCCTTCACGCTTTCGATCAAACAGGAGTATCAACGCATCTCCGGATCCGCCGGTCCCGGCAACACCACGCTGGGCTTGCGTGACGCTGTCCTGACCGGTGATCGGATGCGCTTTTCTTTCGTCGATGACGGCGGCAGGTTGCGCGAGTTTTCCGGCACCGTGAGCGGCGGCAGCATCGGTGGCGAAATGCGTACCGATGGCGCGGCGGCGACCCGCTTCAACGCCAGGCGCACCGGCGATTGACACGATGAGCGATCAATCCGCCGGCGCCGGCGTGCCGGCGCGCGTCCTGTCGGTCAAGGACACCATCATGCTGACCGTCGGCGTCGTCGTCGGCGCAGGAATCTTCAAGGCACCCTCGCTGGTCGCAGGAGCGGTCAACAGCGAAATCATGCTGATCTGTGCCTGGCTGCTCGGCGGCGCCATCACGATGATCGGGGCGCTGACCTACGCAGAGCTGGCATCCACTTTTCCAAGTGCGGGCGGCGACTATCATTTCCTCAATCTCGCATACGGCAAGCGCCTGGCATTTCTTTTCGCCTGGGCGCGCGCCACCGTGATCACCACCGGTTCGATCGCGTTGTTGGCGTTCGTGTTTGGCGACTACTGCGCGCAGTTGCTGCCGCTCGGCGACTATTCAACCGCAATCTATGCCTGCGCGGTCGTGCTGATCCTCTCGGCAATCCATTGGATCAGTACCCACGCCTCGAGTGTCACGCAGAACTGGCTCACCGGGCTTGAAGTGGCGGGTTTGGTGCTGGTCGCGGTCGCCGGCTTCGTGGCACCGGCGGCGCCGGTGTTGCCGCTCGCCGCTGCCGGGTCGGGCGAGGCCGCGTTCGGCTTCGCCATGGTCATGGTGCTGCTGACGTTCGGCGGCTGGAACGAGGCGGCTTATCTGTCAGCCGAGATGTCGAGCGACAAGCGGGGAATCGCACGCGCACTGATCATCAGCATTCTGGTGGTCACCGTGCTGTACCTGATCGTCAACCTCGCCTACCTGAACGCCCTCGGCCTGACCGGCATGGCGAAATCGAGCGCGGTTGCCGCCGATGTACTCAAAGCCGCGTTTGGCGACTGGGGCTCGCGCCTGATGAGCGTGATCGTTGCCATCGCAACCCTGACTTCGATCAACTCGACCCTGATTGTCGGCGCCCGCTCGACCTACGCCGCCGGCCGCGACTGGCCAGCGCTCAAATTCCTCGGCTCATGGAGCGCCGAGGGGAGCACGCCGCGCCATGCCTTGCTGGTGCAGACCGTCATTGCGCTGGCGCTGATCCTGCTTGGCGCCGCCACCCGCAAAGGCTTCGAGACGATGGTCGACTATACGGCGCCGGTGTTCTGGTTTTTCTTCCTGCTGTCCGGGCTTTCGCTGTTTGTCCTGCGCGCCAGGTTTCCCGAGGTTGAACGGCCGTTCCGCGCGCCGCTCTATCCGCTGCTGCCGGCCTTGTTCTGCTGCGCTTGTGCGTGGCTGCTTTACTCGAGCCTCGCGTACGTGAAGACTGGTGCCATGGTCGGTGTCGGGCTGCTCGCAGCCGGTGCGATTGTTTCGCTGTTCCTTGACCGCAGGCCGGCACGCGCGTAACACCGGCAACTCGGGCACTGAAGCGCGGCGGCACGGAAACGCCGGGCCGGATGGTCGTTGGACGCCGCTGTCCGAATCCCCGCGGCGGCCGATCCTGCCTGGCTGGCAGGTCCCAACGGTGGCAATCCGACACGCGCCGACCACCGCCCTGACTGCCCGCCAACAAGCGCAGCGCGCGGGCGCTTACCAGCCGGATTCGCGATCAGGCGTGGCGCTGATCTTGTGAATTGTCAGGTCAGCGCCAGTGAATTCATCCTCGGGATCGAGGCGCAAGCCCATCATCAGCTTTACCAGCGCAAATACCAGATAGCCTCCAATCACCGCTACGCCGATCCCGAGCAGCGTTCCCGCCAATTGGGCGGTCAGACTCACGCCGCCCAAGCCACCCATCGCCTTGAGCCCGAAAATGCCGGCGGCGATTCCGCCCCACGCGCCGCACAAACCATGCAGCGGCCACACACCAAGCACGTCATCGATTTTCCAGCGGTTCTGGGTCAGCGTGAACATGGTCACGAACAGCGCACCGGCAACGCCTCCAACCACCAGGGCACCCAGCGGATGCATGACGTCGGACCCGGCACAAACCGCAACCAGGCCTGCAAGCGGACCGTTGTGCACGAAGCCGGGGTCATTGCGCCCGACCAGCGTCGCCGCCAGGGTGCCCCCTGCCATGGCCATCAGGGAATTGATCGCCACCAGTCCGCTGATCTTGTCGATGGTCTGCGCACTCATGACATTGAAGCCGAACCAGCCCACCGACAACACCCATGCACCGAGGGCGAGAAACGGAATGCTCGACGGCGGGTGTGCCGCTATCCCGCCTTCGCGGTTGTATCGACCGTGTCGCGGGCCGACCGCCAACACCGCCATCAAGCCGATCCAGCCACCCACCGCATGCACGACGACAGAGCCGGCAAAGTCGTGGAATTCCTCGTTGAACGCAGCCTTGATCCAGGCTTGGACACCAAATTTCTGGTTCCATGCGATTCCCTCAAAGAAAGGGTACACCAGCCCGACCAGGAGCGCTGTGGCCAACAATTGGGGGCCGAACCGTGTTCGTTCCGCGATTCCGCCTGAAACGATCGCCGGAATCGCCGCGGCAAATGTCAGCAGGAAGAAAAACTTCACCAACTCGAAGCCGTTCTTTTGCGCCAGGGTTTCGGCGCCGACGAAGAAATTGACACCGTAGGCGACGCTGTAGCCGACAAAAAAGTACGCAAGGGTCGACACCGAAAAGTCGACCAGAATCTTGACCAGCGCATTGACCTGGTTTTTGCGCCGCACCGTGCCCAATTCCAAAAATGCGAAACCGGAATGCATGGCCAGGACCATGATCGCGCCCAGCAATATGAACAAGGAATCCATCCCGGATTTAAGCTGTTCCACAAAATCTCCTCAATTTGTCTGGATCAATCATCGTTCTTGAAGCAAGTAACGCACCAAATTATTGCGTCTTTGATTTTTATGCTCTTTATTCGTGCCAACCTGATAAAACCTGATTTTTTACGACATATTTTGGTGCATTTGTCGATTTCATGCACCACCTATGGGCGCTTGATTTATCGCCCGTTCTTGTGTTGACAGTGGATATCCGGCCGGTTAGCGTCTGGCTTTGTCCACGGAAGTCATAGCCCTCATGAATCGGCGCGAATTCGTCCGCATCTGCACCGCAGGATCTGGCCTTGCCATCGTCCGTGATGGGCGCGCGGCAATAACGACCAATTTCAAGCGCTATGAGCGCGCACGTCTGGTGGATGCCGGCGGAGCGCCGTTGCGGGCACGAACGCTGGTGGCACAGCGCAATTACGTATTCTTCTATCCATACCAGGCAACGCCCTGCTTCCTGCTCAATCTGGGCAAACCCGCCTTGCAGACACAAATGCCGGCAGCGGGTGATGCACCTGCCTGGCCCGGCGGAGTCGGTCCGGAGCGCGCGGTGGTGGCTTACTCGGCGATCTGTTCACATCAGTTCACCTATCCGACCCGCGAAATCAGTTTCATCAGCTTTCGCACCGGGAAAGCCGGTGCCAATCGCCATGCCGACGTGATCCATTGCTGCTCCGAACATTCGCAATACGACCCGGCGCAGGGTGCGCGCGTACTTGCCGGCCCCGCACCTCGTCCGCTGGCTGCCGTGATGCTTGAACACGATCCGAAGACCGACGGCTTGTATGCAACCGGAACACTGGGGGTGGAAACCTTCGACGACTTTTTCCGCAAATACGAGTTCAAGCTGGCGATGGAACACGGCGGCCGCGCCAGGTCGCCGATTGGCGACACCTGCCGGGTCACCGAACTTGACAACTACTGTCGCCAGCAGGTTCGCTGCTGATGGCCCTCGAAATCCGCCGGGTCGCGGCGACAAGCAGCCAGCCTGCGGGCCGCCGGACACCACAGCAGTGATCGGCGCGCAGCATTCGAGGAGTCCGCTCAGGTGATTCCCTGGCTCGATTCGGCATCCCCGTTTCCGCCGCTGGGCAGCGCACTCGATGAGCCCAACGGCCTGCTTGCAGCCGGCGCCGACCTGTCGCCTGCGCGCCTGCTCGACGCGTACCGTCTGGGCATTTTTCCGTGGTATGCAAGCGGGCAACCCATTCTCTGGTGGAGCCCTGACCCGCGCATGGTCATGTTTCCGGCGGAATTCGAACCGCGCCGTTCGCTCGTCAAGGTGTTGCGCAACAGGCCATACGAAATCCGCTGCGACAGTGCCTTCGAAGCAGTCATGCGCGAATGTGCCGGCAAGCCACGCGCCGGCCAGGACGGCACCTGGATCACCGACGAGATCGTGCGTGGATACTGCGCCTTGCATGCCGGCGGTCACGCCCATTCGATAGAAACCTGGATCGACGGGCGCCTGGTTGGCGGCCTGTACGGGGTGGCGATAGGACGGGCGTTTTATGGCGAGTCAATGTTCGCGCATGTCACCGATGCATCAAAGATCGCCTTCGCCCATCTGGCCGGCTTCTTGCAGGACGCCGGATGTGGCATGATTGACTGTCAAATGCAAACCAGCCATCTCGCATCTCTCGGCGCACGCGAAATTCCGCGACGCGATTTCGTCGCGCGCCTCGCCTTGCTCACTGCGGCGCCGCCGATGCGAGGCTGGCAATCGCTCGCGCGCCGCTGGCCGGCTAACCACGCTGCATGACCAAACTCAATGAACTGCCGTTTTCGGTACTGCAGTTCTATGCGACCGCGCCCTATCCCTGCAGTTACATCCCGGGCCGCCTGGCGCGTTCGCAGGTGGCGACCCCGTCGCACCTGATCAATTCAGATGCCTATTCCGAACTGGTTCGCGCCGGCTTTCGCCGCAGCGGGATCTTCACCTATCGACCGCACTGCGACGGTTGCCGCGAATGCGTGCCGGTGCGGGTGCCGGTCGGTACCTTCAAGCCGACACGCTCGCAACTCCGGGCCTGGAAAAAACACCAGCATCTGAGTCCGACAGTCACCAACCTGGGCTATTCGGCCGAGCACTACGCACTGTATTTGCGCTATCAGGCGAGCCGGCACGCGGGTGGCGGCATGGACCAGGACAGCCGCGACCAGTATGCGCATTTCCTGCTGCAAAGCCGGATCAACAGCCGGCTGATTGCATTCCGCGACCATACCGGGGGACGCAGCGGCGACGATGGCCCGCTCAAGCTGGTGTCGATCGTCGACATCCTGAACGATGGCCTGTCATCGGTATACACGTTTTATGATCCCGACGAACCGGCGGCGAGCTTCGGCAGCTTCGGCATCATGTGGCAAATCGAACAGTGCAAGCGGCTGGGGCTTCCTTATCTTTATCTGGGGTACTGGATTCGCGACAGCCGAAAAATGGCCTACAAGGCCAAATTCGCGCCGATCGAAGGCCTGGTCGATGGCGCCTGGCAATCCATCATCGCTTGAGACCGTCGCGTGCGGCGCCCGCCGCACCGACACCATCGCCGCGCTTGCTCGTGCAGTTCCACCGGTTCCGAATCACGCGACGGATTCGCGCAATCCCAGCCACGGAATCAGCTCATTACCGCAGGCTATTTGCGTGCCGGAGCGCGCTGGCGCACAATCGTTCGACACAGTTCCAGACCGTTCACGACCAACCTTTCCCGGAGACCATCAATGAAAGCCGCAAGCATCCTCGACACCATCGGCAACACACCGCAAATCCGCGTCAATCGCCTGTTCGGCAGCGCCCACCAGGTGTGGATCAAGTCCGAGCGCGGCAATCCCGGCGGCTCGATCAAGGACCGTATCGCGCTGGCAATGGTCGAAGATGCGGAAGCGACCGGCAAACTGAAACCTGGCGGCACCATCATCGAACCGACCTCCGGCAACACCGGGGTCGGGCTGGCGATGGTGGCGGCGGTCAAGGGCTACCGGCTGGTGCTGGTCATGCCCGACAGCATGTCGGTCGAGCGGCGCCGCCTGATGCTGGCCTATGGCGCGACGTTCGAACTGACGCCGCGCGCCAACGGCATGAAAGGCGCGATCGCCCGCGCCTCGCAGCTGATCGGCGAAACACCGGGCTCGTGGATGCCGCAACAGTTCGAAAATCCGGCCAACATTGAAGTCCATGCGCGCACTACCGCGCGTGAAATCCTGGCCGATTTCCCGCAAGGCGCCGACTACCTGATCACCGGTGTCGGCACCGGCGGGCACCTGACCGGCTGCGCCCAGGTGCTCAAGAAGGTATGGCCGAACCTCAAGGTGTTCGCGGTCGAACCGACCGCCTCCCCGGTGATCTCCGGCGGCGCCCCGGCGCCGCATCCGATACAGGGCATCGGCGCCGGCTTCATTCCGGCCAACCTGCACACCGCGCTGCTGGACGGCGTCATTCAGGTCGAAGCCGAGGCCGCGCGCGAGTACGCTCGCCGCGCTGCACGCGAAGAAGGCATGCTGGTCGGCATTTCGTCAGGCGCCACCCTGGCTGCGATCGCCCAGAAACTGCCGGAGATCGCCGCTGGCAGTACCGTGCTGGGATTCAACTATGACACCGGCGAGCGCTATTTTTCGATCGACGGCTTTCTGCCCGCGGAATAGGCGCGCTTTCATCAACCGGCGATGGAACTGCGCACCGCGCTCTGGCGCGCGCTGGTCGGCGTGTTGACGATTGTCATCGGCGTTGCCCTCGGCTTGCCGGCGCTGCTGTGGGCCCTGCAGGAGCGCTTGATCTTCCACCCCCCGGATGCACCGGCGGTCGCGCCACATGCCATCGACCGCAGCGTGCTTCGGGTCACGGTGCCAGTCGGCGACGGGCTCGCGCTTGGCGGCTGGCTGGCGCGCCCCACTCAAGCCGGGGACGCGCGGCTACCGCTCCTGATCTACTTCGGCGGCAACGCCGAAGAGGTTTCATGGATGGCGGAAATGTCGGCGCGCTTCCCGGGCTGGAGCCTGCTCGCGATCAACTATCGCGGCTATGCCGGCAACCCGGGCAGCCCGGGCGAAACCGCAATCGCCGCTGACGCGATTGCGATCCATGATTGGGGGCAGAGACGCTCCGACGTCGACCCTGCCCGCATCGTGGTGCTTGGCCGCAGCCTCGGCAGCGGCGCAGCAGTGCATCTGGCGGCCGCGCGCAAGCTGGCCGGCGTGGTGCTGGTGACGCCGTTCGACAGCCTCGCCGCGGTGGCGCAAAACCTGTACCGCTTCATTCCGGTGGGCTTGCTGCTGCGTCACCGGTTCGATTCTCTCGCCCGTGCGCCGGCAATCGATACGCCGCTCCTAGCCTTGGTCGCTGCCAATGACACCTTGATTCCACCCGCGCATGCCAGGCGCCTGTACGATGCTTGGCGTGGACCCAAGCAATGGCACTTGATTGCACCTGCGGATCACAACAGCATCGACGCTTCAGCCGCCTATTGGGACACGATCAGGGCATTTCTCGCTACACGCTGAGTCAAGCGACGCGCGCGCCGCACAGGCACCCGCCCACAGGCAACGCGTTCCGGCCGGATCCGCGCATCAGGCCTTGGCGCCTGGGCGCTTGATGTGGCAGTGCTGCGCCAGCATGCGCACCACCGCTTCCGGCGCATCGCCGCCATCGTCGATGATCAACTGCTCGATCACTTCCGGGAAGAACTCGTCCTGCCACAAGGCGATCAGGCCGTCGATCATCTGGTGCGGAGCACAACGACCGATGAACTCCGGCACCGCCTTGGCTTGCGCGCCGTCGGCACGTATGGCGCGTAGCGCCGCCCGCGCCTCGGTGACGGTAAGAACCGGCTTGGGCGGCTTTCCCGCTGCCAGGCACAGGAAGATCGTGTTCATCGAATCGCTGTCGGTCTTGCCCTTGGTGACCTTGCGCCACTCATCGGTCACCAGTGCATCGTAGTCGCTGACGTCGAGTTGCAGGGAAAACGGGTGAAAGCGGTCATGGTATTCACGCACCAGATCGTTGAACGCGACCTTCATGTCGATGATGCGCGGCAGGTCCTTTGCAACCATGCGCTTCAAATGGCGCTCGATCACCGCCCTGTGCTGGTCCGGCACATCGTCGAGCAGCGTCTTCCTGACCGGTGATTTCTTCTTCGCGCGGCGAAACGCGGTGAGGAACGCCTTGAGCTCCCGCGCGTCGAGCAGGCCACCCTCGTCGCGGCCCGCGATGCGGGTCAGCAGGCAGGCGTCGAGAATGCTCTCGGCCGATTCCCCGGTGAGCGTCTCGCGCGGCAACTCCATCACGTCGGCAAACCACAGGGCGGCCTCGATCTCTGCCTGGTGCGCCAGGCGCTCGGCCAGGCGGGCGCGGTATTGATCGACGCTCCATTGATCAGCCAGGGTGCGCACGCGCAGGAATTCCTTGACGCCGTCCGGCTCCGGCGCATCCTGAATCGACGAATCGGTCGGCAGGGCGAACAGCCTCTTGAGCATCTCCGAGCCACCGCGCGAATGCGACAGAAACGTGTGTTCCTGCAGCGAGCGCGCCGCGCGCACCAGCACGCCGTCGGAAATATGCTCGAGATACAAGCTCGCCAGATACACCATTCGCTTGACCGCCTCGTCCAGATCGGTGCGCAAGTGGGCGGTGCCGAAAAAGTCCGCGATCTGCACCACTCCCTTGGCGCCGTCGGTGCGCATGGCGTCAAGCTTTTGCGAATCGATGATGCCATTGGCCAGCCCATAGTCGAGCGTGCGCGCGAAGAACGGACGATCATCGTAAGTGGCCAGCGACTGCGACGGCGCGGCGGCCGGCCAGGTCGCTGTCAAAGCGCGGACTCCTCGACCGGCCCCTTGGCGGCAGCCGTCGCGCCAGCACTTTCGCCCTCGCCTTCCTCGACCTTGACCGCGGGCTCGTCGACCACGCGATTGCGCGCGGTCAGTATCTGGAACACATGGAAAAACTCATCCGGGTGATGGTGCGCCAGGCGCCAGGTCAGTTCCATCCAGTCCGAATCACTGACCTCGTCGAGGCCCACGCCGCCGCGCGGTAGTTCGAAATGGTCTTCGCGAACCGTATCGTCTTCCTCATCCTTCGGCGTGCGCTCTTCCTCCGACGGAACGAAGCTGCCGTAGGTCTTGAAGGTCGCCAATTCATCAAATCGATCATCGAGATAATCGGCGAGCACCTCGAGGCCCAGATCCTTTTCCGCCAGTGCCGCGATGAATTCATCGGGCGGGACATCGTCGCGATACACCACCGAATTGATCATAGAACGCAGGCGGTCGCGATTCGGTTCGGCGTACATCCGCTCCATGATCACCGCATCGGCGAACTGTTTCGGCGTCACCAGCAGGTTGACCACCGACGGCTTGGATGAATCGTATTCACGGATGATCGCCAGCAGGTCCTTCGGCGCCAGTTCATCGAGAACCGCGACCAACGCGTGGTCTCCTTCGCTATCGACCAGTTCAGTGAGCGCGAATTCGGCCGCGGCGATGTCGCCGGCATGGATCAGGGCAGAGGCCTTGATGATGGCAGGGTGTGACATTGCGATTCCTCCTAGCTGCGGCGATCGAAACCCTGTTCGCCCAGCCAGTCTTCACCGGCTTCGCCAAGGTCTTCATCGCCATCGTCTGCATCTTCTTCGTCATCGGCGCGATCTTCAGCACCGCTGGCGACCGAGGCCCCGAGCCGGAACATCAGGTATTCAAGCCCGGCAGTGATCAGCAGAAACTGCTCGCCGGCAGGATCCTGCAGGGCCCGCGCCGCCAGCACCTCGGCCCAAGGCTCCAGTTCGAGCGTCGCGGCAACTTCCGCCCAGGCGGGAAATTCACCCGGCTGCGATGAGACAAGTTTTTCCAGCATTTCCTTGCCGCTGAAGCGGAAGCCGCCGTGAAAGGCCGGCGCCACCATCGCCGGATCGCTCTCGCACATCGGCAACAGATCGGCAAACTGGTCGCGCTTGACCTTCAGGCGCGCCTTGAGCACATCCTCGCCACCCGAATCGTAGGTCAGATCCTCGATTTCGTAGGCATAGGTCGAGGACAGGTCATTGAAAAACGGTGACAGCTTCATGCGAGTACACCCTTCAAGTAGGCACTCCAGATCTCGCGCGCGGTTTCGATCGGGTTTTCGATCAGGCTGCGCCGTCGATTGTCGTCATAGGCGCGCCGTTTCGCAGCGTCGGACAACACCTCGTAGGCTTCCTGCAATTCCTGAAAATCGGCATGCGCCTGTACGGAAGGGTTGCGGTCCGGGTGCAGCGCCGAGGCCCGCTTGCGATAGGCGCTTTTCACCTCGGACAGCGTCGCCGTCGGCGCCAGTCCGATAATCCGGTAGTAGTCCTTCATTGGGTTCCTGGAGTTGGAGTCGAATAGCCGACCACTGCGTGCCGTGTGCCGCGCAAGCGTCTGTCGATATGAGGCCCGGGCAGCAAGGCGATTGATCAGCGCGCTCGCAGGTCAATTTGGGGCCGCAAGCGGTCTGATTCAAGTCGGAAGCCCACTAGATTAACCGATCCGGCCGGCAATCCTGCCGCCGACAGACAGGTCAACCGTTCCGCGCGCGATTTGCGCGGTACCGCGCGCCGTATCGGCCAATGCCGACGCGACGCTTCGCGGTGTCGCCCTGCGATTGCCCGAAAAAGTGCTTTCAGGGCTTGTAGTTGGGGAAAAACAGCTGTTCGCCACCGATCTTGTAGCCTGCGATGGTCTGCTGACCAGCGGGCGATATCAGGAAATCGATAAATGCCTGGCCCAGATCCTTTTTCACATGCGGGTGCCTGGCTGGATTCACCAGGATCGCGCCATACTGGTTGAACAACCTGGTATCGCCCTCAACCACGATATCCAGGCCGCCCCGGTTCCTGAACGACAGCCAGGTGCCGCGGTCTGCCAGGATATAGGCATCCATCGACGACGCGATGTTGAGTGCCGGCCCCATGCCGGAGCCGGTCTCGCGATACCAGGCCCCTTTCACGCGCTCGATGTCCAGGCCCGCACCGCGCCAATAGCGCACCTCGGCCACATGGGTGCCGCTTTTGTCGGCGCGCGACACGAAAGCGGCCTTGGTCGACGCGATCCTCTTCAGACCCTCCAGGATGTCCTTGCCCGCTGCACGGGCGGGATCCGCCTTGGGGCCGATCAGCACGAAATCGTTGTACATCACACCCATGCGTTTCACGCCAAAACCATCGGCGACGAACTTTTCCTCGGCCGCCTGGTCATGCACGAACACCACATCGGCATCGCCGCGCCGCCCCTGGTCGAGTGCCTGGCCGGTGCCGACCGCAACCACCCGCACTTTGATACCGGTCTTCTTCTCGAACGCCGGCAACAAGTGGCCAAAGAGGCCGGACTGCTCGGTCGAGGTGGTGGATGCCGCCACGATGAATTTCTCCTGCGCCGGTGCGGTAGCCTGCGACAATCCCGGCATGCAGGCTGCCAATACGATCAATCCGAAAGTACGCCTGCGAAGGTTCATGCAAGTTCGCCTTCAAGGTAGGCAAGCGCCGCAGCCGACCGCGGTGTATTGAAAAAATCCGCGCCGCTCGTTTGTTCAGCGATGCGTCCGGCATTGAGGAACAGCACCTGCTCGGCGAAACGCCTGGCGATTCCGCGGTGATGGGTCACCAGGATCACCGCCACACCGGCGGCGGCGATCTCGTGGATGATCGCCTCCACCGCGCCGGTAGCGCCGGGGTCGAGGCTGGCGGTCGGCTCATCGAGCATCAATACGTCCGGATCGAGCGCCCAGGCGCGCGCCAGCGCGACCCGCTGCTGCTCGCCGCCGGACAGGACGCGCCCGGGACGCGCGGCCAGGTGCGCCAGGCCAACTCTTGACAAAGCCGTTTGCGCCCTTTCGTGCAGTTGTGCCCGGCTTTCGTGGCGATGCGCAGCGCTCTGGCGCAATGCATAGATCACGTTGTCTTCCACCGAGCGGCGCAGCAATACCGGTCGCTGGAACACCATGGCGATTCGCGGTGCCTGGCCGTTGAGCGGCGTCCATTCGACGCTGCCGGCGGTCGGCGCCAGCAGGCCATGCATCACCCGCAACAACACGCTCTTGCCCGCGCCGTTCGGGCCCAGAATCGCGATCCGCCGGCGCGGCAACGCCGCGCTCAAGTCATTGAGCGCGCGATGGCCGCGGCCTTCGAATACCAGGCCGGCAAGACGCACCAGCGGCAACGCCTGGTCCGCGATTTCAGCCATAACGTCGCACCGACCATTCACGCATCGCATTGGCCAGCGCATTCAAGGCAAGCACAATCGCAAGCAGAATCAGCCCAAGCGCCAAGGCCAGCGGAAGATCCCCCTTGCTGGTTTCGAGCGCGATCGCGGTGGTCATCACCCGTGTGACGCCGTCGATGTTGCCGCCGACGATCATCACCGCGCCAACCTCGGCCATGGCGCGCCCGAGGCCGGCAAGAACCACGGTGGCCAGGGAAAAGCGCGTGTCCCAGATGAGCGTCAGCGATGCCTGCGCGCTTGATACTCCAAGCGAGCGCAACTGTTCTTCATACTGCGCCCAGGCATCTTCGATCACCTGGCGCGACAGCGCGGCAATGATCGGCGCGATCAACACAAACTGCGCCAGCACCATTGCCCCAGGAGTAAACAGGAGGCCCAGATTACCAAGCGGCCCGGCACGCGAAAGCAGCAAATAGACCACCAGACCGACCACCACCGGCGGCAGGCCCATTGCCGCATTGAGTACGACGATCGCCAGGCGACGGCCCGGAAAGCGGCCGACCGCGACCACTGCGCCGACCAGACAACCAGCCACAGCGGCGAGCGCGACCGCCGCCAGACTGACCTTGAGCGACAGGGCGATGATCGTCAGCAGGCGTGCGTCGCCCGTCAGCGCGAGGCTGACGGCGGCACTCAGGCTTTCGCCAATCCAGTTCAAGGCAGACCGATCAATAGCTGTGACAGACGCGAAGGCGGCGGCCGCGGCAACGCCGAACCCGGCCAATGGCTTGGGCGACAATGGTAACGGCGACAACCGATTCGCCCAATATGAATCACATTGCATATGTTGCGTATCAAAATCGACTACAGCTTTACCAGTGGCGGCGCGGCGCCGGGCGCCGCCGCGCACCTGGACAATCCGCTGTTCGCGCTGCTCGCCGCGATTCGCCAGTCGGGGTCGATCCGGCAAGCGGCCGCGCAACTCGGTTTTTCATATCGCCACGTTTGGGGCGAACTGAAACGCTGGGAAGGCACGCTCGGGCATCCGCTGATCGTCTGGGAGAAAGGGCGTCACGCACGGCTCACCGCGTTCGGCGAAAAACTTTTGTGGGCGGAAGAGCGCGCGCGCGCCCGCATCGCGCCGCAGGTGCAGAGCCTGGCCTCGGAACTCGAAAGCGCGTTCGCAGTCGCCTTCGACGATGGCGCCCATGTGTTGACTGTACAGGCCAGCCACGATCTGGCACTGCCACTGCTCAAGGAACGGCTGTTCGCGGCCGCCGTCCATCTCGACCTGCAGTATTGCGGCAGCCTCGATGCACTGGCCGCACTCAGTGCCGGCCGTTGCCTGCTGGCCGGCTTCCATGTCAGCGACGACCATGCTGCCGGGTCGTTGACGGCAAGATCGTTCAAGCGATACCTGGTGCCGGGCAGGCACAAGCTGATTGACTTCGCAGCCCGGCGCCAGGGCCTGATGCTGGCGCCCGGCAACCCGAAATCAATCACCGGGCTCGCCGACCTTGCCCGCACCGACCTGCGTTTCGTCAACCGCCAGCGCGGTTCCGGCACACGGATCGAAATCGAGCAACTGTTCGCCGCCCAGGGCATCGATTCGTCCCGCGTCACCGGTTTTGCCAATGAGGAAACCACGCACCTCGCGGTCGCCGCCGCAGTCGCCGCAGGCGCAGCCGATGCCGGCTTCGGCATCGAGGCGGCGGCACTGCACTACGGCCTCGACTTCGTGCCTCTCATGAACGAGCGCTATTACCTGGCATGCCTGAAGGAGACCCTCGACCACCAAGCGGTGGCGACGCTGCTGCACGTGCTGGCCGGCGCCGCCTGGCGCGCCGATGCCGCGGCGCTGCCCGGCTATACCTTGAGCGAGCCGGGCGCGGTGGTGTCGCTTACTCGCGCGTTGCCGTGGTATCGCTATCGACGACCGAAAATCGCACCTGCCTAGAAATGCGTCCGGCATGAACGATATCGCGCACGGCATTCGGCCGGTTCATGCGCAAGGATCTGGCGCATGGGCGCGCAGTGGTTGCGGAACGCAAACTCAAGGTGGAATGACGTTCGGGCCACAACGCTCGCCACATTCCTTCACTCGACCTCCACAAGCACCAAACGCGCCAAATCCATCAGCGCGCCGCGAAGTTTGCGCGCCGGATACAGTGGCGCAAGCAAGGCAATATAGCCGCGCAATTGCGCGCGGTAGGCCTCGAAGTCGCCATTGCCCAGCGTGCGCTTGTAGTCGAGCACCCACACTTCTGATTCAAACTCGACCACGCGGTCAAGACGGCGTGTTCCTGCGTGGCTGACAACCTCGAATTCGTTCCGCGCCCGCACGAAGGATGCGGGATCGAAAAACCTTTCCAGTGCCGGCGTGGCGAACGCGGCCTGGGCCCGGCTTCTCAGCGCCGCAAGCTTGTCGACAGGCAGGGCGCAGCGGCGCGCCAGCCAGTCGTCGTCAGGTAGTGCAGCCCCGTCGTCGCGCGCCTGCGCCAGCCACTGCAATACCGCATGCAACGCAATGCCATCCTGCTGCTCCGGGGTCGCCGGCGGGCGGCGCTGGCCAATCGCCGGAGGCGGCAACTCGGCAGCCGGAAGCGCGCCGTCGCGCACTGACGAAAAATGTTCAACGGCGGTCGCCATGCTGATTTCGCCCCAGGCAAGCGCCCTCGATTCCTCCGCGTCGGCGTCGATTCCATGCGCGGCGCATTGGTCGGTCACCGCTTTGCGAACCAGGGTGTAGGCGCTCGCCGCACCGGCGCGCAGGTTTTCGGTGCCGCTGACCAGCAGCACCTGCTGCGCACGGGTCATTGCCACGTACAGCAGGTTCAACTCCTCACGCTCGGCGGCCGCGCGATTGATCCGGTGAACATGCGCGCGGCCTGTGCCGATCTCGTCCTTCACCGTCAACATCGAGAAATGCGCCGGCTGGTCGTCGCCAGGCGGCCAGTCGATCAGGGGCTCGAAGGTTTCCGCTGCACCCGGACCGGCGTTGGCGTCAATCAGGCAGACGATCGGCGCCTCAAGCCCCTTGGCACCGTGCACGGTCATCAAGCGTACCGCGTTGCCGGCGGCATGGGCATCGGCGTCGCCCTCGTCGGGCGCCTCTTCGCCGGGACCGCGGCGCGCGGACCTGAGTTCATCGAGAAAGCGCATCAGGCTGGGAAAACGTCCGGCATCCTGATCGAGCGCCAGGGCGATGAAGGCATCGAGATTGGCCAGCACCCGGCCGGCGAGCGGTGCCGGCACGCTGGCCGCATAACGTAGAGCCACCTCGCCCTGATGATAGACACGGTCGAGCAGATCATGTACGGGCAGTGCGTCGGCGACCGCCAGCCATTGCGTGAGCAAGGTACACGCTCGGCACAGGGCCGGCGGGGCGGCCTCAAGCGCCAGCAAGCGACGCCACCACGGCATGCCGCGCTGACCGCTCCGGGCCAACAACACCAGTTGATCGTCGGTGGCGCCGAAAACCGGGCTCTTGAGCGCGTGTGCCAGCTTGAGGTCATCATCCGGGCTTGCCAGGAAGCCCAGGAGCGCCACCAGGTCCTGCACTTCCAGCGTATCAAGCAGGCCGCCGCCGCGGGCCGTGACAAACGGCATTCCGGCCTCGCGCAGCGCAGCCTCGACTTCGACGAACGCGCGCTTGCGGCGCGCCAGCACCAGCACGTCGGCGAAACGCGCCGCCCGCAGCGCGGTTGCGCCACCCACCGCGACCGAGACCTGCAGGCATCCGACCAGTTCGCCAAGCCGGCGTACCAATTGCCGACCTTCGTCTACGCGACGTTCGTCCTGGTCGTCGGGGCGGGCTTCAGTCAACGGGTCACGCAGCTGCTGGCGGGCAATCGGTTCGCTGCCGGCCGCCCGCGTGATCAGCGGCAACACTTCGATCCGGCCGGGCAGCGCGCGCTGCTCGGTCGTCTGCGCCGAAAAGTGGCCGAAACCGGCAAGTCCGTCGAACACGCGATTGACAATGTCGACCACCGCCTGGGCGTTGCGCCGCGTGTGGTTTTGTTCGATCCGCGCGGCCTGCCAGTCACTCTGCAGCCATGCGCCGGCCGCCTCGAACAAGCGGGCGTCCGCGCGGCGGAAACGATAGATCGACTGCTTCGGATCCCCCACCATGAGCACAGTGGGCTGCTCATGGTCAGTGCCATAGCCGGCCAGCCAGCCTTTGAGTGCGGCCCACTGCAGCGGATTGGTATCCTGGAACTCATCGAGCAGCACATGCTTGTAGCGTGAATCCAGGCGGGCATGCAGGTAGGCGGCATGATCATCATCGGTCAACAGGCGCGCCGCCAGCCATTCGACATCGGTGAAATCCAGCGTCGCGCGCGCGGCCTTGAGTGCCTGATACTGCTTGATCAGGGCTTCACCGCAAATGAACAGGTCGGCATTGAGGGCGCAAATGCGCTGTGCAAGCAGCGCCTCGCGGGCGCTCGACAGCCGCACCGCAAGCTTCACATGCAGTTCGAGGAAGCGCGCTTCGCCATCAGCACCCAGGCGCTTGGCTTGCTGCGCATTTGGTGATCTCGGCGCGCGCGCCTGGCCATCCTTCTTCAGCCAGATTTCGCTTGCTTCATCAAAGGCGGCGCTGTCGTACAGGCCGCTCTCAAGAGTTGCCTGCAGCGCGGCGCCCTTGAGTTTGTCAGTGGCCGAATTGTTGCGCAACAACTGCGCATACTCGATCAAATCGCGGCGACAGGATACGAAAAACTCCGCCACCGGGTCGGCCTCGGGATCACTGTGCAATTCGGCGCGCAGGCGCGCGAGCGCGAATCCGGCGGCGTCGTCGGCGCGGTCGGTGAACGCCCACCACTCGGCGCGGCGCGCAACAAACGAAAGCAGGGCCTTGCGAGTATTGGTCAGGCCGATCGCCGTCAGCACCCGCGCGAACGCCTGCGCCGTTTCGCCCTCCGGCGCACGCCCGAGGGCTGCCGCCAGGCGCTGCCAGGCGTCGCCCAGCAACATTGCGGACTTTTCCACCAGGGTCGCACCATGCGGTACCAGGCCGCGCGCGATGGCTGCACCGGCAGCACCGGGCGGACTCATCGGCGCCAGGCTTACCAACCGCAGGAACCAGCCATGGAAGGTATCGATCGCGATCGCCGGCACCGCGGTCAGCAGCGTTTCATGCAGCATGCGCGCACGCGGCAGAGCAGCCAGGGCCTGGTTCTGGTCGAGGCCGCGCTGCCGCAGGAATGCGCAAGCCTCGTCGGACCCGGCTACCGCAAGATGTTCAAGCCAGCTCTCGAGACGGGTGCGCATTTCCTGCGCTGCCTTGCGGGTGAAGGTCAGCGCGAGAATCGATCCCGGCTCGGCGCCGGCCAGCAACAGCCGCAGCATGCGCGAAGCGAGCAACCACGTCTTGCCACTGCCGGCGCAGGCCTCCACCACGCATGACATCGCCGGCGTCAAGGCCGGATTGGCACCCGCGTCAGTCATCGCCCGCGGTCTCCGCAGCCCAGTGGTCGCGCCGACACAAGCCGCGCATCTCGCACCAGTCGCACACCCGGTCGGCGCCGTTGGCCGCAAGGCCGGCATTGGCGTCGATCGCGTTGACCAGCGTGATCAGGCGCCGGCGCTCATCGTCCGGTCGATGATCACTATTGGCCGCTACCGTGCAAATCCTTGCGCCATCGACGGCGACAAACGCGGCCTGTGCTTGGCCACCGGCCGGGTGCAGCAGGCGATAGGCGGCCAGTTGCACATCTTCACCGGCATCGGCCACGCGCCGCGCGAGCGCCGCCGCATCCTGGGTCTTGTAGTCGAGAATCTCGAGCGTGCCGTCACTGTTGCGTGCGTCGATCCGGTCAAGCCGCCCGCGCAGCCGTACCGCCTTCCCGTCCGGCAGCGTGAACGACACCTCGGCGGCCACTTCGCCATCCTGCCAAATCCATCCCGCACCTTCGCGCTCGAGTTGCCAGTTGATATAGGCATCGGCAAGCGCCACCCAGCGCTGTTTCCAGCCCAGGCTCAGGAAGTTGAATTCGATCGCCGGCGCGAACACCTGGTCGGCCAGCCGACCAAACTCGGTGGCAATCACATCGCGTGAATGGCCGGAGAACTCCGGAAAGCGCGCGTGCAGGCGATTGAGCAAGGCATGCACCCACTGACCATAGTCGCTCTTCTCGAATTCCTCGCGCACTTCGTCAGCTTCGTTCAAGCCCAGCATATGGCGTGCGAAAAATTGGTACGGGCAGGCGATCAGGCTGGCATAAGCGCTCACAGACACAGCCGCCGGCCGCAATGCGCCGGCACGCGGCGCGGGCATGCGGGTCGGCGCTCCCGGTGTGGCCGCCGGCGCCTCCGGCAGCACGGCGTGGATCAGACTTGCATGTCCACTGCTGCGTGCCAGCGCATCAAGACGCACGAAATACTGCGACAGGGGCTGCCCTTGATCGGCACTGCCGGACTGCCAGGTGGCGCAGAAGTCGCCGCTCTGCGCAATCAGCATGCCAAGGGCGTCACGCAAGGCGGCGTCATGCTCACCCGGCGTGGCCAGTTGCATTTGCGCACGCAACCTGGCGGCAAACAGCGGTCCCGGTTCGCGCTCGGCCCCCAGATGCGCTTCACCGGCGCCAAGCAACAGCGTGCCCTCGAAGCGTCGCAGTTGCGCGCGCGAAATCGAGGTCATGACCACCGGGCTGTCGATGGCCCCGTCGCGAAACACCGCGGCCTCCAACTCGGCGGCGAAGAAATCGCGCCAGTCAACCAGGCTGTGCAAGGCGCCGGCGCCAAGTTGATCGCGCAGCCGCGCAGCCAGATCGAGCAGCAGCACACCGGCCGCATCGGCCGCCAGCGCGTCGGCGGCGCCCAACGCCGCGAGCGAGTCGAGCAGCAGCGCAAACCATTCATCGAGCGAGGCGGCACGGCGCGCCCATGGGCGGGCCGTTGCTTCGATGCGCGCCAGCAGTCTCAAGGCCAGCGGCTCAGGTGTGGCCTCACGCTCGACCGCATGGCGCATCGCGGCGAGGCCGGCCTGGACATTGTTGTCGCGGATCGCGCGCTCAAGCGCGGCCACGGCACGGGCCCGTTCGCCAGGCGCGAAGTCGGCAAAGACAAACGGCGAGCGCAGCCAGTCGAGCAGGTCGCGCTGGTGAAAACCACCACTGACCACGTCGACCCAGCGCATCGCGCATGTCGCGGCACTGGTGGTCGAAAGCTTCCAGCCGGCCTCGTCGGCGAGCAACACGCGATCGCGCTCGAGCAGTGCACGCACACGGCGCGCGACCACCCGGTCAACAGCGATCAGCGCGATCGACCTGTTGCCGGCAGAAAGCCAGGCGCGCACCTGGCGCACCGCTGCGAGCGCCTCCGCCTCGAGGGTCGGTGCCTGGCACACGCGCACCTTGTCGAACAGCGCCTGCGCCCCGGCGCCCAGGGTGGCGGCACGCGCCGGGAGCGGCATCGTGATCGCTGCAGGCCAGGCGGCGTCGAGCGTCGCCGGCAGGGCCGCCGGTGCCACTACGGTCACCGCGTGCCGCGCTTCCGCGAGCGTGATGAAGGCCTTTTCCTCGACCTCGAGCACGGCGGCCGGCCGCGCGCTCAACCACACCAGCGGTCCTGCAAGGACGCGCGCGGCAGACGCCAGCAACATTCGCCGCGCCAGGCCGGGATCCAGCGGGGCGCCCCTGGTCGGGGGGG
>JANPGJ010000307.1:0-4364 GCA_031423955.1 Burkholderiales bacterium
CTATTCGATGGAAGTCAACGACAGCATTTCCTGGCGCCGCGGCGAGGAAGGGGAGGATTTCGCGCGCACCGTGTGCGACGAATTCGACACCCTGTATGCCGAGGGCGCCGAACACGGCCGCGTGATGTGCATCGCGATCCATCCTTTCATCATGGGTCAGCCGCATCGCATCGCCCATCTTGACCGTGCCTTATCCTATGTGCTGGGCCACGAGCATGTCTGGGCGGCCACCGGCGCCGAGATCGCCGACTGGGCGGCCAGGCATCATCTGGCGGCAATGCCCGTCGCGCCGCGCGCCTGAGCGCGGCGCCTTGAATACCACTGGAGAATCACATTGACTGAAGCCGCAGGCGTCCCCCAGGCCGACTATATCCGTGCCTACATGAGCGAGCGCGCGGTCGATGCGGCGCGTTCTGCGTTGCTGCTGATCGACATGCAATATGCCACCGGCGCGCGAAGCGGCGCGCTCGGCCGCAAGCTCGCCGCCCAGAAATCGAACGCCGGCGATTACCGCTTCGAGCGCATCGAGACCCTGGTGCTGCCCAACACGCAGCGCCTGCTGGCCGGGTTTCGCGCCGCCGGCCACGCGATTGTCTATGTCACCATCGGTGCACGGCTGCCGGACGCCTCCGACGCACCGGCGCACATGCGAAACCTGTTTCGCGACCTCGGCAACCACGCCGGCAGCCGCGACCATGAAATCCTGGATGAATTGAAGCCGCGCCCGGGAGAACTGGTGATCAACAAGACCACCATCGGCGCCTTCGCCTCGACCGGCATCGACAGCCTGTTGCGCGCGCTCGGCCGCGACCAGCTGTACCTGCTGGGGGTGTCGACCAACATGTGTGTCGAAACCACCGCGCGCGAAGCCGCCGATCGCGGCTACCAAGTCACTCTGGTGGAAGACGCCTGCGGCACCACCCATGCCGACCTGCATGCGGCGACGATGAAGAATTTCCAGCGCCTGTTCGGCCGCGTTTTGTCCACCGATCAGGTGATGGGCGAACTGCGGCTCGCCTGAAGAAAGCCGCAGGCACCGGAGGACCAGCCATGCCGAAAATTCTTACCGACGCCCAGGTGCGGCGCTATGACACCGACGGTTTCTGTTTTCCGGTGCCGGTGCTCGACGCCACCGAGGTGCGCGAACTGCGCGCCGACCTCGAAACCTGGGAGCGCAACGAAGGTCACCTGATCGACTGGCCGGAGAAATCCAAGTCCTACCTGCTGTTCGACTGGGCCGACCGGCTGGTGCACCATCCGAAGATCCTCGATGCGGTCGAGGACATCATCGGCCCCGACATCCTGGTCTACCACTCGACCCTGTTCGTCAAGGAGGCGCGGCAGCCGGCCTATGTGCGCTGGCACCAGGACAGCACCTACTTCTACCTTGAGCCGCACCTGCACATCACCGCCTGGGTGGCATTGTCGGAGGCATCGGTGGCGGCCGGTTGCATGCGCGCGATCGCCGGCAGCCATCGCGGGCCGATGTACCCGCACGATGACAAGCCCGAGCCGATGAACATGATCAAGCGCGGCCAGGGCATCAGCGGGCATTTCGGCGACGACGATGGCGTGCTGATGCCGGTGGCCGCCGGCGAGATGTCGCTGCACCACACCGACCTGGTGCATGCCTCCGGCCCCAACGACTCCGACGACCGCCGCATCGGCTACGCCATCAGCTACATCCCGGCTGCGGTGCGCCCGCTCGGCTCACCGCGACCCTCGGCGCTGCTGGTGCGCGGCCAGGATCGCGAGCAGCACTTTTTGCCGGAGCGGCGCTTGCGGCAGGCCTGGTCGGCCGAAGCACGGGCCGACCATGCGCAGGCGCTGGCGCGCTTTCGTGCCCGCCAGGACGCCGGTTTCAGCACGACCGCTACGGCTTAGGCGGCACCTGCAGAGCGGCCACGCAGGCGCTGGCGATCGCCGCGGGCGTGGTGCGCCAGACGTCGGCGGCCACCGGAATCGCCGCCAGCGCCTCGCGCAAATAGCGGATGCGCGCAGCCATGCCGGACAGCCACGGGTGCACGCCCAGGCCGAACACGCGTCCGGAATCGCCAGCCTCGGCGCGCAACACCGCAAAGGCTTCAGCCACCAGCGCCGGGTAGCGATGCGCCGGCAGTCGACGCAGCCATTGTTGCTGCACATCGTCCCATTCGGCCTGGTTGGGCAGCGAAACGATGGCCGGATTGGTCGTCAGCAGGTAAGGCTGGTCATCGTTCGGCCAGTCGAGCACATAGCGGAAGCCGGCCTCGGCCAGCAGTTGCGGCGTGCGCGTCGATTCGCCAAAATCCTGCCCGGCCCAGCCCGCCGGGCGCCGACCGGTGGCGCGCGTGATCACCTCGGCACAGTGCGCGATTTCCGCTCGTTCGGCAGCTTCGTCCATGCGTGAGCTGATCATGCGGGTGGCCGCCACCCCATGGCCGATGAATTCGCAGCCGCGCCGGCAGAGTTCCTCGACCAGGCGCGGAGTGCGCGCTATGGCCATCGCATTGGCCGCCACCGCAGGGACGATGCCGGCAGCATCAAGCGCATCGAGCACGCGAAAAATGCCGATGCGGTTGCCGTATTCGCGCTGGGTCCAGGTGCGGAAATCGGGGAAGAAGCTGCCGTACTCGCCGACAAAGCGCGGGTCGCGCAATGCGTCGGCCGGCGGCGCCAACTCCCAATGCTCAAGGTAAAGCACGACAAAGGTGGCGATACGCGCGCCGCCGGGAAAGGCAAGCCGCGGCCGGGTCGGCAGGGCCGAATAGGGGTAGTGGGGATGATCCATGTTTGTGTGCGCCAAGTGGTGCATTGTGGATCAGCCGCGGTCCGGCTGCCAAGCTGGCCGCTTGCGCCGGCGATCTTCAATGTGACTGCTTCACTCACGCAGCGGCGGCCATCGCCTTGCGGCGTGCACCAGCGCCAGAATCCAGATCGTGCCCGCATTGATCTCGTAGACCAGGCGATAGTTTTCGTGGGCGATCAATTCGCGAGTTCCTTCAATCTTGCCGGCGCGCCCCATCTTCGGATGCTCGCCCAACCTGGCGGCGGCATCGCTGAATAGCTCGTCCATTTGAACCGCCGCATGCGGATTGTCGGCCGCGATGTAATCCCACACATCGATGCGGTCTTGTTCCGCTTCGGGCGTCCAGATGACCCTCACGCGCGGGTCACCGCCTTGGCGCGCCGCTTCGAAAATTCAGCTTCAATTTCTTCGTCGGGCCGGCCACGTCCGGCGCGCATCGATACACGGCTCGCTTCGACCTTTCGACGCAGGAATTCGTCGTAGTCCCTGGCCTTACGCTGCCGCTCCACATACTCACGCATCAGGTCACGTACTACCTGGGACGCTGGCCGGTGCTCCGCTTCTGCCTCGGCCATGAAGTCGGCACGCAGTTCGGGTTCCAGTTTCATGGTGAAGACCGATTCTTTAAGCATCGTCGAGTTCCTTGATCATATACTTACGAAGTATATACGTTATTCATACACTTGGCGGCCGGGAAATGCGACTCAAGCCACGCCTTGTCAGTGTCGCAACTCGTCAGTGTCGCAACTCATTGACACGCTCCGTCGGCGCATCAAGGCGACGATGTACCAGGACGTACAACTGTGTGCAACGGGTGGGCAAGTTTGACCCTCAAGAGTTGCTGCGAAAGAGGGTCAAGAAAGTCGACAGGCATCGAAGACATGCACGCGTTCTTACCCGCTCCGGGTGGCACGTATGAAAATAAGAAATAAAATCAATGATCGTCATTCTCGTTCAACCTTAGAATCCGCTTTCCAAACTCTCGCCCATCACACTCTGGAACGCCCTCATGTTCAAAAAATCGCTTTTTGCCTTCGTACTGGGCGTCGCCGCAGTCACGTTGGCACCATTGGCGGCCGCGCAAGACAAAATCACCGCCGTCCATGCGTTTCCCGCCAGCTGGGTCTATTCGAAGAGCTTTCTTGATTTCGTCAAGAAGGCAAACGTCGCCGGCAAGGGTGTGTTTGACATCTCGGTCCGCGGTGGTCCGGAGGCGGTCGGCATGTTCGAGCAGCCTGCCGCGGTGCGCGACGGCGTGGTCGACATGGTCTACACCCCCTGCGCGTTCTATGCCGCCGCCGTGCCCGAGTGCGACGCGGTCAGCGCCTCGACCATCGATGGGCCGAAGGCGCGCAAGAGCGGCGCGATGGAGGCCTTGAACGAGGCCCATGTGCGGCGCATGAGCGTGGTGTACCTCGGATGGATGGACAGCGGCATCCGTTTTCACCTGTGGTTCAAGAACCAGCCCAAGCTGGACGCGCGCGGCAATCTCGACATCACCGGCGTGAAGCTGCGCGGCAACCCGATCTACAACGCGTTTTTCACCAACTACCTGAAGGCGCAGGTGGTCAACCTG
>JANPGJ010000308.1:0-43465 GCA_031423955.1 Burkholderiales bacterium
GCCACGCCGCCCCCCGTAGCCTGGAGCCGCACCCGGGGCGCCGCGCGGCCCCGCCGGTGGCGGCGTCTTTCGACTAATTGGAGCCTTCGACACTGAGCGCTTCCTCGCTTGCAAAAGTCCAGGTCATGGTCAGGTCAAGCATGCCGAAGCGTGCCTGCATGGCCGGTGAAAAGCGGCCATAGGGAGCGGCCTGGCGCACGATGCGCGCCGCCGCCGCGTCCACTTCACGGCTGCCGGAACTGCGATCGATCTCGATCTTTTCGATGCGGCCGTCGGCGAACAGGGACACCGTCATCACCAGGCGAAAGCGCCGTCCCTTGGCCATTTCCGGATAGTTGTTGTTGCCGTGGCGTTCGACCTTGTCGGCCCATTGCTTGAAGTAGCTCGCATACTCGACTTCACGGGTTGAAGGCGTCAGGTAGCCGCGCTTGGGGCGCGCGTTCTCGACCTCGATGCGCTTGTTGATCTCGGCTTCGCGCATCAATACCGCGGTCGAACTGGCGTACAGGTCGGCGCCAGTGACCTGCGGGGTCGGCGGATTCGGCTCCGGCTGTGCCTCCGGCCTGGCGTCGGACGCGGCGATCCTGGCGTTCGAACTGCGCAGCGCCGTGATCAGTTTCTTCTGCTCTTCCTCCAGTTGCTGCACGCGCGCGGCGGCGTTGCGCAATTCATCGCCATCCTGCACCTTGGCGCTTTTCGGCAGGAATGACTTGGCACGCCCTTTCGCGGCCTCGCCGCCGCCATCAAGATTGGCCTGCGCCAGGGCCTCCGGTGTCACCGGTTTTTGCGCATGCTTGGCATTGACCAGGATGACATCGAGCTTGGACTCGACCGGGCGCAAGCGGAACGCTTCCGGCGGCGCGAACTTGAGCGCCAGCACGCCGGCATGGGCAAATGCCGACAGCAGCAGCGCGGCAAGCAGGATGCGCTGTGAAGCGTCAAGCCTGCGCCACCAGACGGGCGCGGGAAAGGTCTGAAAAAACGCTTCGGCGATGCTCACGAAAGTTGATCGACAGGCTGTACGACACCCGCTCTATCCCGAATGCGTGATTTTAATCGGTATTCGGTTCAATGACGTCGGCTTCGACCGGCATTTGCAGTGGCGGCGCCGCGATTTCCCCGGCGAACGCCAGGTCGGCGCCCAGTTGCCATTCGTCGACCGCGCGCACACGTACCTCCACGCGTGCACCGGGGCCCAGGGCAGGCAGGCCGGCGACCGCTGCGATCAGCGGAATCTCGTCCAAGCGAACGCTGCCGTCGCGCAAAAGCGCACCGCTGAGCGTGCGCTCGGCACCGACCAGACCCTGCTGCTGCAACCAGCGCAGGCACCAGAAACGTTCCAGCGACTCCTGGAATTCCGCGTAGGCGGTGTAGGCGGCGTCGAACGCGGCGATCGCGCCCAGCAACAATTCCGACTTGGCCGAAAACGGCGGCTTGCGACCGGACAACACCGCCACCAGTTGCCACTGGTTGACCAGGTCGACATAGCGCCTGAGCGGCGAACTTGACCACGCATAATGCGTCACGCCCAGGCCGATATGCGGCGCCGGCACCGAGGTCATGCGCACCTTGCCGGCCGCGCCGACCCCGGTCTTGACGCGATAGATGCCGGCGGCACCGCGATCGGCAAGCAGCCGGCCCCAGGTGTGGTTGGCGAAGATCATCAGTTCGGAGACGATCTTGTCGAGCGGCGCGCCGCGCTGCCGTTCGGAGATCGAGACCCGCGCGGCCTCGATCGGCACCCGTCCCGGCGGCCAATCGATGGCGAAGTTGTAGTCACGGAAATTCTGGTTGTTCGACGGCCTGCCGCGCCCGGCTTCGAGCTGCAATGCCAGCCGCCACAGGATCGCCAGTTCGGCCGCGAACGGGTAGTCGCCGGCGGCGCCGTTCAGGCTATCCGCGGTCACCACGGCGTCAAGTTCGTTGTGCCGCAGGTTGGCGGCGATGGCGATGCGTTCGATGCGCGACTCGCAGGAGGCGATCGCCATGTCGGCCGGTTCGACCTCCAGGTAGAGCGAAACGCAGGGCACGGTGCGCCCGGCGGCCAGGGTGAAGGCCTCGACCACCGCATCGGGCAGCATGGTGATCTTGTCGCCCGGCATATACACCGTCGACAAGCGCGCCCGCGCAATGGCGTCGAGTTCGGATTCCGGTTCGAAACCCAGGGTCGGTGCGGCGATGTGGATGCCGATGCGGATCCGTCCGCCGCTGCCGGGCGCCACCGAAAACGCGTCGTCGATTTCAGTGGTGCTGCTGTCGTCGACCGAAAACGCGGTCGCCGGCGCCAACGGCAATTCGCCGGGCGGCACCGGGTCCGGCACTGTGCCAAACCCGGCGCCGCGCGGAAAATGCTCGAACATGAAGCGACCATGGAAATAGTCGTAAGCGCTGCCCAGCGCACCGGCGCGGTGCAGCAGGCGCGGTGCGGTCATGCCGCTGGCAGCGCAGGCAGCTTCCAGCGCCTTGAAGGCGAGCGACTGCTTGTCCGGCTTGAACAGCAATTGCGGCACCTGCGCGCGCAGCGCCTCGGGAATCCGCAAGGCGACGAGTTCCTCGACGTACTGCGCCTGCAGCACCGCCTCGCGCGCCTTGCGCTCCACCGAGGCGAGCGCCGCCTTGAGAGCTTCCTCGGGCGCCTTCCGATAGCGCCCGCGCCCCTTCTTGTAGAAATACATCGGCGCGCCGTGCAGGCGCAACAGCAGGGCCGCCGCTTCCACCGCGGTCGGCGCCCGGCCGAAATAGTCGCTGGCCAGTTCGGCACTGCCGAACTCATCAGCCGGCGCGACCTCCCAAAGAAAATCGAGGTCGACCGCGGCCGCTTCCTTCTCGGCCTCGCCTACGAACACCGACAGCGCCGGCCGCTCGAAGCGCAGCATCACGGCCGTTGACTTGATTTTGGAACGCTTGCCATGCGCCGCCTCTACCTGGCACGACGCCTCGGACTCGGACAACACGGCGGCCACCTTGAAGCCGCCGTCTTCCTCATAGAACACATTCACTTCGGGCTCGAGTCTTTGCAAAGGATGCGGCCCCTGATCGGGGTGGCACATCGTGACGATGGGGTGGCCTGCGCCCGGCGGGCAGACTTGGGCTGCGGATCAGGGTTTAACCTTGATTTGCGCGCATTTCCTGCGGGTTACAATGCGCGCCCGAATTATAGCGGTGCCGCTGGTCATGCCCGGCAGGCAGTGATGGTGCAGCGCCCTGCCGGAGCGCGCTGGCACACGCGCCCGGACCACACCCTTTTTGATTTAGAGGAGAGCTCAGCATGGCAATGGATGTGATCGACTACAAGATCTATGGCGCCGAGATGCAGTTCGTCGAAATCGAGCTCGACCCTGATGAAGCGGCGATTGGCGAAGCCGGCTCGATGATGTACATGGAAGACGGAATCGACATGGATACCATCTTCGGCGACGGGTCGGCGCAGCAATCAGGCTTTTTCGGCAAACTGGTGGGCGCCGGCAAGCGCGTGCTGACCGGCGAATCGATGTTCACCACGGTGTACACCAACAAGGGCCAGGGCAAGCGCAAGGTGGCATTCGGCGCGCCGTATCCGGGCAAGCTGATTCCAATGGATCTGTCGAAACTCGGCGGCTCCCTGATTTGCCAGAAGGACGCGTTCCTGTGTGCCGCCAAGGGCGTGGCGCTGTCGATCGCGTTCCAGAAAAAGCTCGGCGTCGGCCTGTTCGGCGGCGAGGGCTTCATCATGCAAAAGCTTGAGGGCGACGGCATGGCTTTCATTCATGCCGGCGGCACCATGATGAAACGCGACCTCGCACCCGGTGAGATGCTGCGCGTCGACACCGGTTGCCTGGTGGCGATGCAGCCGACGATCGACTATGACATCCAGTATGTAGGCAAGATCAAGACCGCGCTGTTCGGCGGCGAAGGCGTGTTCTTCGCCACCCTGCGCGGACCGGGCACGGTGATCATCCAGTCGCTGCCGTTCAACCGCCTGGCGTCGCGCATCTTCGCAGCCGCGCCCAAGGGTGGCGGCGGCATGGCGGCTGGCCTCTTAGGCGGTGGCGGTGGTCGCGAGGAAGGCGGCATCCTGGGCGGCATCTTGGGAGGGGATGATGACTAAGGTTCAGGCAAAAGTAAAAACCTACTTTTGCCTGAGTAATGTCAGTTTGAAATCGCCGGCAAAGCCGGTCGATTTCAAATCTTGAAAACCGCAGGGAAAACCGGGCGCGAGGTGCTGCTTGGGTGAACTGAATCGTTTGCGCGGGCAGGCTTTTGGGCCGGGGTTTCAGAGTTCGGGGGCGCAGGTCGAGTTCGAGGTGTCGCGGTTCGGTCTGCGCCTTGTGACGTCCGAAGAATGTGATGGCACGCCGCCCTGGGCCGAAATCAGTGTGCGCAAGGGTGGCTTCAACGACTCGCAGTTGATGCTTGAATGGTCCGGGCGCAGTGGCAAATATGTGTTGGCGGTGACCGATGCGGCGGCGGTGGCTGCGATCAAGGCACAACTGGCGCAATCGGCGCCTGCCAAGGCGGGCCTGAAAGGCAGCCGCCAGTTGGGGCGCGACGCCGGCACCCGAAAATGGTCGCATCTGATGCTGTGGCTGACGCTGGGCCCGGTGCTGCTGCCGCTGCTGCTCCTGGGTGCCTTGTTGTGGGAGCATGAGCGCATTGCCGCCTGGGCCATTTCCCATGTGCCGGTGGCTCAGGAGCGCAAGCTGGGCGAGGTGGTGTTTGCGCAAACCAAAGCCAGATTGAAGCTCGTTGAAGGCCCCCCGGCTGCGATGGTGCGTGAGATCGGCGCGCGCCTGACCCGGGGCTCGGCCTACCAGTACGAGTTTTATGTGGCTGAAGATCCGGCGGTCAATGCCTTCGCGATGCCGGGCGGGTTCGTGGTGGTGCATACCGGCTTGCTGGCGCTTGCGTCGACCGCCGACGAAGTCGCCGGGGTGCTGGCGCACGAGGTGCAGCATGTGGAGAAGCGCCACAGTCTCAAGGCCATGGCCAAGAGCGCCGGCCTGATGGTGACCGTCAGCATGGTGTTCGGCGATCTCGGCGGCCTGGTTTCGCTGGGCCAGGACCTGATCGGGCTCAAATTCTCGCGCCAGCATGAGAGCGAGGCTGATGCCGAAGGCTTGAAGGCTCTTGTGGCGGCCGGCATCGCAGCGGCCGGCATGCGCGACTTTTTTCGCAAAATGGGCGAGAAGGAAAGCCTGAATCCCGGCTGGCTGTCGTCGCACCCGGCCAGCGAGGATCGTTTCGCGGCGCTTGACCGTGCCTTGCAGGCGCTGCCCGCCGCGGCCTTGCAAGCCGCACCCCTGGCCTACGACTATGCCGCGATCAAGGCGGCGCTGCCGATCACGCAGAAGCCGCCGGCGCCGGCTACGGAGAAGAAATGAACCAACCCGCGACTGACAACGGGCCGCTCTTTGCCTTTCGCGACCCGGCCTATCGCCCGCTGGCCGCCAACCTGGCGGAGGTACGCGCCAACATCGACCGGCTGGACGATGCCATCATCGCGCTCTTGGCCGAGCGTGCGATGCATGTCAAGGACGCGGCGCGCTTCAAGCGCGATGCGCATCAGGTCGCGGCACCGGCGCGTCAGGCCGAGGTATTCGAACGGGCGCGCAAGCTTGCGCAAAAACACGATCGCGGCTTCGAACATCTGGCCGATGTGGTTGAAACCACCTACCGCGCGATGGTGGGCGCATTCATCGCCACTGAACAAGGCTATTTCAACCAAATGACCCCTGTTGGAGACACCCGGTGAAAACCTTGATTCGACTTGCCTTGCAATGGCTGGTACCGGGCCTCGGGGTCGCCGCCGCAGCCTGCGCCATCGCACAGGACTATCCGTCACGTTCGCTGCGCCTGATCGTACCTTTCGGCGCCGGCTCCACACCGGACGTGTTCGCGCGCATCGTGGCTGAGAAAGCCAGTCAGGGCTTGAAGCAGGCGATCGTGATCGAAAACCGTGTGGGCGCCGGCGGCAACCTGGGCACCGACGTGATCGCCAAGGCCGCACCCGACGGCTATACCTTCGGCGTTTCGATCACCGGGCCGCTGGTCAACAACACGGTGCTGTTCAAGTCATTGCCCTATGACCCGTTCAAGGATCTTGCACCGATCACCTTCGGCGTGCACCAGCCGAACGTGATCGCGGTGGCGCCTTCGCTCAACGTGAACAACATGCAGGAGCTGTTCGCGCTGCTCAAGAAGAACCCGGGCAAGTACAACTACGCCTCGATCGGCGCCGGCAGCCTTTCGCACCTGTCGATGGAGTTGATCAAGGCCAAGACCGGCACTTTCATCGTGCACATTCCCTACGCCTCTTCACCGGCGGCGGTGACCAGCGTGATCGCCGGCGATACCCAGATCGCTTCCCTGGCGCCACTGGCGATCATGCCGCAAGTGCAGGCCGGCCGGCTCAAGGCCCTGGCGATCTCGACCCCGCAACGCTCGCCGCTGTTGCCCAACATCCCGACCTTCCGCGAAGCCGGCATTCTCGATGTGGAAGCTACCGCCTGGATCGGCGTGGTCGCGCCGGCCAAAACGCCGCCGGCGATCATCGAACGCCTCAACCGTGAATTCACGGCTGCCATGCAGGACCCGGCGGTGGCCGAGAAACTGCGAGCGCAATACATGGACCCGCGCCCCAACTCGCCGGCAGAATTCGCTGCCTTCATGCAGGAGGAACTGAAGCGCTGGGGGCCGGTGATCCGGCGCAGTGGCGCGACGGTGGATTGAGGCGCAAACAATCACCGGCAGTGCACGATAGCCTTGCATACGCATGAACAAGATGTCGACGCCCAGTCCGAAGAAACTTCTGTTGTCCAAATGGACCGCGGTGGCGCCGGTCAATAAAGAAAAACATTTCCTGGTGACCAAGCTGCTCGAACCCATGGTGCCCGGCGGCAACATCATGCACGTCGAACTCGAAGCCGTGATCTCGAAGCGGGTCAGCACCCTGGCTTGGCGTGACTTGACCGATACCAGGCTCTGGCGGCGTGGGTGGGTTTGAGCTGGGTTAGCGCCAGACGATCGTGTGGCGCGTCGTAAGCGGGTTCAGACGCTCGCGGATCTGCGCTTCAAGATACGCTCGCGGCGCTTCGGGCAAGCCATTGAGCGTGACCGTGATGAGGCTGCCATGCACCGGGTCGGCACCCACTTCCACCGCGGCGTCGACCTCCGCCGGCAGCAGGTCCGCCAGCATGCGCCGCACCACCCGCTGCGCCGCCGCCCAACGCAAGGTCGGCTTGAACACCTTGCCCACCGCGGTCAAGGGAATCGCATCGATGAACACCACCGCCACCGGCACCGCCGCGCGTTCCGGTGTGCGCTCGCGCACGAAGCCCAGCAACTCGTCGGCTTCGATCGCGGCACCGGGTTTCAACTGCACGAACGCCAGCGGCAATTCGCCGGCGTAGGCATCGGGCTGACCGACCACCGCCGCCAGCGCCACTGCCGGGTGCTGAAAGAACACTTCCTCGATCGCCAGCGGGTCGATGTTGTGGCCGCCGCGGATGATCAGGTCCTTGGCGCGCCCGGTGATCCACAAATACCCATCTTCATCAAGCCGCCCGAGATCGCCGGAATTCACCCAACCAGCTTCGACGAAGGCGCCGCGATTGTGGGTTTCGCTCACGTATCCCGCAAACACGCCGGGGCCGGCCATCGCCACCACGCCGATCTGGTTCGCGGAGCAGTCGCCCTGGTAGCGGCCGTCGCTATCGATCTTCACGATGCGCACGCGGCTGTAGGGCACCGCATGGCCGACCGAGCCCAAGCGCAGCGGCCGGTCGAGATAGCTGATGGTGTGCACGCTTGCGGTTTCGGTCATGCCGTAGACCTCCAGCACAGGCACCTGGAATTGCTTCTCATAAGCCTTGCACACCGCCACCGGGATCGCCGAACCGCCGCCGGACACGCGGGCGATCGAGGATACGTCGGCGTCGCCGACCGGCACACCCAAAGCCGCGGCCAGTACTGTCGGCACCCCGCCGAGCACTGCCGGCTGGTAGCGCTGGACCAAGCGCCATACATTGCGCACCGCAGCCGGTTCGCGCCAGCCCTTGGGGCTGACCACCACCGCGGTGCCGCCGGCGGCGAACACCGCCAGCCCCTGGGTCAATGCGCCGCCGACATGAAACAGCGGCAGCCCGAACAGCATGGTGCGGCCCGGTCCGGAACGCAACATCAATCCCACCGCCCAGGCCTGGTAGACCTGGTTGCCGTGGCTGTGGCGCACCAGCTTGGGCGTGCCTGTGGTGCCACCGGTGTGGAAATACGCCGCGGTGTCATCGGCCCGGATATCGCGGGCGCTGATCAGGCGATCCGCTGGACACGCGTCGGCCAGGGTATCGAAGTCGTGAACGCCGGCAGGCAACTCACCGCCGCCTTGCACCACGACGATCGCCTTGAGGTGCGGCAACCGATCGCGGATGGCCTGCACCTTGTCCCAGATATCCGAACCTGGCGTCGGCCCCAGCGTCACCAGCACCTTGGTGTTTGCCGCGCGCAGGATCTCGGCGATCTGGGCCGGTTCGAGCAGGGGATTGACCGGGTTGGCGATCCCGACCGCCTCGACCCCGAACAGGGTGAAAAAACTGTGTGGCAACAGCGGCAACAGGAAGCTCACCACATCGTTGGGCCCGACCCCCAGACCGCCCAGAAAGTTGGCGGTTTGCGTGATGCGGCCGATGAACTGCGCATACGAAACCGCCAGCGTGGCTTCGTCAGGGTCAGCATTGGGCAGGCACTGCAATGCCGCGGCCTCCGGGTTGAATGTCGCGCCCAGCCGAATCGCCGCATAGGTACTGCGCGCGGCGACGCGCTCGGCGAACGGTATGGCTTCAAAAGCCTTGAGCGCGTCCGCGCTGCCGAGATCCGGCCAATCAGCGCCCAGCAACCGATCGAGCAACAGCGCACCTGCCATCCCAGACTCCAGACCTTGAACCACCCGATATTCGTATGCTGGTGCCGCCGCCCGGTTGGCGCACGGCGTGATCGTTGCGCACCGATGCTTGCCTGATCGGAATCCTGGCGCGACCGCAGCGACTATTGTTGCCAGGCCTCCGCCAACGTGCGCAACTGGAAACGCCCGTCATCGCGGAACAGCCATGTTTCGCTGAATTCGAAGCGCCCGCGATTGACCAGGCGCGATGCCGGGCGCGGATAGGGGGCACCGCGCCGCACACTGTCCAATGCGCTGCGCACGGTTTCCTGATCGCCGTTGTCGCGCAGCACGCGGGCATCGGACACGTTGCCGGATGCGTCGAGCGCCACGCTCATCACGATCACCGAACGCAGCAGGTGCGGCGGTGTGCCGGAAAACACCTGCGCCGCGGAGGTCTGATAGACACGGTTGGCGAAGTCGCGCTTGTACTCGTCAACATTCCGGGCGCCCGAGGTCGCGGCGGGCGCGGGAGTCGGCGCTGCCGGTACCGGCGCGGCGGGCGCAGGCACAGGCGCCGGCGCGGCTTCGGGTGGCGGCGCTGGTCGCCGCTGGGTGCAACCCGCCAATGTCAACATGATGGCCAGCAGCAGTACAGCGGCCGGCTTGAATTGCTGCGTATTCATCGAGTTCCCCTGGTGTCCTGATCAACCTGTTCAATTGCAAAAAGCGACTTGCCCCTGTGGGCGCGATGTGAAATCATTGTTTTGTGGCACCCCGTTGGGGAAGGTAGCCGAAACGGTCTAGCCCTACAAGCCGCAGTGCAACACACTACATTTTCCAACATCAAGAGCCATGCCGATCATCGACCCTGCCATCCTGCAAACCTATCGCACCGACGGTGTTGTCTGCCTGCGCAACATCATCGCGCCGGAATGGATCGCGCGTCTGCGCGAGGGCGTCGCCGAAAACCTGCAGGCGCCGGGCCCATACGCCAAGTACTACACCCCGGACGGGCAGCCAGGAATGTTTTTCGGCGACTACTGCAACTGGGAGCGGATCGCGGCCTACCGTGACTTTTTTTTCGACTCACCACAGAAGCACGTCGCCGCCGAACTGATGGGCTCGCCCAAGGTCAATCTGTACCACGAGCATGTTCTGGTGAAGGAACCCGGGACCCGCGAACGGACGCCGTGGCATCACGACCAGCCCTACTACCCGATTGATGGCGAACACGTCGTCAGCTTCTGGATTCCGCTTGATCCGGTCGAACAACGCACCTGCCCGGAATACATCGCCGGCTCGCACCGCTGGGGCCGCTGGTTCAGGCCGGCACGCTTCGCCGACCAGAAAGCCCACGCCGCGGCCACCGATGCGCGCTTCGAGTCGATTCCCGATTTCGAGGCCGAGCGGGCGCGGCATCGCATCCTGACCTGGGAACTCGCGGTCGGCGATTGCATCGCTTTCCATGGGCTGACCGTGCATGGCGCACCGGAGAACCTGTCGGTCCATCGGCGGCGCGCGTTCTCCGCCCGTTTTACCGGCGCGGATGCGCGGTTCGTCTTGCGCGAAGGCTTCATGTCGCCACCACCGCCCGAGCGCGACGGGCCCATGCCGGGCGCGGCGATGGACTCGAAGGTGTTTCCGGTGCTTCTGGCGCAGGCCGGTCAAGCCGGCGGCGCCCCGAACCGCCCTTAGCCCGGGGCCGCGGCCTGCGGCATCAATTGCCAGGTCGAGTTGGCGACCGCCAGCAAGCTGCCCTTGTCATCGGTCAGGCGCGTTTCGAGATAGTTGATCGACTTGCCCTTTTTCAGAAACCGCCCTTCCGCACGCAGGCGACCGACGCGCGCGGGACGCAGGAACTGGGTTTTCATCTCGAGGGTCATGCCGGGACCGATCGCCTTTTGCAGCAGATGGCCCATCGAGACGTCGAGCACGGTGGCGATCAATCCGCCGTGCAGGCTGCCCTGCGGATTGAACATGAAGTCATGCACTTCGAACTCGACCACACAGGTATCGTCGTCGGGATGGCTGATTTCGAGGCCCAGCAGGCGGGCCAGGAAATAACGCCCGAACTCCTGGGTGTGATCGGCGATCGCACGCTCGAATGCGTCGCGCGCGACCGCTTCGTTGATTTTTCGGCTCATGGTTTTCGCTTCAGTCGATGGTGTTGCAAGGCGGTGGACGGGCGGGCGCGACAGACGCTCGCCGTCAGTGGGCGGTTGGAAGGCGGCGCCGGCAAACAATGCCGGAATTGCGCGCCCGATTTCCATGCGCCCGGAAGTTTAGACCATGGCGACGACAGTCAGGCTCCGGCCTGCCGGCGCATGTGTTCCAATCATGCGCTCATGCACTTCCGGAGTCCGCAGTGAAACGATCCGCCGTTCGTACCTTCGCCGCGCTTGCCGCGCTGCTGGCCGCAAGCAGCCTGGTCCATGCCCAGGAATATCCGGTCAAGCCAGTCAAGCTGATCATTCCGTTTCCGACCGCCGGCACGGTCGATCCGGTAACGCGCATGCTCGCCGAGGCGCTCGGCCGATCGCTCGGCCACAACGTGGTGGTCGAAAACAAGCCGGGCGCCAACGGCAACGTCGGCACCCTTGAGGCGGTGCGGGCCGCGCCTGACGGCTACACCATCGTGGCGGCATCGTCGGGAACCCTGGCGACCAATCCGGCGCTCTACAAGTCCATGCCATTCGATCCCAGGAAGGACCTGGTGCCGGTGGCCTTGTACGCGTCGGTGCCCAATATCCTGGTGGTCCATCCGTCGCTGCCGATCACCACGCTTGGCGAATTCACCACCTACGCCAGGAGCAATCCGGGCAAGCTCAATTTCGGTTCCTCGGGCAATGGCAGCTCGATGCATCTGGCCGGCGAGTTGTACCGCAAGATGAGCGCCACCGAGATGACCCATGTGCCTTACTTGCAAGTCGGCCAGGCCACCATCGACCTGATCTCCGGCCAGTTGCAACTGATGTTTCAACTGGTGCCCGGCATTGCCCAGCATGCGCGCTCCGGCGCGGTGCGACCGCTCGCGGTGCTGGCACCGAAACGCCTGGCCGGCCTGCCGAACGTACCGACCAGCGCCGAGGCCGGGATGCCGGGGCTGGAGTCCTCGGCCTGGTTCGGCATCCTGGTGCCGGTGGGAACTCCGCGCCCCATCGTCCTGCGCCTGAATCGCGAGATCAATGCGGCGCTCAAGGATGCCGGCCTGGTCAAGCGCTATTCCGACCTCGGGGTCGAGGCACTCGGCGGAACGCCTGAAGACTTCGCCAGATACCTGGACGACGAAACCCGCAAATGGGGCGAAGTCGTGCGCTTTTCCGGCGCCAGGATCGACTGAGCCCGACAGTGAAGGTCGCCATTCTCGGCACCGGAAGCATTGCGCTTGCCAGTGCCGCATTGCTGGGGCGGGCGCACCAGGTGACGCTGTGGTCGCCAACGGGGCGCGGCGTCGACGGGCTTGAACAGGGCCGGCTTACGGCAAGTGGTGCGCTCGTAGCCGAAGTGCCGGTCGCCACTGCGCGCACACCGGCTGCCGCGATTGAGGGCGCGCATGTCATCATCGTGGCGGTACCGGCCTATGGCCATGCCGCGCTGCTGCGCGCCTGCGCGCCGCATCTGGTGACTGGCCAAGCGATCTTCCTGACACCGATGCTGAGCTTGGGCGGCCTTTTTCTGCGCCAATTGTTGGCGCGGCGCGGCGTCGAATGCCTGATCGCCGGGTTCGGCACCACGGTCATGACCGCGCGCAAGAGCGGGCCGGCGGTCGTGCGTGTTCTGGCCCTGCGCGACCGTCTTGAACTTGCCGCCCTGCCGGCGACCGAGACCGCGCGCGCGCTCGAACTCGCGCAGACTCTGTTCGGCGACCGCTTCGCCGCGCAGACCGACCTGCTGGCGATTTCATTGTCGCAAACCAATCCGGTAGCCCATGTGCCTCTGGCGCTGGCCAACCTGTCGCGGATGGAACGCGGCGAGACCTGGACCCAATACGACCATATGGCCGGCGCGACCGCGCGCCTGACCGTTGCTCTCGATGGCGAACGCCTGGCGGTGGCACACGCGTTCGGCCTTGCGGTGCGCAGCATCGAACAGCATTTCCATCATTCGTTTGGCGCGCCGCTGATCGATTTCAGCGACCAGTGCCGCTGGGTTCACAGCAATCTCGGCAGCCCGAACGGGCCGGCCACCCTCGATACCCGCTACGTCACCGAAGACGTCCCTTATGGATTGGTGTTCAACGCGCGGATGGCTCGCCTGGCTGGGGTGCCCACACCCATCACCGCAGGCTGCATCGCGCTGGCCGGCGGCGCCTACGGACGCGACTTCGAACAGGCCAACGACCTGCTCGACGCGATCGCGCCCGAATCCCTGGGCGCAAACGGCCTGCGCGCGGCCCTCGCCTGAACCGCGGCAGTCAGCGCAACGAGGCGTTGATCTTGTCCAACGCCGCCGAACCCGGGCACAGCACCTGCTCGGTCAGGGTGTTGAGCGGCACGTCCACGGTGTTGGCATAGACATGCAGGTCTTCGGGCTCCGGATTGACGTAAAGGAGACCGGTAACCACTTCGCCGCGGGCCTGGTGTTCCTGCAGGAAATTCATCGCGCCGATGCGGTTGTTGGGGTCGTAGTCGGCGTGCAGCTTGCGCAGGCGCAACACCGAACCGTCGTGCTGCACCACTTCCTGCAAGGTGCCGGGGGCGTATTCAGTGGTGATTTCCTCGCGCCTGGGCATGAAGTCGATCCGGTTCACCGCTTCGTTGTGCTCGCGCACGTAGTCGTAGCTTTTGGTCGAACCGGGATGATTGTTGAATGCCACACAAGGCGAGACGACGTCGATGAAAGCCGCGCCCTGGTGCGCGATCGCCGCTTCGATCAGCGGCACCAGTTGCGCCTTGTCGCCGGAAAAGCTGCGCGCCACGAAGGTCGCGCCCAGTTGCAGCGCCAGGCCGACCATGTCGACCGGCGAGTCGTTGTTGATGGCGCCGCGCTTGGCCTTCGAACCCTTGTCCGCAGTGGCCGAGAATTGCCCCTTGGTGAGGCCGTAGACGCCGTTGTTCATGACGATGTAGACCATGTTGACGCCGCGCCGCATTGAATGCGCGAACTGGCCTAAGCCGATCGAGGCGGAGTCGCCATCGCCGGAAACCCCCATGTAGATCAGGTCACGATTGGCCAGGTTGGCACCGGTCAGCACCGACGGCATGCGGCCGTGAACGGTGTTGAAGCCATGCGACTGGCCGAGGAAATAGGTCGGGGTTTTCGATGAACAGCCGATGCCCGAGAGCTTGGCCACCCGGTGCGGCTCGATGTCGAGGTTGAAGGCCGCCTGGATGATTGCCGCCGAGATCGAGTCATGCCCGCAACCGGCGCACAGGGTCGATACCGGGCCTTCGTAATCGCGCCTGGTGAAGCCGCGCTTGTTGGTCGCCAGAGTCGGGTGGTGTAGTTTGGGCTTGGTCAGGTAAGTCATGTTCGCTCCGTCAGGTCCGTGCGCCGCTCGGACGCCTGGAAGGGGAATGGGGTGCCTATTGCGCGACCTTCTTGATCGGCGTGACGTTCGACAGCGCCACATGCTCGGCAATCGCCGCGATGATGAAGCGCGCGGTGATCGGCGTGCCGTCGTAATGCAGCACCGGCACCACGCGTGCCGAATCGAGATTGCCCTCGTTGATCAGCATCGAGCGGAACTGGCCATCGCGATTCTGCTCGACCACGAACACCTGCTCGTGCGCGGCAACGAACTCCATCACGCTGGCATGGAACGGAAAGCCGCGCACGCGCATCGCGTCGAGCGGCTTGCCGTCCGCGTCCAAGGTGTCGAGCGCCTCGGCCATCGCCGGACTGGTCGAACCGAAATAGATGACGCCGAACTTCGACGGCCGCGCGGCGGCGCGGGTCACCGGATGCGGCACCAGATCCTTTGCGGTTTCCCACTTCAGCTCCAGGCGCTGCATGTTGTCGACATACACCGGACCTTCCTCGCTGTAGCGCGCGTAGCGGTCCTTGGTGGTGCCACGGGTGAAGAAAGCGCCGCGCTTGGGATGGGTGCCGGGATAGGTGCGGTAGGGAATGCCATCGCCGTCGACATCGAGGTAACGACCGAAATTCTTGCCGGCTTCGAGCTCCTCGGCAGTCATCACCTTGCCGTGGTCGTACTTGCGGTTGTCGTCCCAGACCAGCGGTTCGCACAGGCGGGTATTCATGCCGATGTCGAGGTCGGTCATCAGGAAGATCGGCGTTTGCAGGCGATCGGCCAGGTCGAGCGCCGCGGCGGCGAAGTCGAAGCACTCTTTCGGATCTTCCGGAAACAGCAGCGGATGCTTGGTATCGCCGTTCGACGCGTAGGCGCACGACAACAGGTCGGCCTGCTGGGTGCGGGTCGGCATGCCGGTCGACGGGCCGCCGCGCTGCACGTTGATGATGGTGGCCGGAATCTCGGCGAAGTAGGCCAGGCCGATGAATTCGGTCATCAGCGAAATGCCCGGGCCGGAGGTCGCGGTGAAGGCGCGCGCGCCATTCCAGCCGGCGCCGATCACCATGCCGATCGAAGCCAGTTCGTCTTCCGCCTGCACGATGGCAAAGCGGTTCTTGCCGGTCTCGGCATCGACCCGGAACTTGCGGCAATGCTTCTCGAACGCCTCGGCGACCGAGGACGAGGGCGTGATCGGATACCAGGCGCAGACGGTGGCGCCGCCATATACCGCACCGAGCGCTGCCGCGTTGTTGCCCTCGATGAAAATCCGTTTGCCGACGTTGTCGGCACGCTTTACCTTCAGGCCGATGTTGCCGCAGTCGAGATGGGCGGTCGCGTAATCGCGCCCCATCTGCAGCGCATGCAGGTTGGGCTTCAACAGTGCTTCCTTGCCGCGATACTGCTCGCCGATCAGTTGCGCGATGGCATCGGACTCCATGTCGAGCAGGGCCGACAGAGCACCGACATAGATGATGTTCTTGAACAGCTGGCGCTGGCGCACATCGGTATACGCCTCGTTGGTGATCTGCGTCAGAGGCATGCCCAGCACATTGATGTCTTCGCGGAATTTCGACTTCGGCATCGGCCGCGTGCTGTCGTAGAACAGGTAGCCACCGGGCTCGATTTCCTTTACATCCGCATCCCAGGTCTGCGGGTTCATCGCCACCATCAGGTCGCACCCGCCACGCCGGCCGAGATAGCCCTTTTCGCTGACCCGCACCTCGTACCAGGTCGGCAGCCCCTGGATATTCGACGGGAAGATATTGCGCGGCGACACCGGCACACCCATGCGCAGGATCGAACGGGCGAACAATTCGTTGGCGGAGGCCGAGCCGGAGCCATTGACGTTGGCGAACTTGATGACGAAATCGTTGACTGCCGAGATCTTTTTCATGACGAGCATGGGTCCTTATGCGGCCCGCTTCAGGGGTTGCGGCGAAATGGCCCGGTCACGGCAACCGGGGCCGGCCTTGGCAGTATCGAGCAGGAATTTCTGCATGTCCCAGGCGCCGGTGGGGCAGCGTTCGGCGCACAGGCCGCAGTGCAGGCAGACATCTTCGTCCTTGGCCATCACGCGACCGGTCTTCAGGCCACGGCCGATGTACAGATCCTGCGCCAGGTTGAGCGCCGGCGCGGTCAGCCGGCCGCGCAGTTCGGGTTCCTCGCCGTCATCGGCGAAGGTGATGCAATCCATCGGGCAGATGTCGACGCAGGCATCGCACTCGATGCAGAGCTTCGGGGCGAACACCGTCTGCACGTCGCAATTGAGGCAGCGCTGCGCTTCCTTCCACGCCATCTGCGGGTCGAAGCCCAGCTCAACCTCGACCTTGATGTTCTTGAGCGCGATGTTGATGTCTTTCAACGGCACCTTGTAGCGAATGTCGTTCGACACATCATTGTCGTAACTCCATTCGTGGATGCCCATTTTCTGGCTCAGCAGATTGGTCAGGGGCGGCGGCCGCGTGGCCACGTCTTCACCATTGCAGAAACGGTCGATCGACACCGCGGCCTCGTGACCATGAGCCACCGCCCAGATGATGTTTTTCGGACCGAAGGCGGCGTCGCCGCCAAAAAACACATTCGGGATGCTGGCCTGCATGGTGACCTCGTTGACCACCGGCATGCCCCACTTGTCGAACTCGAGCCCGATATCGCGTTCCATCCACGGGAAGGCGTTTTCCTGACCGACCGCCACCAGCACGTCATCGCATTCGAAATGCATGTCCGGTTCGCCCGACGGCACCAGCGAGCGGCGGCCGCGCTCGTCGTAGACCGCCTTGACCTTTTCGAACACCATGCCGGTCAGGCGGCCGTTGTCGTGCTTGAACTCCTTGGGCACCAGGTAATTGATGATCGGAATGCCCTCGTGAATCGCATCTTCCTTTTCCCACGGGCTGGCCTTCATCTCGTCGAAGCCGGAGCGCACGATTACCTTGACGTCTTCGCCCCCCAAGCGGCGCGACGAACGGCAGCAGTCCATCGCCGTATTGCCGCCGCCCAGCACAATGACCCGACGGCCGATCTTGTCGATATGCTCGAACGAAACACTCGACAGCCAGTCGATGCCGATGTGGATGTTCTTCGCCGCCTCCTTGCGGCCGGGCAAATCGAGATCGCGGCCGCGCGGCGCGCCGGAACCGACGAACACCGCGTCGTAGCCCTGACCGAGCAGGTCCTTGAGGCTGTCGATCCGCACACCGGAGCGAAAGTCGACACCAAGGTCAAGGATGTAACCGGTTTCCTCGTCGATCACCGACTCCGGCAGGCGGAATTTCGGAATCTGGCTGCGGATGAAGCCGCCGGCCTTTTTCTCGCCGTCAAACACCGTGACTTCGTAGCCCAGCGGCGCCAGGTCGCGCGCCACCGTCAGCGAGGCCGGGCCGGCGCCGACGCAGGCGATGCGCTTGCCGTTCTTCTTTTCCGGAACCTTCGGCATGCGGTGCGACACGTCGTCCTTGTAGTCGGCGGCAACGCGCTTCAGGCGGCAGATCGCCACCGGTTCCTTCGACTCGCCATCCTCGACCCGACTGCGGCGACAAGCCGGCTCGCACGGGCGGTCACAGGTGCGCCCGAGAACCCCGGGGAACACGTTCGACTGCCAGTTGACCATGTAGGCATCCGAATAGCGGCCATCGGCGATCAGGCGGATGTATTCGGGAACAGGCGTGTGGGCAGGGCATGCCCACTGGCAATCCACCACCTTGTGGAAGTAATCCGGGTTGCCAATATCGGTCGGCTTCAACGTGAAACTCCTCCTGTTGCAACGCACCTTCAAGGGGCGCCGTTTGTCTCTCGGGTTCGATGGACGCCATTGTATACAAAGCCGTATCGCGAATGGTGCGCCGGAACCGGCGAAATGTGATTTTTTAGCTGTTAGCCCGGACGCTTTGCGCCGGGCTAACTCCGCGCGTTGATGGGACATCGCTTGCAATGTCCCATAACTTGCGGTGTTCGGTCGGGGGTGCTTGTGCCTCGCCCTTGCCTTGCCGTTTCGGCTTCGCTACTGCCCTTGGCCCGCCTTGGTCTTGGTCTTGGCCTTGGCATTGGCCTTGCTTTCGCTACGGCTATTCTGGCACGGTGAGTGCTTGAATCTAAGTGACACTTTGTCATCCAACTCTAACTTAGGCAAACCATGACTTCTTCACGTCGAAAATTCATTACTGGTGCAGCGGGCGGTACTGCGGCTGCAATGGCGTTCCCGGCGATTGCTCAATCGCAACCCGCGATCAAGTGGCGCCTGGCGTCCAGTTATCCGAAATCGCTCGATACGGTGTTCGGCGGCGCCGAACTGCTGTCCAAACGGGTGGCGGCATTGACCGGCGGCAAGTTCCAGATCCAGGTGTTCGCGGCCGGCGAGATCGTTCCTGGCTTGCAGGTGGCCGACGCGGTGCAGAACGGCACCGTCGAATGCGGCCACACCAACAGCTACTACTACATCGGCAAGAACAAGGCGTTCGCGTTTGAAACCACGGTGCCGTTTGGCATCAACCAGCGCCAGCAGAATGCCTGGATGTACTACGGTGGTGGCCGCGAACTGGTCGGCGATTTCCTCAAGGACTTCAACATCGCGTCGTTCCCGGGCGGCAACACCGGTACCCAGATGGGTGGCTGGTTCCGCAAGGAGGTGAAATCCCTGGCCGATATCAAGGGTCTGAAGATCCGCATCGCCGGCTTGGGCGGTGAAGTATTCGCCAAGCTGGGCGCGGTGCCGCAACAGATTGCCGGTGGCGACATTTATCCGGCGCTGGAAAAAGGCACCATCGACGCCGCCGAATGGGTGGGCCCCTACGACGACGAGAAACTCGGCTTTTTCAAGGTTGCCAAGCACTATTACACCCCCGGGTGGTGGGAACCGAATTCCGCTTACTCGTTCTACGTCAGCATCAAGGAATGGGACAAGCTCCCCAAGGAGTATCAGGCAGCCTTTGAAGCGGCGGCTTACGCGGTCAACGCCGACATGATGGCTGAGTACGATGCCAAGAACCCGACGGCCCTGAAACGCCTGATCGCCCAGGGTGTGAAGCTGCATTCGTTCTCCAATGACATCATGAAAGCCGCGCAGGACGCGGCCTACGCGCTGTACGACGAAGAGGCGGCGAAAAACCCGGCGTTCAAGAAGATCTACCTGTCCTGGCTCAAGTTCCGTGAAGACCAACTGGCATGGCATCGGGTGGCCGAGCAGACCATGGCCGCGTTCTCGTTTGCCAACAAGCCTACTGTCAAAACGGTGGCGTAGCGCTGATTGCGCCCGCTCAAAGCCCCGCGCTGCGGGGCTTTTTTTCGCAATCACGCCGTGGTGCTGCCGGTTCCTCCGGCCCGCGACCAATCCCGTTGGTGCCGCAGCGATGGTAGATTCGCGCCTTCGACATTCAACCGCGAAAGCGCGCCATGCAAAGCTACGACATCACCGAATGGGGCAAGCCCCTGCAAAAAGCCATCCGTGACACGCCTGCGCCCACTGGCACCGAGGTCCTGGTCAAGCTCAAGTATTGCGGCGTCTGTCACAGCGACGTGCACATTCGCGACGGCTATTTCGACATGGGCGGCGGCAAGAAATTCCAGATGGCCGACCGCGGCATGAAGCCGCCGATCACCATGGGCCACGAGCCCTACGGGACGGTGGTCTCAGCCGGCCCCGACGCCGGCGCGGTGCCGGTCGGACAGGACCGTCTGGTCTACCCGTGGACCGGCTGCGGCAAGTGCGCACGCTGCCAGGAGGGCGCTGACAATCTGTGCCCGACCCCGCAATACATTGGAATCCAGCGCTCTGGCGGTTATGCGGAGTACGTGCTGGTGCCGCATCCGCGCTATCTGGTTGACGCCACCGGCGTCGAACCGAGTTTCGCACCGATCCTGGCCTGCTCCGGCCTCACCACCTACAGCGCGGTCAACAAGCTGAAGCAATTGGCCCGAATGACTGGATCGTGGTGATGGGCGCGGGCGGACTTGGCCTGATGGCAGTGGCCATGTTGAATGCGATGGGCCATCAGCGCATCGTCTCCTGCGACATCGACCCCTCGAAATTCGCCGCCGCGCGGGCTGCCGGGGCTGCCGAGACATTCAACGCGGCCGATGCCGATACCCCGGCCAAACTGCTGGCCCTGCCCGGCGGCGTGGCCGGTGCGGTCGATCTGGTCGGCGCCACGCAGACGGCGCAAGTGGCGATGGGCGCGCTGCGCAAGGGCGGTCGCTACGTGCTGGTCGGCCTGTATGGCGGTGAAATCACACTCTCAATGGTGGGCACGGTGCAACGTGCGCTCACCGTGCAGGGGTCGTATGTCGGCAACGTGCAGGAATTGCGCGAAGTGGTGGCGCTGGCGCAGTCTGGCAAGCTCAAGGCGATCCCGGTCGAGAAGCGGCCGATGAGCGAAATCTCGCGCACGCTCGACGAACTCAAGGCCGGCACCGTCATCGGCCGCGTAGTGGCGGAAATGGCCTGACGCGCGACATTTCAACGCACGTTTCGCGACAACATGACAGCCTCGCCAGAGGCTTGTCGTTGTCGCGCATGATGCAATTTTCAACAAGACAACCCTCGCTGGACTGACATGGCAAACCCATCACGCGGCACGCGCGGCATGGCCGTCGCGCCTCACTCCCTGGCTTCGCAATCCGCACTGGCCGTGCTGCGCGAAGGCGGCAACGCGGTGGAGGCGATGATCGCCGCCACCGCGACCATCGCCGTGGTATATCCGCACATGAACGGCATTGGCGGCGACAGCTTCTGGCTGGTGCGCACAGCGGCGGACGGCGTGATCGGCATCGATGCCTGCGGCGCCGCCGCCATCGGGATATCGCGTGCCGACTATGGCGGCAAGTCGGCCATTCCATTTCGTGGCGGGTCGGCGGCGATCACCGTGGCCGCCACGATATCCGGGTGGAATGCGGCATATCAGCATTCGGTGCAAAAGCTCGGTGGCAGACTGCCGCTGTCACGCTTGCTCGAAGACGCGATTCACTATGCAAAATCCGGGATCGTGGTGACCACCTCGCAACACATGAACACCACGAAAAAACTCGCGGAGTTGCAGGACATCCACGGCTTTGCGGGCACTTTCCTGATCGATGGCAAACCGCCCGCGACCGGTGACGTATTCCTGCAACCGCGCATGGGCGCCACACTGCAACAACTGGCCCACGCCGGGCTCGATGACTATTACCGTGGCGACCTGGCGCGCACCATCGCCCGCGACCTGGCGGCCGCGCAGAGCCCGGTCACGCTTGCCGATCTTGAAGCGCACCGGGCCCTGATCCGCACGCCACTCGAACTCAGCCATTCGCTGGGGCGCGTCTACAACATGCCGCCACCCACGCAGGGGCTGGTGTCGCTGTTGATCCTGGGTCAAATGGACCGGCTTGGCATCGAACGTTTCGACCACCTCTCCGCCGACTATGTGCATGCTGCGGTGGAGGCCACCAAGCGGGCCTTCATGGTGCGCGACAAATACATCACCGATCCCGCGGTCATGAAAACGAACGGCGCACCGGACCCGCAATCGCTTTTGTCCGCCGCCAACCTCGACGCCAACGCCGCGAACATCGACATGGCCAAAGCGGCACCCTGGGGCGCGGGCAGGGGTCCGGCCGATACCATCTGGATGGGCGTGATCGATCGGCAGGGCAATGCGGTGTCGCTGATCCAGTCCATCTATCACGAGTTCGGCTCCGGCGTGGTGTTGAAGGAGACCGGCATCAATTGGCAGAACCGCGGCGCCTCGTTTTCGCTGGACCCGAAGCACATCAACACACTGGAGCCGCGCAAGAAGCCCTTCCATACCCTGAACCCGGCGCTGGCCTTGTTCAACGACGGCCGCGTGATGGTCTACGGCAACATGGGCGGCGACGGTCAGCCGCAAAGCCAATCCGCAGTATTCACGCGCACTGCGGTGTACGGCATCAACCCGCAGGATGCGATCGCCGCGCCACGCTGGCTGCTCGGTCGCACCTGGGGCCAGACCACCGACACCCTCAAGCTGGAAGGCCGCTTCCCGCCGGCCACCGTCGAGGAATTGAAGCGCCGCGGGCACGATGTGGAAATGTATCCTGACTACGATGAGACGCTGGGCCATGCCGGCTGCGTGATCCGTCACCCCAACGGCAACTTCGAGGGCGGCTTCGATCCGCGTTCGGATGGCGGCGTGGCCGCATATTGATCCATGGAACGCGTCCGGCTCGACAAGTATCTGTGGGCGGCGCGCTTCTACAAGACCCGCAGCATCAGCACCGAGGCCATCGATGGCGGCAAGGTGCGCCTCAATGGCGACCGCGTCAAGCCGGCCAAGGAAGTCAAGGCCGGCGACACGCTTGAACTACGCGCCGGCGACGCCCAATACACCATTTTGGTGAAGGCGCTCGCCGACAAGCGCGGTAGCGCCGACATCGCGCGAACCTTGTACGAGGAGACGCCGGAAAGCCAGGCGGCGCGCGCCGCTGCAGCCGAGAAGCGCCGCCGCGTCAGCGACCCGGCCGAGCAGATCTTCGCGCGCCCGACCAAGAAGGACCGCCGCAGCCTCGACCGCTTTCGCGGCGATTGATCGTGCTGCGACTCACCCAACAAACGTGAAGGATACAAACATGAAATGCCTGTCTACCGCCCTGGCAGCGCTGACGCTTGCCGCAGGCATCGTCGGACCGAGCCGGCTGTCCCATGCCCAGGCCTACCCGAACAAACCTGTCAGGATCCTGGTGCCGTTTGTCGCCGGCGGCACCAGCGACATCGTCGCGCGCGCCGTGGGGCAAAAACTGACCGAGGCCGGCTACACCACACTGGTGGAAAACCGCCCTGGCGCCAATGGTTCGATCGCTGCGGAAGCTCTCGCCAAATCGCCCGCCGATGGCTACACCATCATGGTCGGTTCGATCGGCACCTTCGCCATCAACATGGGGCTCTACAAGAACCCCAAGTACGATACGTTGAAGGATTTCGACGCCATCACGGTGGTGGTGCGTACCCCGAACGTGCTGATCACCCCACCCAATTTTCCGCCGAACAGCCTGAAGGAATTCATCGAGTATGCGAAGAAGAATCCCGGCCGCGTGTCCTACGGCTCCTCCGGCTCGGGCTCTTCCGACCACCTGTCGGCGGAACTCTTCAAGCAGCAGACCAAGACCTTCGGCGTGCACATCCCCTACCGCGGCGGCGCGGCGGCGCAGACCGACATCATGGCCGGCAACATCGAAGCTTCGTTCCAGAACTTCGGCACCGTGGTGCCCTACATCCGCGCCGGCAAGATGAAGGCCCTGGCGGTCACGTCAGCGGCGCGCATGCCGCAGTTTCCCAACGTGCCGACGATGATCGAGTCCGGCATCGCCGGATTCGACGTTACGTCTTGGCAGGCGGTGGCCGCGCCCAAGGGCACGCCGAAGGAGATCGTGGCCAAGCTCAACGCCGATATCGCCAGGGGCTTCAGGGCGCCGGAGTTGAGCCAGCGCTTTTCCGACCAGGGCTTCGAGAACGTGCTTGGGTCACAGGAGCAGACCACAGCCTTTTTCAAGGCAGAGATCGAGCGTTGGGCAAAAGTGGTGAAGGCGTCGGGGGCGCAGGTCGACTGACGGCTGCGGCCAAGTGCGGCGCGCTTGTCAGACCGTCAACCCGCCCGACACCTCGAGGACCGCGCCATTGATGTAGCTGGCATCGTCGGAAGCCAGAAAAGCGTAGACGCTCGCGATCTCCTCCGGCTTGCCCAAGCGCCCGAGTGCCACCCGGCTTTTTATCTGGTTCATCACATTCTCTGGAATGGCGTCGAGTATATGGGTCGAAATAAAGCCCGGCGCAACTGCATTCACCCGAATGCCCTTGGGACCCAGTTCGCGGAACCAGGTCTTGGTGAAGCCGATCACCCCGAACTTGGTGGCCGAATAGTTGGTCTGGCCGAAGTTGCCGTAGATTCCTACCACCGACGAGGCGTTGAGGATCACACCGCTGCCCTGCGCGATCATCGATTCGACCACCGCCTGCGAGCAGTTGAAGACGCCCTTCAGGTTGACATCGATCACCGCATCGAATTCGACTTCGGTCATCTTCACCAGGCGCGCATCCTTGGTGATGCCGGCGTTATTGACCAGAACGTCGATGCGGCCGAAGCGGTCCTTGACTGTCGCGACCAGTGCATCGACGCTGGCTCGCTGGGTTACGTCGACAATTCCGCCCCAGGCCGCACCGGTTTCGGCCACCGCGCGGTCAATCTGATCGCGCCGCAGGTCGGCGATGACGACCTTCGCACCTTCGTCGGCAAACCGCTTTGCGGTTGCATGGCCGATCCCATTGGCGCCACCGGTGATGATGGCTACACGGTCCTTGAGTTTCAATTGCTTCTCCCGCCGAAAAATTGACGCGCGACTCTAGCACATGGCTGGCTCCATTGCTGCACCGCAATGTAATGTAACCAATTGCTGGCCGAGCGACACTGCGCAGCAGTACAGCAAAAGTCAACCGCCTGCGGCGGGAACGACGCCTGCGAATGCGAGAACTTCGTCCATATGGTCGGCAAAATCGACCATCCCGTGGTCACTACCCTGGATGACCTTGTGTCGCGCGCCGGGAAATGCGGCGGTCATTTCGCGCCAGTCAAGCGATTCGTCGCCAGTCGCGGCGAGGACAAAGTAGCGTCGCGCTTGCGTAATCGTCTCCACATGCATGGCACGCAACTCATCGAGATATTCTGCGCGAAATTCAAAACTGGTGCCCGCTTCGTGAAACGCGGTTTGCATACCAATATGGCGTGCCAGCTTTTCATGGGCGCGCATCGCCGGGTTCAACATCACTGCCCGGCACCCCAGCCTTTCGGCCAGCCAGGTGGCGTAAAAGCCGCCGAGCGAACTGCCGATCAGGGTCAAATGTTGTGCGTTCAAACCGGCTGCCATGCTGATCAACTCTGCCATTGCCGTCGCCGGACGCTCGGACAACTGCGGGCACATATATTGGCCGGCCAGCCCGAGCACGCGCATGCGCTCGCCGATCAGGCGTGCCTTGAATGACTGCGGCGACGAGCGAAAGCCGTGCAGATAGATGATCATGCGAGGGCGTCCAGGAGTTTCCGGTGGATGCCGCCAAAGCCGCCGTTGCTCATGGCAAGGATATGGTCGCCGGGGCAGGCCGCACGAGCGACCGACCGCACGAGATCGTCAAGGTCGTCGAAGGCCGCCGCCTTGCTGCCCAGCGGTGCCAGCACCGCTCCCAGGTCCCAGCCCAGCGCATCACGACCTTCGCGGGCACCGTAGCCGAACACCAGGTCGGCCTGGCCGAGGCTGGCCGGCAGGGCCGCACTCATGACCCCCAACTTCATGGTGTTGGACCGTGGCTCCAGCAACGCGAGAATACGCGCCGGACCAACGTGCGCGCGCAGGCCCGCAATGGTGGTCGCGATCGCAGTTGGATGATGCGCAAAGTCGTCATAGACCGTGATATCGCGCACCTTGCCACGTACTTCCATGCGCCGCTTGACATTGCGGAAATCGCGCAAGGCCGCAACCGCCTGCTCGGGAACGACCCCGACATGGCATGCCGCTGCGATCGCGGCGGTCGCGTTCAGCCGGTTATGTTCGCCCAGCAGATTCCATTCGACGCGGCCTGCGGACCGGCCCTCCCGGCTCACCTCGAAGGAGCCATCTTCAGCTATCACACTCGCATTCCACCCCGTATGACTCCCAAAATACTCGATTTTGCTCCAGCAACCGCGGGCGATCACGCGCGCCAGACTGGGCTCGGTCGCATTGACAATCAATCTGCCGGTACGTGGCACTGTTCGCACAAGATGATGAAATTGCGTCTCGATGGACGCAAGATCCGAAAAGATGTCGGCATGATCGAATTCCAGATTGTTGAGAATCGCAGTCCGCGAGTGGTAATGCACGAATTTGCTGCGCTTGTCGAAGAACGCGGTGTCGTATTCATCGGCCTCGATCACAAACGGACGGCCGCGTCCGGCACGTGCGGAAACACCGAAGTTCTCCGGGATCCCGCCAATCAGAAACCCCGGTTCCTGCCCGGCCTGTTCGAGAATCCACGCCAGCATTGAACTGGTGGAGGTTTTGCCGTGTGTGCCGGCCACCGCCAATACATGCCGCCCTGGGAGCAGGTGCTCGCCAACCCACTGGGGACCCGAAACATAGGGAAGACCCTGCTCGAGAATCTCCTCCATCAGCGGATTTCCGCGCGACACCACATTGCCCACCACAAAGACATCCGGATTGAGTACAACCTGGTCCGGCTCAAAGCCTGCGATCAACTCGATGCCCAGCGCCTCGAGTTGCGTACTCATTGGCGGGTAAACATTCGCGTCGCAGCCTGTCACCTTGAAGCCCGCTGCCCGCGCGATGGCGGCAATTCCGCCCATGAAGGTGCCGCAGATCCCCAATATGTGTATGTGCATGCCGCGATTTTATCCGAGGCCCCAAGCGACGCCGGTACAATCCGACGATGGTGAAACAAACCCGGACCGCAGCCAATGCGCGTCGCGCCATCACCGCCCTCGCAGCACGCCTGATGGCAGAAGATGGCATGGTCGACTTTGGCACCGCCAAGCGCAAGGCTGCGCGACAGCTCGGCTTCCGCCACCAGGATGGCTTGCCTGACAACAGCGAGATCGAGGAAGCCTTGCGCGCCTACCAGGCGTTGTTCCAGAATGACGAACAGCGCGAGCGGCTCGCGCAATTGCGCCGCACTGCGCTCATCCTGATGGAAGATCTGGCGGCTTATCGCCCGTACCTTCGCGGCGCGCTGTGGAATGGCACCGCGACGCGCGGCGCAGGCATCGAGCTTGACTTGTTTACCGACGAATCGAAAGCACTCGAAATGTTCCTGCTCAACCGAGGCATCACATGGACCGCCAGCGAGGCCAGGCATTTCGACAAGGTCGCGGGCTCACGCGTGCCGGTACTCAAGTTCGAAACCGATGGCGTGGAAGTTGCAATTGCGGTCTACGCGTGGACGGACGAGCGCAGTGCGCTAAAGCGCGATAGTGCGGGGAATACCGAACGCGGCAATGCCCCACAGGTGGCTGCATTGATCACGGCAGCCGAAAACGCCACCCAAGCGGAACAGTTTCTGGCTGCGATTCGCTAAGGTCGTGCGCGCCCGAATATGACCGGCGGGAAGGCCGGGCTTTGCGGGTGATGCGCGGGCGCACCCAAGGTGAGGCAGGATTCCAGGCACTTGATTGAGACTCACATGAAATGGCTTTCAAAGCACTGGTTCTTGTTGCTCGCCGGATGCGCCGCCGGCTTGACTGGTGTCTGGCTGGCCGCAACGCGCCCCGCTTCACAGCTCCCGGCATCGCTCGACATCCTGTGGGCGGCCCAACTGTCCGACCTGCGTGGTGCGCCGGTCAGAATGGACCAAATGCGCGGCAAGGCACTGATCGTCAATTTCTGGGCAACCTGGTGCGGACCATGCAAGGAAGAGATGCCGGACTTTCAACGCCTGGCCGCCGGAGATTTGGGCAAAAGCGTCCAAATAGTCGGCATCGGCATAGATAATCCCGCAAATATGCGATCTTTTGGCGAAAAGCTCGGCATCACATACCCGTTGCTCGATGGCGGTTCGGCTGCCCTCGACATGCTCAAGTTGCTGGGAAACCCGAGCGGCGGCCTGCCCTACACAATCGTGGTCGATCGGACGGGTAGTCAAGTCGCCCAACATTTGGGGCGAATCAGCTATGCAGAACTCAAAACTCTGGCAATTACCGCCATAAAGCAGTGAATTCGATTAAAATGTTACTGTCTCCTGATGATATGCCGTCGGGCCACCATTCGCAAGCATGCGTGCGCGCTTACATAGCAGGTCATCCAAGGAGTTCCTTCAAGTTTTTTGGCAAATACCGAATTGGCGGAATTGTTGCAAATTGACTGAATATTAGGGGTAAATTCGATGGATTTACGAAAACTAAAAACACTTATCGAATTGGTCGAAAGCTCCGGCATCAGTGAACTCGAAGTGACCGAGGGCGAAGAAAAGGTGCGTATCGTCAAGACGCCACCGATCGCGCCCGGAGCCACCTACATGATGGCGCCATCCGCCGCCGCGCCAGCCCCCGCGATCGCCGCAGTACCGGACTCGCCTGCAATTGCAGAGCCATCTGGCACACCGCTCAAAGCGCCAATGGTCGGCACGTTTTATCGATCCGGCTCGCCAGGCGCCAAGGCCTATGTCGACGTTGGCACCGAGGTCAAAGTCGGGGACGTGCTATGCATCATTGAAGCAATGAAACTGATGAACGAGATCCAGGCCGAAAGTGCGGGGGTTGTCAAACAAATCCTGGTCGAGAACGGTCAGCCGGTCGAGTACGGGCAGGTGCTTTTCCTCATCGAATAATCAGAACGGCGGATACCTTCGATGTTCGGCAAGATTTTGATCGCCAATCGTGGCGAAATCGCATTGCGCATCCAGCGCGCCTGCCGCGAAATGGGAATTCGCACCGTGGTCGCCCATTCCGAAGCCGATGCCCAGGCCAAGTATGTGAAGCTGGCGGACGAGTCGGTCTGTATCGGTCCGGCGCCAAGCCCGCAGAGCTACCTGAACATGGCGGCCATCATCAGTGCCGCCGAAGTGACAGATGCTGAAGCGATTCATCCCGGCTACGGCTTCCTGTCCGAAAATGCCGATTTCGCCGAACGGGTCGAAAAGAGCGGATTCACCTTCATCGGCCCGCGCGCCGACACCATCCGCCTGATGGGCGACAAGGTATCGGCCAAACTGGCGATGATCAAGACCGGCGTACCCACGGTACCGGGTTCACCCGGCGCCCTGCCGGATGACCCGAAGGAAATCGTCAAGATCGCGCGCGCGCTCAAGTACCCGGTGATCATCAAGGCCTCGGGCGGCGGCGGCGGCCGCGGCATGCGCGTCGTGCACACCGAAGCGGCGCTGATCAATGCGGTCAACATGACGCGCGGCGAGGCGCAAGCCGCGTTTGGCAATCCGACGGTGTACATGGAGAAATTTCTCGAGAATCCGCGCCATGTCGAAATCCAGGTTCTGGCGGACGAGTTCCGCAATGCAGTGTGGCTGGGCGAGCGCGATTGCTCGATGCAGAGACGACACCAGAAGATCATCGAGGAAGCGCCCGCGCCCGGCATCGCGCGTCGACTGGTCGACCGGATCGGCGAACGCTGCGCCGAAGCCTGCCGCAAAATCGGCTATCGGGGCGCCGGTACTTTCGAGTTTCTGTTCGAGGACGGCGAATTCTTCTTTATCGAAATGAACACCCGCATCCAGGTCGAGCATCCGGTGACCGAGATGATCACCGGCATCGACCTCGTACAGCAGCAGATCAAGGTGGCTGCCGGCGAGCGACTGGCGTTTCGCCAACGCGACGTTCAACTCAAGGGTCATGCCATCGAGTGCCGGATCAACGCGGAAGATCCGTTCAACTTCACCCCGTCCCCGGGTCGCATCACCTCATATCATCCGCCGGGCGGGCCGGGGGTCAGGGTCGACTCGCACGCGTACAGCAATTATTTCGTGCCGCCAAACTACGATTCGATGATCGGCAAGGTGATTACCTATGGCAGTGATCGTGCGCAAGCGATGGCGCGCATGCGCATCGCGCTTTCCGAAATGATTGTCGAAGGCATCCAGACCAACCTACCGCTGCACCGGCAACTGATGGATGACACCCATTTCATCGCAGGTGGAACCAGCATCCACTACCTCGAGAAAAAGCTCGCCGGTCTCAAGAACGCATGACTGCGCGGATCCGCCGGCGGCAGGCAAGGTGGCAGCGCCACATGGCCTGCCCGTACGTCGCATCCGTGCAGGTTCGGCCGGAGTTGCGGTTGAACCAGCGGTTGAACGCAGGATCCTGATCATGTCATGGATCGAATTGCACTGTACTTGCAATGCGGTAGTCGCCGAAGCCTTCAGCGACGCCCTGATGATGCACGGGGCGCTCTCCGTAAGCGTGGAAGATGCGGATGCCGGCAGCGATCGCGAGCGCCCGATTTTCGGCGAACCCGGCAGTTCGGCAGGGCAGGTATGGCGGCGCAATCACGTTATCGCCCTGCTTGCGGCGGATAGCGATGCACAGGCCGTGCTCGGCAGGGCTGCCGCGGATTGCGATCTGGCTATTCCACGGTTTGAACTGCGGCCGCTGTCCGACCAGGACTGGGTTCGCCAGACTCAATCCCAATTCGACCCGATCCGCATTTCGGAACGCCTGTGGATAGTCCAAAGTTGGCATAGCGCACCGGATCCGCATGCCCTGGTCATTCGGCTCGACCCGGGGCTTGCGTTCGGCACTGGTAGCCATCCGACCACGCGCTTGTGTTTGCGCTGGCTCGATGCCCAATCGCTGGTCGGCCGTTCCGTGCTTGACTATGGCTGCGGTTCGGGAGTCCTGGCGATTGCCGCTGCGCGCCTGGGCGCCAATCCTGTCAGCGCAACGGATATTGATCGGCAGGCCCTGACCTCGGCAGCCGACAACGCCGCTGACAACAAATGTGCCGTTCGAATTCTCGACCTGAAGGAGAGTTCAGGCGTAAAGGCTGATTTCGTCATCGCAAACATCCTTACCAACCCCTTGAAAGTACTGGCGCCAGCGTTGGTGGGGCATCTCGCGCCGGGCGGACGACTGGCGCTTTCTGGTATTCTCGAATCGCAGGAAGAAGAGGTGATCGCGGCGTATGCACCACTGATTCGACTGCAGAATTTCGCCCGTGATGACGGTTGGACCTGCCTGTCCGGAAGACTGGAAGCTGCATTGGCAAGTGCCGTCGAATAATTGCGTCAATGTTGGCCAAGACATTACCGCGGCGAGGTGGCATGCCTCGCGGAAGTGATCACGCCGCGTCGGACAACCAAGGATCATTGCCAATACCTTCACTGCCTGGCCGGCGGCATGTTTATGAAGTATGTAATCCCAGGCAATTCCACGCCCTGAGCGACAGCCACGGATTGGCGGGACGCGATGGGCAGTGCCTACCGATTGGCCCACTCGATATCCGGACTCTGCTTGACACGACTTCACGACTTCACGACTTCGCCGGCGGCCCAAAGTGGACGTATGCGAGACCGACAAACTCCGCCATTGCCTGCCAGTTGCAGGCACCGTGATGCACAGGTCCCAGATTGCAAGCAGGAAAGACATTCTTGATACCTGTAATTCGCTGAAGTGACAAGAGCATCACTATGACCATGTTGACGCGATGCGCCAAGTGCCACACCGCATTTCGTATCACCACCGACCAGTTGGTATTGCGTCATGGCATGGTGCGTTGCGGCCAGTGCAGCGAAGTATTCAATGCGCTTGACCATCTGATCGCGGATCCTGCGACTACACCGGCAGTTGCTCAGACGCAACCGGAAATGGGCGCAACGCCCGCCGGTGCCGATTCCGTCTCCTACGATTTGTTTGGCGCCCCTTTGGCAGACGACCATTCGGGCAGCACGAAAAACAGCGCTGGCGCCAGCCCTGCCGGCGGGGCATCGGTGCTGTTGAACCCTCCTGCACCCGCCCGTGGCGTCGCCTGGTGGAGCCTGTTCGGAACGCTGCTGGCCATCACCGCTCTTGCGGCACAGGGCGTCTGGTTTTACCGCGACCGGATCGCGGTCGCTTATCCACCCGCCAAACCGTTGCTTGAAGCAGCGTGCGCTGAACTGCAATGCAAGCTCGAACTGCCGGTCGACGCTTCTGCGATCAGTATCGAGTCTTCCGATCTGCAAGCCGACCCCGGCAGCGGCACAGTGTTGATTCTGTCGGCTGTTTTACGCAATCGGGCATCCTTCGCCCAGGCTTTGCCGATGCTTGAGTTGGCGCTGACTGATGCGCTTGACGCCCCGCTCGCCCGGCGCGTGCTCAACCCCGCTGAGTATGCACCTGGCACGGCGCCAGCGACCATTGCTGCCGGCAGCGAACTTCAATTGCGCTTGTTTCTCGACGCCAGTCAGCTAAAAGCGAACGGCTATCGGCTTTACGCTTTTTATCCCTGAACACGCACGTACAATTCGAGCGCCGGGCATTCCGGCCGTCAAGCGCTGCAGGAGCGGATTGTCCACAAGGGGATTTCATGTCAGTTCTGATTTGCGGGTCGATAGCGTTCGACAACATCATGGTTTTCGAAGGCAAATTCAAGGATCATATCCTGCCAGACCAGGTGCATATTCTCAACGTCGCCTTTCTGGTGCCGGAACTCAGGCGCGAGTTCGGTGGCTGCGCCGGCAACATCGCCTACAACCTGAAGATGCTCGCCGCGCGACCCGAGGACGAACCCTTGGTCATGGCCGCAGTCGGCGAAGATGCAGACCCCTACTTCGCGCGCATGAAGAACTTCGGCCTTTCCACCAGCCATGTGGCTGTGGTCCCGGAGACCTTTACGGCGCAGGCCTTCATCACTACCGATCTTGACGATAACCAGATCACCGCCTTTCACCCGGGTGCGATGAACTTTTCCCATGTCAATCATGTCTCTGCAGTTGAAGGCGTGCGGCTCGGGATTGTGGCGCCCGACGGGCGCGCCGGGATGCTGATGCATGCAAGCGAGTTTGCTGAAGCTGGCGTGCCGTTCATTTTCGATCCGGGGCAGGGCTTGCCCATGTTCAGTGGCGAAGAGTTGATGGATTTCATCGGCAAGGCCAGCTATGTCGCGGTCAATGACTATGAAGCCAGGATGGTCGAGGACAAAACCGGACACAAGATTGAAGAATTGTCAAAGCAGGTCAAAGGCTTCGTGGTGACCCGCGGTGCCGAAGGTTCGCTGATTTTCGCCGATGGTCAACGGCACGACATTCCAAGCGTTAAAGCGGTGAAAGTGGTTGATCCGACCGGGTGTGGTGACGCGTACCGTGCCGGGCTGCTGTTTGGCATCACCAACGGGCTGCCGTGGGAGGATACCGGCCGCCTTGCCAGTGTCATGGGAAGCCTCAAAATCGCACAGCGCGGTGCCCAGAATCACAGGATGAGCCGCGACGAAATCGGCGCACTTTATGCCAGTCAGTTCGGATTTGGCCTCTGGTGAGGCAGCTCAAACAACCTTTCTTCAGAGAGAACGGTATGAAAATTCAAGTCCCGAATGTCACACGCCATGCGGCGGCGGTTGCCGTGGTTACAGCGATACTTGCCCTCGCCGGTTGCGCCGGTAATTCAAGTTCGGGAAGTGTCTATAGCCCGGGGCAGGCCCAGCGTGAACAGACCGTCCGTATGGGTGTGGTTGAAAGCGTACGCGCTGTGACGATCGAGCCGCAACGGGGTGGTGCCGGCGTGGTTGCGGGCGGTATCGTGGGCGGTATCGCCGGCAGCAATATCGGCGGTGGGCGGGGATCGATTATCGGTTCAGTGCTTGGCGCTGTCGCCGGTGGTGTCGCCGGTCAGGCTGCGGAAGGTGCATTCACCCGCAAGGCCGGTGTCGAGGTCACGGTCAAGCTTGATAACGGGGAACTGCGCGCCATTACCCAGGAGGCCGACGAAACATTTCGGCCTGGCGAGCGAGTCCGGTTGCTATCCGGCTCGGGGGCGACGCGGGTTACGCACTAGCACGCACTAGCAGGAAGATGCCGGGCAACCGTACGGCAAATGATCATCGTCCCTTGCGCCGCGTCAAGTCGGTTTCCCGCGGTGGCAATTGGCAGATTCGGCAACCGGCTGCAGTTTCGGTGGCAACGCCGATGATGCCCGCCGTTAGCACACATCCATCCACGCATCAACCGGTATCGAAGTCGCTAGCGTCCTGTCGGACTTAGGACGTCGAAAGCGAAAATGGGACCCAGCGAGGACAGTTTTTGCCGAATTCGAAGGCCCATGGCCCGGCTATGGGTCGAGAAGGCGGTGACAAATGGACCGCTGCGGCCCATTTGCAGCCGACGCTCCCTAAGTGCGCCAGGCTGCTAGTAGTTCGTTCCATTAAATACGATACATATTATGTCAGGCCGAGGTCGAACTTGTTCCAGCGAAACACGACAGGTGCCGCGTTGATCTCTGTGATGCCTTTGAGGATGCGTTGCTTCAGTTCATTTTTTGAACTGACCCTGATGTGTCGCAGGAAGGTGCGCGCCATCTTCGAGAAGGCGCACTCGATTAGGTTAAGCCAAGAGCCATGCTTGGGCGTATGAACATATTCGAAGCGCCCGGGGCGCTCGCTGAGATAAGCCATGGTCTCCTTCGAGATGTGAGCCGAGTGGTTGTCCAACACCAAGCGGATGATTGCTTCGGCGGGGTAGTGCGCATCAAGTTGCTTGAGCAGTCCGATGAACTCGACACTGCGATGACGGTCCTCGACATTGGCGAAGATGTGTCCGGAGTGCAAATCGATTCCGGCCAGGATCGACACCGTGCCGTGACGAACGTATTCGTAGTCACGGCTCACCGTAGCTGCCTTGCCGGGCACCGGCGGCAGGTCGGGCGCAGTCAGCCCGATGGCTTGGACACCCGGCTTCTCGTCAACACTGACGGTGTAGATGGGATTGGGCCGAGCGTCATGAACAGCGCCTTCGGTGTAGATCGACACGTCCCGATAGACCATCAGAACTTCCTGCATCTTTCGGTCGAAGTCCGGATCACGCTTTTCGAGGTAATAGCTAATCTTGTGTGGCTTGATGTCGTTGTCGTTGAGGATGCGCCAGATGGTGCTCTTGCCGGCGTTGGCGAGGCGGGTGAAGCCTGCCGCCACGGCACCTTCGCTCACAAACTTGGCCAGCGCCGCGATCGACCACAGTTCAGCCGCCAGCCCATGATCCTTGGGTTTGGTGCATGCAATACTGACTACCCAGGCTTTGGCCTCATCACTAATCTCGGGCTCATGCGGCCGATGATACTTGTCCTTCAACCCCATCTGCACGCCTGCGGCCAGCGCCTTGTCCACGCACCGGTAGATCATTGGCCTGCTGAATCCGAGCTGCCGCTGGAGTTCGGTGACGGAAACACCGTCGGCGTAACCAAGCATCACCTTTGCGCGTTCAACCTCGCGCAGCGATGCCGACCGCGACGCGGCCAACTCTTTAAGGGTGGTGCGTTGCTCCGGCGACAGCACCAACGCCGCGCGCGTAGATTTCCTTGCCATGATCACCTCCTTCAGAAATTGAAGAGCAAACATGGCAATTATCACTCATTTAGTAACAGTATTGATGGAACGATCTACTAGTACCACCTTCGGCAGCATCAGGTTTTCGGACTCAAGCCTTGTGTTTTGCGCTTGGCTTGCCGCCAGCGGCACTTGCAAACGCACTCGGTAAAAATGGGCCCGACGCGGCCCTTGCCTGCGCGGCCAGAGCGCTATTGCGGCGCCGGGCCCTTGAACGCGGCCGGCTCCAGCGCGTGACGCGCAAGGAGCGTGTAGAAGTCGCTCCGATTGCGCTTTGCCAGGCGCGCCGCCCTGCTGACGTTGCCCTCCGCGATCTTGAGAATCTGCGTCAGGTAGTCACGCTCGAAGCGCGCGCGCGCCTCATCAAAACTGGCCACTTCGGCCACCGCTTCGCCAACCGCGCGCTGCACCAGCGAAGCAGGAACGATCTCGCCGACGCACATCGCCACGCATTTTTCGACCGCGTTCGACAATTGCCGCACATTGCCGCGCCAGGTCTGGCCGAGCAGCATTTGCAATGCTTCCGGCGCGAAACCGTTGATCGTCTTGCCGTAGCGCGCGGCCAACTGGCCCAGGAAGTGATTGGCCAGCAGGGGAATGTCTTCACGGCGCTCGTCCAGCGCCGGCAGCACCAGGCCCACCACGTTGAGGCGGTAGAACAGATCTTCGCGAAAACGGCCGGCGGCGATCGCCAGGGCCAGGTCATGATGGGTCGCGCAAACAATCCGCACGTCGATCGCCACATTGGCGACCGCGCCGACCGGCCGCACCACCCGCTCCTGCAGCGCGCGCAGCAACTTCACCTGCAGCGGCGCCGGCATGTCGCCGATTTCATCGAGAAACAGCGTCCCCCCCTGCGCTGCCTGGAACAGGCCGGCATGGTCGCGAATCGCACCGGTGAACGCGCCCTTGACATGCCCGAACAGTTCCGACTCCAGCAATTGCTCGGGAATGGCCGCGCAGTTGACCGCCACGAATGGTTGCTTGGCGCGGCGGCTGGCGGCGTGAATCGCGCGCGCCAGCAGTTCCTTGCCGCTGCCGCTGGGGCCGGTGACCAGCACGCTGGCGTCACCCTGCGCCACCTGCCAGGCGTCGGCCAGCACTTGCTCCATCAGCGCGCTGCGCGTCACGATCCCGGCGCGCCAGTCGGCGCGCGCGCCGCCCGCCGGCTTGCCGCCAAGCGCGAGCGCGCGCCCGACTTCGCGCGCCAGATCGTGCGACTCGACCGGCTTGGTGAGGTATCCGGCCAGGCCGCGACGCATCGCCTCGACCGCGTCGGCCACCGACCCATGCGACGTCAGCATGATCACCGGCAGGCCGGGAAACCGTGCATGAACCTCGTCGAACAAGCCAAGCCCGCTGATCCCGCCCATCCGCATGTCGGTAATGATCAGGTCAGGCGTCAGGTTGCCCAGCAGCGCCAGCGCCTGTTCGCCGCTGGTCGCCTCGGTCGTCGCGTAGCCGTGGCTCTTCAGGCGCAGCGTCAAGAGGCGCAGGGTCTCGGCGTCATCATCGACAATCAGGATGCGTCTCATGCGGGCATCAGGCTGATGGGCGGATTGGTCGTTGACAGCGGGCGGCATGACAAGGGCTCGGCGAACACGGGCGCATCCTGCGTGGCTGACACCTCCGCGCCGGCGCAAGAATCACGCCGACGTATCCGGTCACAGCGCGGACTACAAACCACGGAGAAATCACGGACCGCGCGATCGCGCACAGCCCGCGCGGCAATCAAAACTGTGGCGAGCCTGACCCCGGCACTTGAGGTGTTTGGTTATGGCTGCTTCGTTCCCGACCTGACCAGGTTCCCAAGCCTCAATGCGGGGAGGCCCGCCACCAGGCATTGTATCAGCGTGGACTGCGCCGCCGATCGGCGCGGCACGCGCTGCGCAGCCGCCTGTCCGCCAGCGGGGGCTCAAAGCAGACGATCACGGCGCCAGCCGGCTGATGCGCCACCCGCCGGCCGCCACGCTGTAGGCGATTCGATCATGCAGCCGGCTGCGTCGCCCTTGCCAGAACTCGAATGCCTCCGGAATCAGGCGATAGCCGCCCCACTGCGAGGGCCGCGCGGGGGTCTCGCCAAGACGCGCTTCGGCCTCGGCGAATCGTTGCTCGAGCCATTCGCGGCCGGCGATTTCGCTGCTCTGCGGCGACACGATCGCCGCGATCCGGCTTTTCAGCGGACGCGAATTGAAGTAGGCGTCGCCGGCCGCGGCATCGACCCGCTCCACCCGCCCCTCGATGCGCACCTCGCGTTCCAGTTCAACCCAGTGAAACAGCAGCGCCGCGGCCGGATTAACCGCCAATTCGCGACCCTTGCGGCTTTCATAGTTCGTGTAGAACACCAGGCCGCGCGCGTCTACTTCCTTCAGCAGCACGATGCGTGACGACGGCCGTCCATCGGCACCGACAGTCGCCAGCGACATCGCGCTCGGTTCCGGGCAGCGCGCGGCGATCGCCTCGGCAAGCCAGGCCTGAAGCTGCACCAGCGGCTGCGTGGCCACCGCGCTCTCGTCGAGCGCCGACTTTGCGTAGTCGGTACGCAAATCCGCAAGGTTGATCGCCGGCTGTTGGTCGACTCGCATGGTATACCGCACTCTCTGGGGATGGCTCGGGGAAGGTCTTGTTGCAAAACCGACACACCAATTCTAGCGCGCCGCGGCGACTCGCTCTCGAAAAAACTCGCCTTGTGCCACCACAACCGGTAGTGTGCCGCTTGGGCAGCCGTACAGGATTTTGTAGCTTCGAACCGGCCGACCCGGCACCCGTGATCCGCGTTTTCAGAGGGAAAACACGCATATTTTTTCGATTCTCCCTCTGAAAAACCGTTGACAAGGCATTTCAGAGTGTGCATCCTTCGCGCTGTCACTCTAGAAAAACGTGATTTTCAGAGTGGCGAGAGACGCAAAGTCGTGTGCGACAGCGGTAACAGCGCCGGTTTTGCAACTCTTGGCAAATCGCTTGACTGACCTTCACGCAACCTCAACTTCCAGGAGAATCAACGCATGGCCACTGCAAAGAAAGCCGCAGCAAAGAAACCTGCTGCCAAAAAACCCGCTGCCAAAAAAGTAGCGGCCAAGAAACCAGCCGCCAAGAAACCGGCTGCCAAGAAACCCGCTGCGAAAAAGCCCGCTGCCAAGAAACCGGCCGCGAAAAAGGCCGCACGCAAGCCCAATGCAGCATTCATGAAGCCGGTCACGCCGTCGCCGGTGTTGGCTGCGGTCATCGGTGAGAAAGCCGTACCGCGCACCGAAGTCACCAGCAAGATCTGGGCTTACATCAAGAAGAATGGCCTGCAGGACAAGGCCAACAAGCGCATGATCAATGGCGACGACAAGCTCAAGGCCGTGTTCGGCGGCAAGAAGCAGGTCTCGATGTTCGAAATGACCAAGCTGGTCAGCACGCACCTCAAAGCCTGATTTTTCGCGGCTCGCACGTTGCAAAAGGCCCGCGCGAGCGGGCCTTTTGCATTTCCGCCTCGTCGTTGCATCCGCGACGCAATGCGCCGGCGCTGCAGTGTCGACTGCGACTGATGCAATCTGGTGACCATGACGAGCGCGCCTTGCTTGCGGCACGCAGAGCCGTTTGTTAGCATTCTGCGCTACCCGCAGCGCCCCACCCCCACCACCGCGAGGAATCCATGGCCGTGCCGCCCGAGAACCCGTTCGCCGTCCCGATCCCGGCACCCGCCGGCGCGCCCAATCCCTACGCCGCACCGCGCGCGACGGTCGTCGACCGCGGCGCCGACGGCGCGGCGGCGCTGGCCTCGCGCGGCCAGCGTCTGCGCGCAATGATCATCGACAGCCTGATCTACATGGTCGCCGGCGCGGTCGGCGGCCTGCTGGCGGCCACCGGTTCGGTGCGGGTTGGTATCGGCGCCGGCGCGCTGGTGGTGATCGCGATCCTCGTCTGGAACGCGGTCCTGATCGCCCGCCACGGACAAACCGTCGGCAAGAAAACAGTCAAGATCCGCATGGTGCGCAGCGATGGCTCGGATGCCTCGTTCTCGCGGCTGTTTTTCCTGCGCGGCCTGCTGGTTTGGGTTCTATGGTCGCTGCCCTATATCGGCGGCCTGTTCTGGCTGATAGACATCCTTTGCATCTTCCGCGACGATCGCCGCTGTGTGCACGACATGCTGGCCGATACCAAGGTGATCGAAGCCGATGATTGAACCCGGCGGCAACCGATGACGGCGTCCCGCACACGGCAACACCGGCCTGCGCTTGCCGGCGAGCAGTAGGAGCCGCCGCCACCTTGCTCGACACACTGCGCCGGGTTCCAACCCCGGAAGGCTTCGAACTGACCCTGCGGCTGGCCGGCCCGGTGCCGCGCGCACTGGCCTATGTGATTGACTTGAGCCTGCGTGCCGCCGTCTACTTCGCCCTGGCCGCGGCGCTGGCGGCGTTCGACCGTGCCGGCCAGGGCCTGCTGCTGGTCATCGCCTTCATGCTCGAGTGGTTCTATCCGGTGGTGCTCGAGGTCTGGTGGAACGGCGCCACGCCAGGCAAGCGGGCGTTCGGGCTGGCGGTGCTCAACGACAATGGCACGCCCGTGACCTTTGGCGCCTCGGTCATCCGCAACCTGCTGCGGGTGGTCGATTTTCTGCCCATGTTGTACGCCTTCGGCCTGGTGTCGATGCTGCTCAACCGGGATTTCAAGCGGCTCGGCGACCTCGCCGCTGGCACCATCGTGGTCTATCGCGACCGGCCGCCAGTGCGCGCGGCGATTCCGGCGGCGCGTGCAATCGCCTCGCCGGTGCTGCTGAGCCTCGATGAACGGCGCGCGGTGCTGGATTTCGCCGAGCGCTACGCCAGCCTGACTGAAGAGCGGGCCAACGAAGTCGCCGCCCACGCCACGCCGCTGGCCGGCGCCGCACGCGAACCGGCGCAGGTGCTGCTGGGAATCGCCCAGCACCAGCGGGGCCGGGCAGCATGAACCAGGCGCAGTTCGAAAGCCGCCATCAGGCGCACTGGCATGAATTCGAGACCTGGCTCGACCAGCTTGGCAGCAAGACGGTCGATCGCGCCGCGGTCGCACGCCAGTGGCCACACCGGTATCGTACGCTGGCACATCACCTTGCGCTGGCGCGCGACCGCGCCTACAGCCCGGAACTGGTTGACTTTCTGCAGCAGCTTGCCTTGCGCGGTCACCAGGCCCTGTACGGTGTGCCGGGCAATGCCGCCAGCGAGATCGCGGCGTTCATCGGCGGCGGATTTGCCGAACTGGTGCGGCGCGAATCGCTGCTGGTGTGGGTCGGCGTCGCGCTGCTCTTCATACCACTGCTTGGCATCATTGCGTTGCTGCAGTACTTTCCCGACTTCGTGTATTACCTGAGCGATCCCGACCAATTGCGCAGCTACGAGCGCATGTATGCGCCCGGCAACCGTGCGCTCGGGCCGCAGCATGAAGCCGGCAGCCAGGTGATGATGTTCGGCTTCTACATCTGGAACAATGTAAAGATCGACTTCCAGTGCTTCGCCGGCGGCCTGTTGTTCGGCGTCGGATCGATCTTTTTCCTGCTTTTCAACGGCGTCAGCATCGGGACGGTTGCCGGCCATCTGACGCAACTCGGCTATATCGAGACATTCTGGGGCTTCGTCGCCGGCCACAGTTCATGGGAGTTGCTTGGCGCCGCCTTGTCCGGCGCCGCCGGCCTGAAGCTCGGCTGGGCACTGATCGCCCCCGGTCAACTGACCCGCCTGGCGGCCTTGAAACAGGCCGCGGCGGTGTCGATCCGCCTGCTCTACGGCGCGGCCGGCATGACTGTCTGCGCCGCCTTCATCGAAGCGTTCTGGTCCTCGCTGACCGTGATTCCGGTCGGCGTGAAGGTCGCGGTCGGCATCCTGTTCTGGCTGATGTTCGGCATCTACTTCGCGCTGGCCGGCCGCGGCGCACGCCCAGACGACAATGCGGATTGACAAACTCGCGGTCAACTTGCGCGCGCGCAATCCGTGGGAGGCGTTCGACCTGGGCCTCGCGCTGGCGCGTCACACCGGCAGCGGCCTGTTCGCCGCGTTCGCGCTCCCCTACTGCATCTTCGCGGCCCTGGTCAATCTTGCGACCTGGGGCCACCCGACCATCGCCATGCTGATCGTCTGGTGGATGAAGCCGCTGTTCGACCGCATCGCCCTGCAGGTGCTGTCGCAGTCGGTGTTCGGCGAGGCGCCGGGCTGGCGCGCCACGCTCCACCACTGGCGCACGATTCCCAGGAGCGGCCTGGGCTATGCGCTGACCCTCGGACGCTTCGACTTCGCCCGCAGCTTCCATCTGCCGGTGTTGCAACTGGAGGGGCAGACCGGCCGCGCCCGCCGCGAACGCATCGGCCTGCTCGACCGCCGCGCCCGCGGCCACGCGGTCTGGCTGACCGTGGTGGTGATCCATTTCATTTACGTCCTGATCTTCGGCCTTGACGGCCTGATCAAACTGCTCTGGCCGGGCGGGGCGGCACCCGGATTGGGGCTGGGCGAATTGTTTGGCGGCGGCACTGAACCGGCGCTGGCCAGCCAGTATTTGTTCAACACCATCTACCTGGTGGCCGACTGCATACTTGAGCCGCTGTATGTGGCGGCCGGCTTTTCGCTCTATCTGAGCCGCCGCACCGCGCTCGAAGGCTGGGACCTGGAAGTTGCGTTCAAGCGACTCGCGGCGCGTCATGCGCTGATGGCAAGAACCGCTGTTCTGCTGCTGTGCTGTGCGCTCTTCGCCGCACCGCCACAGGAAGCCTGGGCACAGGGGGTAGCGGCCCCCTCGAAGGAAAAGCAGGCGATTGCGACCATCCTGGCCGGCGCCGATTTCAGCGAGTACGAGGAACGCCGCGAATGGCGCCGCAAGCACGCGCCGGATCAGGAAGAGAAGCCCGAGGAAGCACTTGACATGGACTTCTGGAAAGCGTTTGCCCGCCATGCAGCGGAAGCCATGCGCCTCGCGGCCTGGGTCGCTGCGATTGTGATGCTTGGCTGGCTGCTTTATTTCATCAGCCGCCGACTCGGCTGGTTCCGGCAATCGGGCGGCAAAGGCGGCGGCGCCAGGCCGGACGTCTTGTTCGGCCTTGACTTGCGACCGGCAAGCCTGCCGCCGGACATTCCGGCGGCTGCCCGTGCACTGCTGAGCGCCGGCGACGTGCGCGGCGCGTTGTCGCTGCTGTATCGGGGCGCGCTGCGCTGCCTGATCGATGAATGCGAACTCGAAGTGCGCGATGGCGATACCGAAGGCGACTGCGTGCGCCGGGTTGACGGTGCGTTGCCGCGCGCGCTGGCCGACTATTTTCGTCGCCTGGTCGAGTCCTGGCGCGGGCTGGCGTACGGCAGGCTGCTGCCCGAAACCGCCGCTGCCGACGCGTTGGTCGCGGAATGGGCGCGCCATTTCGCGCCGGCGGTGGCCACCGGGCACATGAAGGCGCCAACATGAAGCTGCGCATCGGGACCGCGATCGCACCTGCCGTGGCAATCCTGCTGCTGATCGGTGCCGCCGTGTGGTGGGCCAGGAACTTCGAACGGGTACCCGAGAGAACCTATGTCGGGCTGCAGGGCAAGGCACGTGGCGACCCCTACCTCGCCGCCAAGCAGTTGTTGCAAGCCAGTGGCATTGCCGTCAGCGAAACCGCCGCCGCGGCTTCCGCAGCGGCGAAATTCGAGCAGTTGCCGGCCACCGGTACCCTGCTCCTGGGTGACCGCCGCCATGTCCTGATGAATCCGCAGCGGGTCGAGAAACTTCTGGCCTGGGTCGCCGCCGGCGGCCAGTTGCTGGTCGAGGCCGAGTTTCCCGGCCGGCCGGATCCGCTGCTGACCGCGCTCGGGCTGACGCGGGGTGATCTGGTGCGCCCGGCGCGCGTCGCCAGACCAGCACCCGGCGGGCGCCGCGCACCAGGCGGCGGTGACGAAGGGCCGGCGCCCGAGGGCGCATTGCAACAGTCGACGGCGCTGACCACAGTGGCGCTGCCCGGCCAGGCGCGGCCGCTTACAGTCGAGTTCGGCGCATACCAGAGCCTGGGCGATCCGCGCGGCCTGGCGCAATGGCGGGCTGCAGACCCGACCGGCCTGCGCCTGGTGTCGCTGCCGCTTGGCGCCGGCCGTGTGACCGCAGTCTCCAACCTTGACTGGATGACTTTTCGCGGCACTGGCGGTGAG
>JANPGJ010000309.1:0-2820 GCA_031423955.1 Burkholderiales bacterium
GCTGGCCGCGCCGGTGCGAGTGGTCGAGACCGGCTCGGTGCGGGTGGTGTTTGTGCTCGACGCGCTGGTGTTCGTGCACGACACGGCGCGGCGCCATGTCTGCGCGGGAGCATGGCAGCCGGACGGCACGCTGGGGATCAACACCCTGAACCGCATCGAGATCGGGCGACCGATGGCGGGCTTCGCGTGGCTCGATGTGGTGTTCGCGCAGTGGCATGCGGCGTGTCCGGTGATGGGGTATCTGCTGTGCCAACCGCAATTGCGCAACCGGCTACGCAACGCGCTGCGGCGCTGGCTGCGTGACACCGTGAACCTGCCGGAGCAGCGCCGGGTGTTCGGCGAGGCGCTGGCGCTGGACCCGCGGGTGGTGTGGATGGCGGTGCGCCTGGAGCGGCCCACGCGTGGCGTGTGGCTCGCGGCGGGCCGCTACAACGCGGTGGGGCGCCAACTGGAACGGCTCGAATGGGTGCTGGCGGATTCACCGGCCCTGTTCCGGCTGGTGGGGCTGGCGCTGCTCGATGGCCGTCTGGCCAATCCGGACGAGCCGGTCGAATCCACGCTGGCAATGCTGCGTTCGCAGCGGGTGTCGCTGGCGGCGTGGCGGGCGGCGTGTCGCTACGGGCCGCGCCTGTTCGATGCCGCACTCGACGCGGCAGTCAATGCGCGGTTCATCGAGGTGTGTGTCGAAGTATTGCGGCAGATCGAACACACCGATTTTCAGCCGCTGCCGGTGGCCTTGCAACGGGCTCTGTATTTGCAGCATGCCGAGCGCGATTCGAACCGGGTGATGTTCGGGCCCCGCTGGTGCGTATTCGAGCCGTGGTTCCTGCGCCATGCCGCGCGCGCGGCTCGTTTGGCCGATCTCGAAGGCCGCATCGATGACTTCATCGACGATGATTTCCTGCCCGCGATGGAATGGCTGCTCGACGCGCAGCCCCGTCCGGATGCGAACCAGATCCATGGCGGGTGGCGCTGGATTCAGCGTGCGCGTGGCGCTTGGGCCACTGATCCGGCGCGCCTGTGGGAAGGCTCACGCAAGAGTTGGCGCAGCGCCTTCCCTGTGCTCTATTGCAGTGGCTACAACGCGTTCGCGTTGACCGAAGCGCAAGCCTTGGTCGAAGAGGGTCGGGTGATGCACCACTGCATCGCCAGCTACATCGACGCCTGTGCGCGCAACGACATGCGGGTGTTTTCGCTGCGCGATGTCAACAACGGCCAGCGCGTGGCCACCGCGATGCTGCGCAACCTGCATGACGGGCAGTGGGCGTTGGTGGATGTGCGCCTGCGCATGAATCGCAAGGCGGAGGGCTTGTTGTTCAACTCGGCGCTGTTGCTGGCGTGCCGGTATGGCGAGGCGATGGCGCGGGAGTAAGCGCTTAGAAAACGCTGAATAAGTCCCTGGAATGCGGACTATCGGACGGAAACTCGTTTCAATTCAACTGGCTGCAGGAGCAGCTTTCTCAACCTACGGACTTATTCAGTGTTTCCCTTATCGCTGCAAGTCTTCCCGCGTGTCGATGTCGCGTAGCACCCCGGGATCATTGCACTCCACCAGCGTGAGCATTTCCGGGTGCGAGCGCACGATGTGGCGCGCCCCGGCGTCGCCTTCGAGCGCCAGCAACCGGTCGCGAAAGCGCGCGCCGATGCCCACCGGATGGCCGCGTTCGCCCAGATACGTGGCGGCGGCCAGGTCTGCGCCGGCGGTGATGGCGTCGGCGATGCGCGTGTGTGTGGCGGCGGCGATGAAGGGCATGTCGGCCAGTGCCACCACCCAGCCGGGCGCGTCCGGCACGGCCGCCACGCCGCAGGCGAGGCTGGCGCCCATGCCTTCGTCGGCGCGCGGGCACTCGACCACCGTGAGTCCGATGGACTTCAGCAGGGGTTTCAAGGGACTGTCGACCCGGGTGACCGCGATGGCGCGTGGAAAGGCCTGCGCAAACGCGCGCGCCGAACGCAAAGCGATCGGCTCACCGTCGAGCGGGTGGAGCAGCTTGTTGCCTTTGAAGCGCTGCGATGAGCCGGCCGCCAACAGGACGCCGGCCGGCCGCATGCTCACGTGGCGCAGGCCTCGAAGTTGCCGGTGGCCTTGTCCGATACCTTGTCGAGCGGGAAGCGGTTCTTCACCGCGGTGACTTCGGCCAGGATGGAAATCGCGATTTCCGGCGGCGTGCGGCTGCCGATGCGCAGGCCGATCGGCCCGTGCAGGCGCTCGATTTCGGCGTCCGACAAGTCGAACTCCTTCAGGCGCAGCTTGCGCTTGGCGGTGTTGACGCGCGACCCTAAGGCGCCGATGTAGAAGGCCGGCGACTTCAATGCTTCGAGCAAGGCCATGTCGTCGAGCTTCGGGTCATGGGTTACGGCGACCACCGCGCAGTGCGCATCAAGATTCAATTGCAGCACCACGTCGTCGGGCATGCCTGTCACCAGTTCGGCATTCGGCACGTTCCAGTCGGCGCGATATTCCTCGCGCGGGTCGCACACAATCACCGAGTAGTCGAGCGCCTGCGCCATCTCGGCCAGGTAGCGCGACAACTGCCCGGCGCCGATGATCAGCATGCGCCACAAGGGCCCATAGATCACCTTGAGGGTATTGCCGTCGAACGCGGTCTTGTCGGCGCGGGAGGCGCCGGAGATGGTGACCGCGCCGGTATTGAGATCGATGGTGCGCATCGCCAGTTCATGGCGCTCGGCGCGCGCCAGGATATCTTCGACCCAGGCGGTTTCAGTGACCGGTTCCTGCACCAGCTTCAAGGCGCCGCCGCACGGCAGGCCGAAGCGCGCCGCTTCCTCGGTGGTGACACCGTAACTCACGATTTCCGG
>JANPGJ010000310.1:0-7545 GCA_031423955.1 Burkholderiales bacterium
CTGGCCGACGAGGAACACGTTGTTTTCGAACAAAGCCGATTGCACCTCCATGCCCTTGCCGGTGATGCCGCGCTGCACCAGCGCGCCCAGCACGCCGATGGCGCCGAAGAGCCCGCCCATGATGTCGTTCACGCTCGAGCCCGCGCGCAATGGGTCGCCGGGGCGGCCCGTCATGTACGCTAGGCCGCCCATCATCTGCACCACTTCATCGAGCGCGGTGCGATGCTCATAGGGCCCGGGCAAAAAGCCCTTGTGCGAGACGTAGATCAGACGCGGATCGAGGGCCGAGAGCGAGGCGTAGTCGAAGCCCAGCCTGGCCATGCTGCCGGCCTTGAAGTTTTCCGAGAACACGTCGGCGGTGGCGACCAGTTTGTGCACGATTTCAAGGCCGCGCGGGTCGCCGGCGTCGACCGCCAGGCTCTTTTTGTTGCGGTTGAAGGTGGTAAAAAAGCCGGCGCCCGAACCCAGCAGCCGGCGCGTCGAGTCGCCCTTGATCGGCTCGACCTTGATCACCTCCGCCCCCATGTCGGCCAGGATCATGCCGCAGGTAGGACCCATCACCATGTGGGTGAATTCGACCACCCGGATCCCGGCGTAGGGCAGGGCGGTATCGCGCTGGGATGTCATCAGGGGTGCTCCGATTGTGTGACCAGTGGATGTCCTGCGTACAGCGTGCGGGCATGAGGCGCGATGACCTGCGAGTCTATCGCCCTTTTTTGTGGAGGCCCGGCCCGAGGCAACCTGCCCGCTACGGTTGCGCATGCGCCGCTTGTCTGGCCACGGCCGGCGCGCAGCCGATTTTTCCCGCCATCGGCGAACGCCGGAAACGATGCAGTCGGTGAACGGCAGCGGCGCACCGATAATGACGCTTTTTCCAACCAGAAAGATCATATGGCCATCTACCAACTCGGCGCCAACGCACCGGTCATTCCGTCATCCGCCTGGGTCGCCAATGAAGCCACCGTCATCGGCCGCGTCACCCTGGGCGAAGGCGCCAGCGTCTGGCCCGGCGCCTCGATTCGCGGCGACAACGAGCCGATCACCCTGGGCCGTGCGGTGAACATCCAGGAAGGCGCGGTGCTGCATGTGGACACCGGCTTTCCGATGACCATCGGCGATGGCGCCTCGATCGGCCATCAGGCCATGCTGCATGGCTGCACGGTGGGCGAGAACAGCCTGATCGGCATTCAGGCGATCGTGATGAATGGCGCGGTGATCGGCCGCGACAGCCTGGTGGGTGCAGGTGCGGTGGTGACCGAAGGCAAGGTGTTTCCGGAGCGTTCGCTGATCGTTGGAGCACCGGCGCGGGTGGTGCGGCAACTCACCGATGAGCAGGTGGCGATGCTGAAATTCAACTCCGAGCACTATGTGGGAAAGCAGAACGAGTACAAGGCGCAGTTGAAGCGGCTGGATTGAAGCGCATCGCCCGACCAGGTGCCGGGCGTGGCGCCGGCCGGATGGGCTTTCTGCGACGAAAAGCAGAACCTGACTTTCGATTGCCGGCGCGCCTTTGGGTCGCTGATGACATTGGCCGAAGATTGACTGGCAACCCGTAGCAATCCCGGTTGAGAAATTGACCAGGATGTCGTGACAGGAGATCGCTACGTCACGCCCGCACCACTCCCGATGATGCCTCCTGCTTGCGTTCGCGACAGTCTGCGCGCCAGCGACAGCCACGCCAGGGCCCATGCTGCGCCGAAGGCCCAACCTGCCACCACATCGGTGGCCCAGTGAACGCCGAGTGCGATGCGACTCAGGCCGACCAGAAGTGTCATCAAGGTCGCCATGGCCAGGATGTAGGTCCGCTCCATTGCCCGGATTCGGGTGTTGGCAAGCAGCGCGGCGACGGTGAGGAACACGATCGCCGAAATTGTCGCGTGGCCGCTGGGAAAGCTCATGCCGGGTGTGACAAATACTGCGAGGTCGGCATCCGGCCGCGGCCGGTCGAACTGTGCCTTGAGGAGGCTCACACCCAGCGTTCCCGTGATGACCGCCGCGACCACCAGAAGCGCGGTCAGTCGCGCCCTGACGACCAACAGATAGCCGCCAGCAATCACGGTGAACAGCGTCAGCACGCTTGTGCTGCCGAGTCCGCTCAGATCGCGCATCACTTCGGTTACCCATGGGTGAACGCTTCTGAGCGATTGGGCTGCGCGCAGGATCGCCATATCGAAGCCACGCGTGTCGCCTTCAAGCATCTCGATGCTGATCTGGATGAACGCCCAGGCCAGCAACGCCGCAGCGAGTCCCGCGAGCAGCGGCCGATACGGATCAACACAGGACAAGGTCTGTCTGGAGCGAAGCTCTACATTCCGGGCTTGCATCGCTTGTCCTGAAGCGGCGCGGAGGTCGCGCTCCGCACCAGGGTTGTGTGTCCGCTAAACGCCATCGGCGTCGATTTGCGATTGTCGCGGCAGGACCGCAGGTTGCGGGCGGGGCGAGATCAGGGGCGAGACTAGCCGCCGCGCCGACCTGTCGCTGTGCGCTGCCGAACAGATCAGGCGCCTTGAGCGCGCTACGGTCATGGATGCGACGGAACCATCAGTGCGACGGACTACTCCGTGCCGCGTTTCATGAACGCCTGCGCGCTTTCGGTGGTGCTGTGGTCGTGAGTATCAATGCTCGTCAGCGCGCCGACAGGCTTCTTCATCCGTCATGGTGCGCATCAACGCGGACTTGCCTCCCGGGGAGTTGCTGGCCCGAAGGCCGTTTGGGAGAATGCCCTCAACTCCCTCGTCCTTGCCTCGGGTTTTCCTTACAAGGCTCCGTGCACCATGACCTGGTTCCACTGGCTCGTTATGATTGCCGCCGTGCTCGCGATCACCGCGGTGGGCCTGACCGTATTCGGCTCGATGCGATGGGCCGAGGTGACGAAGTCATTGATTGCCGGCCTGGAGGCAGGGCGCAAGCCGCCTTCTCACGCAACGGTCACGCGCTATCACGCCAGCGAGATCGAGGGCCTGCCAGCGCCGGTGCAGCGCTACTTCCGTGCGGCGCTCACGCCTGGCCAAGCCATCGTCAGCGCCGCTACGATTGAAATGAGCGGGACCTTCAACCTGTCGGCCACCGGCGAACAGTGGCGGCCGTTCGCTTCGCGCCAGCGCGTCACCACCAGCCGCCCTGGCTTCCTGTGGGATGCCGGCATCTCGATGCTGCCTGGCCTGACGGTGCGCGTGGTCGACAGCTACATCGTCGGCAACGGCCTGCTGCAAGCAAGCATCCAGGGTCTGTTCACCATGGCCGAGATGCGTGGCGGCGGCGAGATCGCGCGCGGCGAATTCATGCGCTACTTCGCCGAGGCGGCCTGGTATCCGACCGCGCTGCTGCCCAGCCAGGGCGTGCGCTGGGAGCCGGTCGATGAGCGATCGGCGAACGCGACCATGACCGACGGCCCCCTCACGCTGACCCTGCTGTTCCGCTTCGACGACGCCGGACTGATCGAGTCGTTCCGCGCCGAGGCACGTGGTGGCATGGTGGATGGAATCATGGTCCAGGCGCCCTGGGAAGGGCGCTTCTCGAACTACCAGGTCCGCGACGGCATGTCGGTTCCATTCGTCGGCGAGGTGGCGTGGATGCGGCGGGACGGGCGCAAGCCGTACTTCAAGGGAGCGGTCAGGAAAATCGGCTACGAGTTCCCGCCATGATCTGCTGGAATGTCCGGTCATTAAGATGAGTCTGCACCGCATCGTGCTCATTCTGTTGGCCTTGGCGGCCCTGGTATCGGTCGTCACCGCAATCTGGGTCGGTGCGCGCTTCAGTAGCGACCTGAAACGCTCAAAGGCCCATGCCGGACAGGGCAGCCAGCTACTGCCGACACGCTGTGGCCCGATCGAGTATCAAGAGGCCGGCGCCGGCATGCCGCTGTTGACTGTGCACGGCAGCGGCGGCGGCCACGACCAGGGCATGGCGTTCGCCGCCAGGCTCGCCGACCGCGGCATCCGGGTGATCGCCATGTCGCGTTTCGCCTCCCTGCGCCCGCCACTGCCGGCCGACGCGTCGGCCGCCGCGCAAGCCGACGCGCATGTTTGCCTGCTCGACGCGCTCGGCATCCGCCGCGCCGCCATCATGGGAGGCTCGGCCGGCGCACCGTCGGCGCTGCAGATGGCCATCCGCCATCCCGATCGGGTCAGCGCGCTGATCCTGCTGGTGCCGCTGGCCTACAAGCCGCCGTCGCAGGCTGATTCCGCGCCCGCGATGCAGGCGTGGCTCGAGGCCGTGATGATGCGTCTGATCGGTTCGGATTTCCTGTTCTGGGCGGCGATTCACATCGCGCGTGAGCAGGTGATCAAGGTGGTGCTGGCGACGCCGCCGGACCTGCTCGTGACGGCCAGCCCGCAGGAGCGCGCCAGGGTGAATGCGATGGTCGAAAACATCCTTCCGGTATCCGCTCGCGCCGCGGGCTTGCGCAGCGACACCGCGGTAGGCAAGCATCTGGCTCCCGCACCGCTGGAGTCCATCCACTTGCCCACACTGGTGATCAGTGCGCGCGACGATCGCTACGGCACCTATGCCAGCGCACAGTACACCGCTAGTCGGATCGTCGGGGCGAAGCTCGTCGGCTTCGACCAGGGAGGGCACACCTGGATCGGGCATGACGACGAGGTGCTGGCCGAAATCGTGAAGTTGCTCGGCCCGTTGAACCCACCACGAGGATCAGACGTGGCTGGAGTGCCGCCCTGAAAGCAAGCATTTCGCCTCGGCGATTGGCGTCCGCCGGGGTGGCGACCTGATCTTCCCGCGCGCCACGCAGGCCGGTGAACTGGATTTCCGGTCCACCTTGTTGCGCGCAGTATGCGATAGTCACATCCGCGCTGCGCGAGGATCGCGGCAGCAACGGTGCGCGGCCCGCCCGTCGACGACGGCGCGGCGCCGCGAGTCGCAATTGACCTGCAATCACTCAAATCCATGGAGGAACACTGATGTCATTTTACAAAGGCATGACCTGCGAGATCGTCACCATCAACGGCGACCAGGGAACACCGATTCCCGCTTACGTGGCCAAGCCGGCCGGTGCCGGCCCGTTTCCGGGCGTGGTGCTGATTCACCATCTGCCGGGTTGGAGCGAGCTCTACATCGAGACCACGCGGCGCTTCGCGCATCATGGCTATATGGCGATCTGCGCCAACCTCTATGAGCGCGAGGGTCAGGGCAACCCGGACGACGTCGCCGCCAAGGTGCGTGCCGACGGCGGCATCGCCGATGCGCAGATGGTCGGCGATACCGCGGCTGCGGTGAAGTGGATGCGTGCGCAGTCTAATCACAACGGCCGTGTCGGCCTGTTCGGCTCGTGTTCCGGTGGCCGCCATGCCGTTATCTATGCCAGCCAGCGCAAGGACGTCGATGCTTGCGTCGACCTGTGGGGTGGCCGCGTGGTGATGGGCAAGGAGGAGCTCAATGCCAAGACGCCGGTCGCGCCGATCGACATGACCGGGGATCTCGCCTGCCCGCTGCTCGGCCTGTTCGGCAATGACGACCGCGCGCCGAGCCCGGAGCAGGTGAACCAGCACGAAGCCGAACTCAAGAAGCACGGCAAGGCGCACGAGTTCCACCGCTACGACGGCGCCGGCCACGGTTTCTTCTATTGGCACCGGCCGTTGTATCGGCCCGAGCAGGCGATGGATGGCTGGGGCAAGGTGTTCGCTTTCTTCGGCAAGCATCTGGCGAAGTAGGGGCGCGCACATGTGCACCTCCATCATCGAGATTGCGCGTGCCGAGGGCATGGCAAAGCGCGGCGACGAATGGTTCCCGCTGTCGCAGGCGGTGGTGGCCTACGATCACGCGCGCCATGCGCCGCTGGGCGATGTCATCACGCTCGATTTCATCATCGGCAGCCTGGGCGCCGGGGCGCGGGCCGGGGTCGAGCTGACGCTTGAGTCGGCCAAGGAACTGCGCGCTGCGCTTGATCGCGCGATTGCCGCCGCCGACTTTGAAGAGGCGGAAGTGAGAGGCAAGGGGGCGGTGCCCAGGCTCGCGCTGGCGGCGTGACAAGCAAGTGGCTGGCTGCGGCCGCACGCCGTAGCCAGCTTGAACCCGCAAGTGAATTTGATGTGTCGGTCGCCGACTGACGCTTACCGAACGCCAAGGCCACGCAAGCATGCAAGCCATTCAGATCAGGAACGCAGGCGGCCCGGAAGTCCTTGAACTGGTCGACATTGCACAACCCCAGCCGGCGCCGGGCGAGGTGCTGGTGCGCGCGGTTGCCATCGGTGTCGGCAAGCCGGATGTCCTGATGCGCACCGGCGTCTATCGCTGGATGCCGGCCCTGCCGGCGACGCCAGGCACCGAGATGACCGGCACCATCGCGGCGCTCGGTGATGGCGTGGCAGCGCGATTCCCGGAACTTCGGGTCGGCGCGCCGGTGCTTGTCTATCACCTGCGCGGCGGCTGTTATGCCGAATTTTCTGCAGTGCCGGCGGCCGACGTGACGCCATTGCCGGCCGGCATCGATCTCGACGGCGCGGTGAGCATTCCCAACTATCAGGTCGCCTGGGCCTTGATGTATCGGGCGGCGCGCGGGGTCGACATCCGCACCGTCTACATCAACGGCGCGGCCGGCGGCATCGCCAGTGCGGTGATTCAACTGGGCAAGGTGGCCGGATTTTCGGTCATCGGCGGCGCGAGTTCGGCCGAAAAGTGCGCGTTTGCCAGCGCACAGGGCGCCGCTCACACGGTCAACTATTCGAGCGAACGGGTGGTCGATCGCGTCCTTGAAATCACGGCGGGCGAGGGCGTCGATTTGATCCTTGACCATGTGATCGGCAAGAACTTCACCGACAGCCTCGACATGCTGGGCAACCTCGGCATGATTGTTTCGTTCAACGCGCTGGGCGGTACCCCCGAGAAGGAGTTGTTCCGCGAGATGCGTGCGCACCTGCCGAAGAGTCCGGCGGTGCGTTGTTTCACCATGCATTCGTTCGACCACGATCCGGTCGGCAAGCGCCAGGTCACCGCGGCGGTGATCGACCTGTTCGCCCGCGGCCAGGTCAATCCACCGATTCACGAGCGACTGCCGCTCGCGCAGTCACGCCGTGCACATGAGCTGCTTGATGCGCGGGCGGTGATGGGGAAGCTGGTTTTGAAACCTTGAAGAAATAAAGATAAAGGGAGCGAATAATTGAAGAGCGCCTTTCTCCCAGCCACCTGGAATCAATAGCGGACTTAAGCGACGCACGCGCTTGCGATCAGGCAGGCATCTTTCGAGCCTCAGGCGCGGTCACATTGTGGGCACTGTGCGTCAGTGCTTGCAAGGTCATCTAGCGAACATTCGAGAGTGGTGTCGTGTGGGGTAGGACGATCTGCAATAGTCCGGCGACCGAAATTCGGTGTATCAGATGGCGAATGGCCGCTCGGGGCGATGAAGCGGTCATTGAAGGGCGACATAGTTGCGCTGACCGTCGGGCCGGAATCGGCCACTTGCCGACCCTGGCGAATGTCAGCTACCAGGCAAAATCAAACAATCATGCGACGCACGTTGCTAACAGTGGCCGGCCGTACCTACGCGGCCAGTTCGTAACCGCCATCGTTCTTGATCACCTCTTCCCAGCC
>JANPGJ010000311.1:0-2124 GCA_031423955.1 Burkholderiales bacterium
TCACCGGCAATGCCGGAGTTGCCCACGCTCGATGAAGCCGGTCTCAAGGGCTATGAAGTGACCGCCTGGTTCGGGTTCAGCGTGGCGGCGGGCACGCCGCGCGAAATCGTCGCACACCTGAATCAGGCGCTCAATCGGGCCACCGAAGTGCCACAAACCCGCGAACAACTCGAATCGCGCGGCGCCACCGTGATTCAGGGTACGCCGGAGGCGTTTCGTGCATTCGTGCAGGCGGAAGTGAAGAAATGGACGCCGATCGTCAAGCGTGCCGGCGTGGTGGCGGAGTGAAAGACCGCCGATCAGGGAACGCAAATCCCGCGCGATTGCACAAGTTTTCCGACCCGCGGCCAGGTGCTTGCGAAGCCGGCGGCGCAGCGCTGCGATCACCGGCAGCTGCGGGGCCGCTTGCCGGTCTGGCTTGCGGCCTGATCTTCCATGGAGCACGATGTTGCCATTGAATCCCGACCCGACCGCATCCCTGTTCGATGATGATCAAAGCCAGGGTTTGTCCCTGACCCGGGCGCTGGCGCGAAGCCGGCCGGAAACCAAGGCGCAGCAGACCTTCCAGCGCCTGGTCACGAAGATCGAATCCCGGCGCGAGCAATTGCGCCAGTGGCAGGCCTATCTGGAACGCTACAACCAGCGCGTGGCCGGTGAGTACCAGCCCTTGCGGCAGCAACTTCTCGCCGCACAGCGGCAGATGGCTTTTCTGATCGACGAATTGTTGAGCCAGACTGCCGCCGCCAAGCGCCTGAAAGGGCAGCAACGCGCCAAGCTGATCGATCTGCTGAGGAATCTGATCGGCAGTCTGTTGGGCGACGCCGACGATGATGCGCTGGTCGCCCTGCATGACAAATACAGCGAGGTTCCGCACCGGCAGATGCGCGAATCGGAGATCGAGGTCACCGCCGAACTGATCAAGGATATGCTGGGCCTGGAGGTCGATGCCGAGCTGGCGGCCGGCGATCCGGAGGAATTGCTGCGCCAGGCGCAAAAGCTGATGGAGGAACGGGTCGAAGACGATGCGCGCCAGGCCGAGGCATGGCACAACCAGCGTGCCGCCCGGCGCTCGAAGGCGGGGGCTGCCAAGGCGCAGGCTGCCCAGGCGCGTCGCGAAAAAGCCGCGCAAGAGGTCAGCCTGTCCTTGCGTGAGGTATACCGCAAGCTGGTCAGTGCCCTGCATCCGGACCGTGAACCGGATGCCGCCGCCCGTAAAAGGAAAACCGAATTGATGCAGCGGGTCAATCAGGCCTATGACGCCAATGACCTGCTCACGTTGCTCGCATTGCAACTGGAGATCGAGCAGATCGATGCCGCCCACCTGGCCAACGTCACGCCGCAGCGGCTGGCGCACTATGTGCAGATCCTGCGCGAACAACTGGCCGAACTGGAGGCTGAACTGGCGCACTGCATCGAGCCGTTCCGCGACAAAGTCGGCTGGGGACCGCAGATCGTCCCGGCCACCGTGGACCGGCAGATGAACAACGAGATGGCGGCGCTGCGTGCCCACATTCGCGAGTTGCAGAGAGACCTGGTGGCGTTTCGCGATCCCGCTGCCTTGCGCGACATTCTCAAGCACTACCGACTGGAAGCGCCGGACGACGACGCCGACGAACTGTTCGGGATAATGGAGCTCTTTGCGGCGGCCGCACCGTCGCGCGGCCGCCGCAAGAGGCGCGGCGCTTGACCCTCTCGCGCAACGGCAAGAAGCCAGTAGCGGCGATCGCCAGCGGCCCGGCGCGGATCCGCGATCCGCAGCAGACCCGCGAGAAGATCCTGCGTGTGGCCACCCTCGAGTTCGCCGCGCGCGGCTATGACGGTGCGCGCATCGACGGCATCATTTCACGTTGCGGCATCAGCAAGAACCTGCTGTATCACTATTACGCCGGCAAGGAAGAGTTGTTCCTGCGGGTGATGGAGCGCGCCTATGCGGCGATGCGCATGCGGCAGAACGACATCGCGATGCTGGGGCATGACCCGGTGGCCGACATGCGCTCGCTGGTGGTGCATATGGTCATGCATTTCGCGGAGCAGCCCGAATTCATCGCGCTTCTGGCCACCGAGAACATCCACATGGCGCGGCACATTCGCCGCTCGACCGCGATCGGCCACATGTACAACCCG
>JANPGJ010000312.1:0-2131 GCA_031423955.1 Burkholderiales bacterium
ACGATCATTTCCGAGAGAAACGTCTCGGACGCTGCGTCGCCATGCAACACGTTGTTCTCCGACCCTTCCTCATAGTTGAGCACGAACTGCAGTGCGAGTCTCGCCTTGTTCGGCCAATTCGCGTGAGGTCGATTGCGACCATAGCCGATCAGGTCGCGCGGATAGGCGCGGGAGGCGGGGGCGGCGGGGGCGGCATCTGCATCAGAGGGCGTGGGCACGTATGGCATGGGGCTTGCTGAAAAGAGGGAGAGTGACAAATTCAGAATTGTTGTATACAATACTAGCTTATATTGTACACAAATCGGCGGGTTCGTGAGTACGAAAACTGATCACCTGAGTGTAGCGCAGAGCGCAATCAGCGCCACCTTAATTGAATGGCGCGACGCACAGACGCGCTTTCTCGCCGAGTTGGTGAAGCTGCCGTCCGACAATCCGCCAGGCGACTGTGCGCCGCATGCGGCGCGATCGGCGTTGCTGCTCGAGGCGATGGGCTTTACCGTCGAACGCCACGTGGTCCCCGACGAGGTGATCGCCGCGTGCGGCATGCGCAGTGCGACCAATCTGGTGATCCGTGAACGCTTTGGCGCTGGCGACGGCCCGATCATCGCACTCAATGCGCACGGTGACGTGGTGCCTCCGGGCCTGGGATGGACGTCCGACCCCTATGGCGCGGAGATCCGCGATGGCTGGATGATTGGCCGTGGCGCCGCAGTCTCGAAATCCGATTTCGCCACCTACGCATATGCCCTGATGGCATTGAAGGCGCATCCGCACGGGCTCAATGGGCAAGTGGAACTGCATTTCACCTATGACGAAGAAACCGGCGGTGCGATCGGTCCGGAATGGTTGCTGGCGCAAGGCATCTCAACGCCCGACTTCGCCATATCGGCCGGCTTTTCCTACGCCATCACCACCGCCCACAACGGCTGCCTTCATCTCGAGGTCGAGTGCGTCGGCAAGTCGGCGCATGCGGCGCGGCCCGAGACCGGCTACGACGCGTTGCATGCGGCCACCGATGTGCTGGCCGCGCTCTATGAATTGCGCAAGACCTACGCCACGCAGCGTTCGTCGATCGCCGGTATCGACCATCCGACGCTGGTGATCGGCCTGATCGAGGGCGGCATCAATACAAATGTGGTGCCGGACAATGTCAAGTTCCGCATCGATCGGCGCATCATTCCCGACGAAAACCCTGAGCAGGTCGAGCGCGACCTGGTGGAGTTCATTCGCCAGAAAGCCGAGATCCATCCGACCATTCGCGTGCGCACCCGGCGCATCATCCTGGCGCGGCCGTTCGTGCCGCTGCCGGGCCAGGAAACCCTGGTTGCGGCGATCCAGGCCGCTGCCTTGGCAGTGCTTGGAGAGGCGATCGAAGCGCAAGGTTCGCCCCTCTACACCGATGCGCGTCACTACAGCGCCGCCGGCGTGCCGACTGTGTTGTATGGTGCCGGGCCGCGATCGATGCTGGAGGCCAATGCCCATCGCGCTGATGAGCGGATCAAGCTCGATGATGTTTTCAAGGCCACCGAGGTGGTCGCGCTGGCCTTGCGCGACATGCTTGCGGCATGATTCATTCGAACTGATGGTGCGCGCATGCGTCGCGCTTCCCAATCACCATGTTCCGGTCGGCGCCGCGCTGGACGCAGCACATGAATCACAACCTGCACCCCTTGCTGGAGTCCGGCATTCTCCTGACTGCGATTTCAGCGGTACTGTTGAATCTGTACTTCAATGGAGCGCGCGGCAATGCGGATGATGCGATCGAGGCGGCCAAACATGCAGAGGCATGAATCGTGCTGCAGGCTGGAAGCATGTTTTTCGAGTTTTGGTCGAACGACATGTGCCGGATTGATGGCAAGCTAGCATCCGAAATTTTTGACAGGACCCCAGGATCATGGCAAGGCTTTCCACTCACGTACTCGACACCGTCAATGGCATTCCAGCGCCCGGTCTTGCGGTCACGCTTTATCGAGTGACCGCCGACGGTCGCGAGCGCTTGGTCCAGACCCGCACCAATGCCGACGGCCGTACCGATCAGCCCCTGCTGAGCGGCGACACCATCCCGACCGGTGTCTATGAGCTTGATTTCGAGGCCGGCGACTATTTTCGCGGTCTCGGCATCAAGCTGCCC
>JANPGJ010000313.1:0-8001 GCA_031423955.1 Burkholderiales bacterium
CACCCGCAGCGTCGGATTGTTCGCCCAGACATGCCCGTGGACGACCAACACGAAGGCGCCTTTCCGCGACCGTGGCTACCGGAAAGCATGGCAATGGATACGTGAAATCGCTGCGCCGGCCTTTTTCTGCAACTCGCTTCCCGTAAGCACGGAAGCAAAATACAATCGCGCCGGTCGCACGAGACCGGTTCAGGCTCCAAATCCTAGTTGCACCAAGCAGTAGCGTTCGACACGAATCAACACCAATCCTTGGGAGACCAGATGAAAAAAGCAGCACCTGCGACCGCGCTCAAGTGGCCGCAACAGGTCCATGCGATCCTCAAAGCGGAAAACATCCGCCAGGTGGCGATCGTGCCGGATGCCGGCCATTCCCGACTGATCCAGTTGTGCGAGGCCGACAAGAGCATGCGGGTGGTACGCCTGACCACCGAAGAAGAAGGCGTGGCGCTGCTGGCCGGCGCCTGGCTCGGCGGCGAACGCGGCGTGCTCCTGATGCAGTCTTCCGGTGTCGGCAACTGCATCAACATGCTGTCCCTGCCCCTGGGCGCGAACATGCCGCTGCTGATGCTGGTGACCATGCGCGGCGATCATGGCGAGTTCAATTCCTCGCAGGTGCCGATGGGCAACAACACCCAGCGCGTGCTTGAGGCGATCGACGTCATCGTCAAGCGTGCCGACCATGACGACGAGGTGGCTGCGGCGGTGTCCGGCGGCCTGCGCCTGACGTTCAATACCTTCCGCCCGACCGCCGTGCTGATCGGCCAGCAGGTTCTGGGTGCCAAGGATTTCCGCAAACTGACCAAGGGTGATTGAAGATGAGCAAGCTTCTGAAGCGGCGTGCGGTGGTCAGTCAATTGCTGGCCGACCGCGGCGACATGCTGGTGGTGGGTGGTCTCGGCGCCCCGGCCTGGGACATCACGGCGGCTGGCGACCATGCCAACAACTTTCCCCTGTGGGGCGCGATGGGCGGCGCGGTGATGATCGGCCTCGGGCTGGCGCTGGCGCAGCCGAAGCGCCGCGTTCTGGTCATCACCGGTGATGGTGAAATGCTGATGGGCCTGGGTTCGCTGGCCACCGTCGCCGTGCAGGCGCCGAAAAACCTGGCCGTCGTGGTGCTCGACAACGAGCGCTATGGCGAGACAGGTCAGCAGTTGACGCACACCGGCCTGGGCACCGACCTGGCCGGCGTGGCGGCTGCCAGCGGGTTTGCCAGCGCAGTGATGGTGAAGAGCCGCGTCGAACTCGACAGCTTTGCCGCAGTGATGTGGAAGGGCCGCGGCCCGACGTTCGCGCAGGTCAAGGTTGATCCGGAGAAACTGCCGATCGTACTGCCGCCGCGTGAAGTGTCCTACCTGAAGAACCGCATGCGTATTTCGATACTCGGCGAGGCCTGCCTGCAGCAGTAGTCGCTGTGATCCGGCTGCAGTTCGGGCCGCAACCGAAAGCATGCCAGCGGGGCGCGGCCGGATTCCGTCGGCCCGCGCTAACGGCAGTTCAGGGCATCAAGCCGCCGCCGTTGACATGCAGGGTCTGGCCGGTCACGTAACGCGCGGCGTCCGACAAGAAGAACAGGATGGGACCGACAACATCCTCGGTCTGTGCAAGCCGCGCCAGCGGTACCCCGCGCAGATAAGCCGCCGGAACCACATGCAGTTCGGCCGCCGGATCATCACCGCCACGCCCGGTACCACCGCGCAGAAACGCGGTATCGACCGCCCCTGGGGCCACCGCATTGACGCGAACCTGCGGCGCGTTTTCCTGCGCCAAAAGGCGGGTCATCTGGATGATGCCGGCCTTGGCGACCGAATAGGGGCCGTGCCCCGGCACTGGCTTCGCGCCCAGCCCCGAGGCAAGGTTGACGATCGCCGCATCTGTGCCGAGATGCAGCAAAGGCAGGCCGGCCCGGCAGCACAGGAACACCGAGGTGAGATTGCCGTCGAGCACTTCGGACCAGGATGCGCTGGTGGTCTCGGCCAATGGCCGCACGCCATGAGTAAAACCGGCCAGATTGACCAGCGCATCCAGCGCGCCGAACCTTTCCGCAATGCGCGCGAACGCGTGGTTGACCGCGGCCTCATCGGTTGCATCCACAGCGAGGGCAAGCTCCGCCTGCTGCGGATGTGCCGCCAGGGACTGCGGTAGATCCAGAACGGCAATCCGGGCACCGGTCTCGCGCAGGGACTGCGCCACCGCACGGCCGATTCCACCACAGCCGCCCACCAGCGCCACGCGCATGCCGGGCGCGAGATTGATCGGAGTTTTCATGGCGTGATTGTACGTTGGCCGGCATGGTCGACGGCGCGCGCATCATCGGCGCGCGGCGGGACGCTTGGCCCGACTGCCGCGCGCCTGGCCATGCTTTTCTACAGTTTTCCAGCACGCTGCCGCTAAGGCACTAGGGGTACCGGATTCACCCTGCCGGAGTTCGCACCATTGCCCCCGCCCAACGCCACACCTGATCGCGGAAACCGCATGTTCAAGGCTCGGATTCACCTGATCGGCTCGGCATGCCGCACCACCATGTGCCACATGCGGGCAGTATCCGGGCGCGAGCGCGACTACCTGCTGACCGAGATGTCCCGGGTGCGCGGGCTGATGCCGCTTTTGATGAAGCCGCGCAATCGGCAACGCTGGAGCGTTGCGGACAAGGCCGAATTGCGGGCGCACCTGTTGCGTTTGCGCTACCTCTCCCCCTACCTCGCGCTTTCGATCGTGCCAGGCTCGTTCCTCGCGCTCCCCTTGCTCGCGTGGTGGCTGGATCGCCGGCGTACGCGCTCGAACGAAGCGAAAACGCGTCTGCCTGCAAGTACCCCCTTCGTTGAGACGGTGCACCCGGACCGCAGGCAAGGCAGCATCTGAGCCGCCCACGGCGCCGCAACCCTGAAGGCGCCATGGATCGGGACATGCCTGCAGCTAAGCGTACCCCAGGATCTGGCTGCCGGTCCATTGCCGGCCCGGTGCCACCACTGCCGGAACCTGTGCCACCGCCGCTTCGACGCACACCATGTTGCGGTAGCCGTCCGGCAGCATGTCGGGCAAACCGCGGCACAAGGCTTTCCACGGGTTCCACACCACCACATCCGGAAAGCCGGGGCCGGCAATCGACAGCGAATCGGCGCCTTCGCTGATGGTCAGTAGCCGTTGCACGGAATGGTAAACACGGTCGACTTCCTGCACGAAACGCAGTTGCGGATCGCTCTCGGTACGGATCTGGTTTCCTTTTGCGGCATCGCGATAGACATGGCCTTGCAAACCGTGCAGACTGACCGCATCGATGTCGTCGACCGCCAGGTAGGTATGCAGGGCGCCGGTGAAACTGATCGGCGCCTCACCGGTATTGCGTACGACCAGCCCGACCTCGAGAGCCGCCAGGCCGAGCGTCACCGCGATTTGCAATTCAAACGCATGTGGCCAAAGGGCGCGGGTAGCGGCGTTGTCGGCACAACGAAGGGTCAGAGAACCGGACTCGCCCGCTGTCGGTGCCGGCGCCCGATCCCACAAGCGGGTGCGCACAAAGCCGTGCTTGGGCAACTCGCCGAGTCCGGAAAACTGCGGAAAGCACACCGGAATGCCGCCGCGAATCGCCACCGAGCCGTCAAACTTCGCATGCTCGCTGAGAAACAGCCGTTGACGACCAGCGGCGTCAATCCATGACAGCACCTGCGCGCCCAGACGACTGACGATCGCGCTGGCAGCCCCGACGCTCAGGCGAAAGCATTCCAGGCCTTGAAAAGTAATCGGCTCAACCAGTGCAGGCAGTTGCATCAATGCTCCTGATTGCACTCAATCGAGGGTTGCGCCGGAGTCCTTGACGATCTTCGCCCAGCGCGGCAGATCGTCGCGGATGAGCGTCGCGAATTGCGCGCTGCTGCCCTTCATGATTTCACAGCCCTGCGCCGCCAGTTTGTCCTGCACCTCCTTGCTGTCAAGCGTGGTCTGGATCGCTGCCTGCAGCCTGGCGACAATGTCCTTCGGCGTCCCGGCCGGCGCCAGCACGCCGTACCAGGGTGTCGAACCGAATCCGGGAATGGTCTCGCCGATGGTCGGCACGTTGGGCAGCGCGCCGATGCGCTTTTCGTTCACTGTGCCGAGCACCTTGAGGCGCCCGGCATTGATGAAGGCAATCGACGACGGCACGCTTTGCACCGACAGCGGCACCTGCCCGCTGACGACGTCGGTGGCCGCCGCCGATGCGCCCTTGTACGGCACATGCACCAGTTCGATCCCGCTGGCGCGTTGCAGCATCTCGCCGATCAGATGGTTCAGCGTGCCATTGCCGGCCGAGGCAATGGTGATCACACCCGGCTTTGCCTTGGCTGCCTCGATCATTTCCTTCACGTTCTTCGCCGGAAAAGCCGGGTTCGCCACCAGCACATAGCCGGCGGTGGCGACGGTGGCGACCGCCTCGAAATCCTTGACCGGATCGAAACCGGTGTTCTTGTACAGCCAGGGGTTGATCACCTGGGCACTGTTGGTGGTGAGCATCAGGGTATAGCCGTCTGGCTTCGCCTTGGCGGCCGCCGCGGTGCCGATATTGCCGCCGGCGCCGGCACGATTCTCGACCACGAACTGGCGGCCCATCACCTCGGACAGCTTCTGCGTGACGATGCGTGCAATCGCATCGTTGGCGCCCCCGGGCGCCTGCGGCACGATCACCGTCACCGAGCGGCTCGGGTAGACCTCCTGCGCCGGTGCGATCGCGGTAGCGCCGGCGATTGCAGCCAGAACCAGAAAATGCGTGACTCTCATGTTGTTACCCCAGGTCGTCAGAGTTTGAACCGCACATCGATGTGGCCCAGCAGGCCGAAATCGGCAACCACATGATCGCCGGGCTTGACGGCGAACGGCTTCACGCAGGTGCCGGTGGTCACCACCTGGCCGGCAGCCAGGGTGACCCCGATCGAGGACAACTCGTTGGCGATCCAGGTCAACGCGATCAAGGGGTCGCCCAGCACATTGGCACCGGACCCGTCATGCAACATGCAGGCGCCATCCCGCGCGCTCACCATGTGCCGCGCCAGGTCGATGTCGCGCCATGCGGGCGGCGCCGCATCGCCAAGCAGGAAATAGTCGGCACATGCATTGTCGGCGATCAACTGCGCCGCACCGGCTTTCTCGAATGGCGCGAAGCGCGAGTTCGGCACTTCGATCGCCGGATGCAGGCTGGCGATTGCCGCCACCACTTCCGCGCGCGTGTAGGCAGCGGCGCGCGGGGCCAGGTCATGCGCCATGCGGAACGCGAATTCCGCTTCGACCACCAGCATCTGGTTGCCGGCCAGCGGAACTTCGGCACCAGGCGCCAGCACCCGCTCGGCGAGCAGGCGCCCGGCCAGCGGTCCGTCGACATTGATGTGTTCCTGGCCGGCCTTGCTGGTCGCGGCGATCTTCCAGCCGAACAATGGCTTCTGGCTGTAACGCTCCAGGCAGGCCTGCGCCGCATAGCCTGCGACTCGATCGGCCGGGCGAATCTGCAGCGGCAGGTTGGCGATGCGCTGGCCGCCAAGCCCGAGATTCCAGATCGTGTGTGCGACTTCTTCTGCGGTTTCCCGGGTTTGCATTGGTTTGCGCTCCTCCGCCCTTGAATTTGACTTGTCCGTGCTCTTGCGTATTGTCGCCCAGCCGCGCTTGCCACGCCAGTTGCTGTTGCTGTTGCGGGGAACCGTACCGCCCGGCGTCGCAAGAGCCCGCTGCCGCGACCAAAAGAGCTGCCAGCGCCCGCGACACCCTGCATTTTCTTGACTAAATGGTCAGGTTTGTCAATACTCTCGCCTTGATCCGGTCGAAAGTTGAAAACCCAATGAGCACTGCCCGCAAACGCCATCTCGTCCTGAGCTCGCACCCGCGCGGCCCCAACAAGCCGCCACCGATCGATTGGGGCGCCGCCACCGCCCTTCTGCGCGGCCCGGTGATCGCGTCGCCCGAGCAGGGCCACCGCAACGTGATCGGCGCGCATGCCGGCAGCTACGCGGTGTACCGGGCGCTGGCGATCGCTGCCGGCCACCTTTCGCCGGTGCATGTGCCCGACCTGACCGACACCAGCCCGGCCGAACGTATCGGCCCGCATCCGCAATGGATGGATGCGGCGCGCATTGTTTCATTCGACCCCTGGGGTCATCTGGTGGCCGAGGCCTTCGCCGACCGCCTCGCCGAAGGCTGGGACATTCGGCCGACCATCGCCATCACCAAGGCCCATGTCACCATTCCGGAAATCCAGGCGGCAATGGCGGCCGGGCGCCTCAAGCCCGATCCGCTGATCCTGCAGGCGTCCGGCGCGGCGCGCGTGACCAAGATCGCGATCGAGCCGGTGTGGCACCTGCCCGGCGTGGCGCGGCGTTTCGATATCGCCGAAACCGACCTGCGGCGCGCGCTGTTCGAATACACCGGCGGCATGTTCACCGAACTGGTGACCCGGCCTGACCTGCAGGTGTTCCTGCCGCCGATCGGCGGCATGACCGTGTATGTATTCGGCGAAGTCGCCGCACTGTCCGACCCGAACCGGCCGCTGGCCTGCCGGGTACATGACGAATGCAACGGCTCGGACGTGTTCGGCTCCGACATCTGCACCTGCCGGCCCTATCTGGTGCATGGCGTCGAAGTGTGTGTCGAGACCGCGCAGGCCGGTGGCGTCGGCGTGGTGGTCTACAACCGCAAGGAGGGCCGGGCGCTCGGCGAAGTCACCAAGTTCCTGGTCTACAACGCGCGCAAACGCCAGCAAGGCGGCGACCGTGCGGAGAAGTACTTCGAGCGCACCGAGTGCGTCGCCGGAGTGCAGGACATGCGCTTCCAGGAACTCATGCCCGACGTGCTGCACTGGCTGGGCATCAGGCGGATCCACCGTTTCGTGTCGATGAGCGACATGAAATTCGAGCCGCTGGTCAAGAGTGGCATCGAGGTGCTGGAACGGGTCGAGATTCCGGCCGGCCTGATTCCTCCGGAAGCGCAGGTTGAAATGGATGCCAAACGCTCGGCCGGCTACTTCACGCGCGTCATGCCGACCGAGGAAGACATCAGTGCCGCCAAGGGTCGCCGCCTTGACCAGTGAAGCGGCAGCCGCCCGCTGGCTGCTGTCGGCCGGCGCGGTGCGGCAGCGCGCCGAAGCCATGCTGGCGCGCGCCGAGCGCGGCGACTCGGCGCATTTCGTCTATCGACCGGCGCGGCTGGCCCCGACAGTCGACATCGTGATCGACACTATCCGGGCCAACTATCCATCGCTTGTAGTGCCGTTTCATAGCCGCTGGCGGCATTTCGAAGCCGGTGGCAATGACCGCTGGGCCGCCTTGTCAGCACGCACGGCGGTCGATGGTGCCGAGCGCGCGCGCATCCGCTTCGACCTGGCGATATCAAGCGTGCTGCTTGATGCCGGCTCCGGCCCGCGCTGGTCTTATCTGGCCACCGACGGTGCGCGCTATACGCGTTCCGAAGGACTCGGGCTGGCAAGCTTCGCGATGTTCAGCAATGGCATGTTTTCCGCCGATCCGGACAACGCGCTGCGTTGCGACGCCACTGCTCTCCTGATGCTGGATAGCGAGCGGCTGGCGCAGGCCATGCAGGTCACGGACGCCAACCCGCTTGCCGGCCTGGACGGCCGTACCAGCTTGCTGATTCAACTCGGTCGCACACTCGCCGCCGACCCGCTGCACTTCGGCACACCCGGGCGCATCGGCAACCTGTTCGATTTCCTGCGTAAGCAGGCGCCTGACCGGCGCTTGCCCGCCAGTTCCGTGCTGCATGCAGTACTGGAAGCCTTCGGCCCGATCTGGCCCGGCCGCCACTCGCTGGCCGGTGTGCCGTTAGGCGACGCCTGGCCGCACCCGGCTTTCGCCGGCGATGATGCGGGCATGGGCTTCGTACCCTTGCACAAGCTCTCGCAATGGCTCAGTTACTCGCTGATCGAGCCGTTGCAGGAGGCCGGCATCGAGGTCACCGATCTGGACCAACTGACCGGCCTCGCCGAGTATCGCAATGGCGGCCTGATGCTTGACGTCGGCCTGATCGAGCCGC
>JANPGJ010000314.1:0-14457 GCA_031423955.1 Burkholderiales bacterium
GATGACGACGTGGTGAGCATCCGCGCGGTGGCCGACGAACTGGCCAGGCATGCGCCGGCCGACCAGGTATGCGTGGTGCGCCTGCCGCTGGGCTGGAACGGCGCCTACCGCGACTTTGGCCATCCGCTCGACTACCACGGCGCCGATGGCGGCGGCGGCGTCGGCGCCGGGCCAGGCAATATCGTCGGCGCTGCACTGGCCTTGCGCGGCACTCCGCGCCTGGCCGTCGGCATCATCGGCGACGGCGATTTCCTGATGGCCAACACCGCTGTCTGGACCGCCGTGCACTATGGCTTGGGACTGGTGATGGTGGTCTGCAACAACCACTCCTTTTTCAACGACGAATTGCACCAGGAGCGAGTGGCGAAAGAGCGCACACGGCCGGTGGAAAACAAGTGGATCGGCCAGCGCATGAGCGAACCGGCGATCGACATCGCCGCGATGGCGCGCTCGATGGGGGCCGAAGGCTTCGGCCCGATCCGCCGCGCCCAGGACCTCGGGCCGGCGATGCGCGAGGCGCTGGCCCTGGCACGCGCCGGCAAGACCTGCGTGATCGACGCCTGGGTGGCACCCGGTTACGACGCCAACATGAGCGGCGCCACCACGGCAGTACACAAGCGCTGAGCGATTCCCCGACTCCTGATCAAAGGCCGACCTGTGCTCGAAGTTTCCTGCTTCTACAGTCTTTCCTCCCCCTGGGCCTACTTTGCCGGGCCGCGCATGGTCGACATCGCGCGGCGCCACCATGCCAGGCTGATCCTCAAACCCTACGACTTCCAGGCAGTAGTCACGCAAACCGGCGGCGTGCCGTTGCGCACCCGGCCGCCGGCACGCCGCACCTACCACGCGCTGGAACTGGACCGCTGGCGCAAATACCTCGGCATGCCGATGAACCTGGCGCCCCGCTACTACCCGGAACTGATCACTGACCCGGACTGGAACAAGCGCCCGGGCTGGATGGTGATCGCAGCGCAGGAACAGGACCTGGACGCGGCGCGGCTGTCACACGCGCTGCTGCGCGCCCTGTGGGCCGAGGAGCGCGACACCGCGCAAGCCGAGGTACGCATCGCGGTGGCCAACGAGAACGGCTTCGACGGTACGGCACTGCATGCGGCAGAAACCTCCGCGCCGGTGCAGGCGCTGTACCAGCGTTTCAGCGACGAGGCGGTGGCACAGGGCATATTCGGTGCGCCAATTTTCGTGCTGGACGGCGAGCGCTTCTGGGGTCAGGACCGGCTCGACTTCCTCGACCGTGCGCTGGATGCCAGGCGCATGCGCGAAGGGTCTTAGGCTGCGTCCAAAAAAGCCCGTTGCCGGTTTGCAATGAGCCGGCCGAGATGGGCGACGCGCGAATCGGCGCGCGCGTCCCCGGCCTTGGCCGCCACGTAGTCAGGGTGGCCGAATCCTTGCAGCAGTTGCTGGTAGCCATGATGCAGAACCGCATCGAACGCGCGCTCGCGCCCCTCGGCGTCGCGCGCCGGATGCGCGGGGTAAAGCGTCAGGCAGGGCAGGGTGCCGGCCGGCACCGGGATGTTGGCGTCGTGCACGCGCCGGCGCCGCATGATGGCCGGCAGCAAATGGGTGTGCGGCCCGTCCGGCGAGACCCCGCCGGGCGGCGGAATCGGATTGCTGATTTCCACCCGCGCCAGCCGCGAGATGATCACCCGGGCCGGGCTGGCGCGGACGATGGCGTGGTTGAGCGCCGCATCATCGATCCAGCGGCGGCCGCAGGCAGCGCGCAATACCTTCAGCAACGCGGGTTCGCCGGTGCGCACCATGAAGTCGGCGGTGCGCATGCCCAGGCCCAGATCGAACAACACTTCGTCGCGCGCGGCCGGCAGGATCGACTCCGCATCGGTCCCGAGTTCGGTTACGCAAGTGCGCCCCGTCATGGCAGCGGAAGACGCCGGCAGGCAGAACACCACGCCGTGGTTCCACAGGCGCGGATTGGCTGAAGGAGTCTCGTAGGCTAAGGGAACGCAAGCTTCCTGCGGCAGCACGCGGATGGCGCCGCCGCCGGTAACCACGGTAAACGGGTCGGGCTGGTGCGTTTGGCCATGATGATGAAATTCGGCCAGCACGCCCAATTCACCCACGCTCCAGCTGGAAGAGGGGTCGGCGAGATGACGGGTGATGAGCGGGCCGGTGGCAGACATGGCGTTGGATCCAGTGGGCAAGCCGGCATCATGCCGCAGCGGCGCGCGATGGACAAGCATGGTCAATCCAGTGGCGCCGGACTTTCCTTCGGTTTACCACCTGCGAACTGTGCCACCGCCACGCCGGCCAGGGTAATGGCAGCGCCGAGAATCTTGACGGCTCCGAAACGCTCGTCAGTGAACACCCAGGCCACCACGCCGGCGACCGGCGGCATCAGGTATTGCAGCGGCGCGGTACGCCCGACCCCGCGCACCGCATTGACCCAGGCCCACAACAGCCAGCCCACGAACGCCGAGACCACGACGGCCCACGCCAGCCCCGCCCACCCGAGCGCGGAGAGGCTGCCCCACGGCGCGTTGAAACCGAAGGGCAGGGCGATCACCAGCATCGGCAAGCCGCCGAACAGTGTGGCATAGGCCATCACCACGACCGCGCCATGGCGCTCGACATGCGGCTTGGCCGCCACCGTGTAGTAGGAAAACACCGAAGACGCGAGCAGCAGGAACAGGTCACCGCCGGTGGCGCGCCAGTTGCCGCCGAGCAGTTTGTCCGAGAGGAAGACCAGCACACCGATTAGCGCGATGCCGACCCCGATCACCTGCCAGCGTTGCAGCCGCTCCACCCCCAGGAGCCGCAGAATAATGAGCGTGAAGATCGGCCCGCAGGCGAGGATCAGCGAGCTCGAAAAGGCGGTGGACCAGTGAATGCCCCAGGTCACCATGCCGATGTGCAGCACATGGCCGATGAACCCGACCCAGGCCAGGCCCAGCAAATCGCGCGGCGACAAGCGCGGCCACCGCCTGCCGAAACGCCAGAACAGCAGCGCCAACGCACATATCGGCATGACGCCATAGCGTGCCACCAGGAACCCGGCCGGCGAAAGCGTGGTGAAGTAGTACTTCTGCAGCGAGAAGTTGACCCCCCACACCACAACAACGAACAAGGCCACCGCCAGCGAGATCGCTTCGCGGCGCGCGTGTGCTTCAGCGTGCGCCATGCTCAACGCGCGCCGGCCGCTTCGAGCATCTTCACCATCGCGGTGTTGCCGCGGCCGCGCGCCAGCCCCAGGGGTCGGGTACCGTTGCGATCGGCAAGGTTGAGGTCGGCTTTGGCATCGATCAGGTGCTTGAGCGTGGCCTGGTGATTGGGCCCGCCATCGCCCAATACGATGGCCTCGATGACGGCGGTCCAGCCGAGGTTGTTCACATGATTCTGCGGAGCCCCGGCGCGGATCAGTTCACGCACCACCTCGGCATGCCCCAAGTGCGCAGCGGCGATCAAGGCAGTGCCGTCATAGCGGCTGGTGATGTTGGTAGCCTTGCAGCCGATGTCGAGGGCCGCCTTGAGCGTGGGCAGGTCGTTGGCCACTGAAGCGATGGTGACGATGTCGTAACGGTCGTTTTCCAGTGCGTTGGGGTCGGCGCCGGCAGCCACCAGGGCGCGCATGGCGGGAATGTTGGACCTGTAGGCGGCGACGTGGAGCGCGGTGCGCTTGTAGCCGTCGCGCGCGGCGACGCTGCCGCCGGAGGCGATGGCGCGCGTGATCGCCTGCGCATCGCCTTTGAGGGCGGCGGCGAACAAGCCGGTGTAGGCGCGTTCTTCACCCGCACTGGGCGGCACCTGAGCCTGGGCAGGGCCAAACATCGCCAGGAGCAAGCTGGTGTTGCCTAGAGCGATGCGAATTGCGGGTCTCATGTTGAATCAGGAATGTTTGCGAGTGCGCCATTGTGCCTGTGGCTACGACACGCAGGCCGCGCAAACAACTTATCGCCAAATGGCATGTACGAACGAACGGGTCACGGATGTCGATGATGCGGCTCACCACTTGCCGGCTATTGCTTCGCATCGTCCAGTTTCGCGAGTATCGGTGGACTGGGCATCGGTTTTTTCCCGCCTCATTGCCGGATCGTCAGTCCGGCGCAGTCTCTCTCGACGCCGTCAGACGTCGATATTCAACGCCCGCAACGCATTGCTCTCGATGAACGCACGGCGTGGTTCGACCTCGTCGCCCATCAGGGTCACGAAAATGCCGTCGGCGGCGATCGCGTCGTCGATCTGCACCCGCAACAGCCTGCGCACCGTCGGGTCCATCGTGGTCTCCCACAACTGGATCGGGTTCATCTCGCCCAGACCCTTGTAGCGCTGGCGGCTCATGTTGCGCTCGGCGTCTGCCAGCAGCCAATGGACGGCGCCGCGAAAGTCGACCACCGCCTGCGAGCGCGCTTTCTCGCCTTCGCCGCGACGAATCATTGCGCCGCTGCCGATCAGGTCCTTGACGGTCAGCGCGGTGGCGCGAATCTGCGCGTAGTCGGCGCCATGGACGAAGTCGGGGTCGATGGTGCTGTTCTTCCAGTTGCCGTGCTTGCTGCGCTTGACCCGCAGCACCCAGTTCTCAATCCGCTCTTCGTATTCCGGAATCACCGTGACTGATTTGTCGGTGATCTGGGCCAACAATCCGTCAGCCGAGGCGCGCGCGGATGCTTCATTGGACAGGTCGATCGGCGCGCCGTCGAGCATCGCCTTGAGCGCTGCGGCGTCGATGAAATGGGTCAGGCGGGTGACGACCGCTTCGGACAACAGGTAACCACGCGCCAGTTCTTCGAGCGCGTCGCCGCTGATGGTCGGCGCACCTTCGGCCGGCGTCAGCTCGGCGCCCTGCAGCGCCATGCGCAGCAGGTATTGGTTGAGTTCGTGGTCGTCCTTGAGGTAGCGCTCGTCCTTGCCGGCCTTGACCTTGTAGAGCGGGGGCTGGGCGATGTAGATGTAGCCGCGCTCGATGAGTTCCGGCATCTGGCGATAGAAGAAGGTCAGGAGCAGGGTGCGAATGTGCGCGCCGTCGACGTCGGCGTCGGTCATGATGATGATGCGGTGATAGCGCAACTTCTCGACGTTGTATTCCTCCTTGCCGATGCCGGTTCCCATGGCGGTGATCAGGGTCACCACCTCCTGGCTCGACAGCATCTTGTCAAAGCGCGCCTTCTCGACGTTGAGGATCTTGCCTTTCAGGGGCAGGATCGCCTGGAACTTGCGATCACGGCCCTGCTTGGCCGAGCCCCCTGCGGAGTCGCCCTCGACGATGTAAAGCTCGCAGAGCGCCGGATCCTTTTCCTGGCAATCGGCCAGTTTTCCCGGCAGTCCCAAGCCATCGAGAACGCCCTTGCGCCGTGTCATCTCGCGCGCCTTGCGCGCGGCTTCGCGGGCGCGCGCCGCCTCGACGATCTTGCCGACGATGATCTTCGCATCCACCGGCCGTTCCTGCAGGTAGTCTGCCAATGCCTTGGCGACAATCTCCTCGACCGGCATCCTGACTTCAGAGGAGACCAGCTTGTCCTTGGTCTGCGAACTGAACTTCGGCTCAGGCACCTTGACCGAGAGGATGCAGGTCAGTCCCTCGCGCATGTCGTCACCGGTGGTCTCGACCTTCTGTTTCTTGGCGATCTCGGTTTCGTCGATGTATTTGTTGATCACCCGCGTCATGGCGGCGCGCAGTCCGGTCAGGTGGGTGCCGCCGTCGCGCTGCGGAATGTTGTTGGTGAAACACAGCACCTGCTCGTTGTAGCCGTCGTTCCACTGCATCGCGACTTCGACGCCGATCATCAGTCCCGCAATGCCGTGGCCGGGATCGGCCTGCTTCTCGGCACTGACGTAGAAGATGTTCGGATGCAGCACCGTCTTGGTCCGGTTGACGTACTCGACGAAGCCCTTGACGCCGCCGGTAAATGCGAAATCCTCTTCCTTGCCCGAGCGTTGGTCAGTCAACTTGATGCGCACGCCGTTGTTGAGGAACGAGAGTTCGCGAATACGCTTGGAGAGTATTTCGTAGTGGAAGTCGATGTTGTCGAAAATTTCGTCATCGGCAAGGAAATGAACCTCGGTGCCTCTTTTCTCGGTGGTGCCGGTGAGTTTGATCGGCGAGGTCATGACTTTCGAGCCTGCCGGATGGCCGTTGGCGATACCTTCCGGCATGACCTCTTCGACCAACTCGCGGTTCTGCGGAATGCCGCGATGAAATTCCATGAAGTGGGCACGACCATCGCGCCTGATGGTGAGGCGCAACCATTTCGACAGGCCATTGACGCACGACACGCCAACCCCGTGCAGGCCGCCGGACACCTTGTAGCTGTTCTGGTCGAATTTTCCGCCGGCGTGCAATTCAGTCATCACGATTTCGGCCGCGCTGCGCTTGGGTTCGTGCTTGTCGTCCCATTTGATTCCGGTCGGCACGCCGCGGCCATTGTCGGTGACCGAGATCGAATTGTCGGCGTGAATGGTGACGTGGATCTCGGTGCAGTAACCGGCCAGCGCTTCGTCGATCGAATTGTCGAGCACTTCGAACACCAGGTGATGCAGTCCGGTGCCGTCGCTGGTGTCGCCGATGTACATGCCGGGCCGCTTGCGTACCGCTTCCAGACCCTCGAGGATCTGGATCGAGGAAGCCCCGTATGCGTTCTCGGCGGATTCACGTGGCTCGTTGGGTGCGGAGGGTTGCGGCTCGGTCATGCGGTGATCCTGACTATTGCTGGATGGAAAAAGCGTTCGATTGCGGCAAGAAGGCTTGCTGGTTGTCGCGGCCGGTCAGCCGGTTCAGATACGCATCGGCATCACGACGTACTTGAATTCGGTGTTGTCGGTGGTGGTGAACAAGGCGCTCGAATTGGCGTCGCCCAGCGACATGACCAGGGTTTCGCTCTTGATGTGGGTGAGAACGTCAAGCAGATAGGTGACGTTGAAGCCAATGTCGATGACGTCGCCGTGATAGTCGATCTCGACCTCTTCCTGCGCTTCCTCCTGGTCGGTATTGGTGCAACTGATCTTGAGGCTTCCTTCGCCGATGATGCAGCGCACGCCCTTGAATTTTTCGTTGGTCAGGATCGCTGCGCGCTGCAGGCAGCCGATCAATTCCTCGCGCGAAATGCCGAACGAATTCTTGTAGCCGGTCGGAATCACGCGCTGGTAATCGGGAAACTTTCCTTCAACCAGTTTCGACACCAGTTCGACATTGCCGAACTGGAATCGCACTTGCGTCGGCGCGATATCGATGCGGATCAGCTCGTCGCTGTCATCGAGCAGGCGTTCGAGTTCGATCACGGTCTTGCGCGGAATGATCACATCCTGGCGCTCGAAGTCGCCTTCGATCGGCAGCGCGGCAAAAGCCAGCCTGTGCCCATCGGTCGCCACCACCTTGGCCTGATTTTTCTCGACGATCAGGAGCAGGCCGTTGAGGTAGTAGCGAATATCCTGTTGCGCCATCGCGTACTGCACCAGGGCGAGCAGCGCCTTGAGCGCCCTCTGGCCCACCGAAAAACTGGTCTTGAATTCCGAGACCTGCGAGACGGTCGGAAAATCCTCGGGGGCCAGGGTCTGCAGGGTGAAGCGCGACTTGCCGGCCTTGATGTTGAGCTTCTTGTTGTTGAGTTCGAGGGAGACACTGGAATTTCCAGGCAGCGCGCGCAGGATGTCCACCAGTTTGCGGGCAGCCACCGTGGTGGCCACATCCTGACCGCTTTCACACGCCGCCTTGGTGGAAATCTGGACCTCGATGTCGGTTGCCAGAAAACTCAGTTCGCTCCCGCTCTTGGTCAACAACAGATTCGACAGGATCGGCAAGGTGTGGCGACGTTCGACAATGCCGCTTACGGTTTGGATCGGTTTCAGAAGTGCATCGCGCTCAGCGGTCACCAGATGCATGATGGGTTGCCTTTCATACTTTGACAGTTAATGTTCTATATAAAACCAATAACAACTAATAGGGCCTGTGGAGAACGGAACAAGTCGAAAGTTTCAAACAAAACAGCGTGTTGGAGAACAATCGGAGGGTCGGGCCGTGTGGACAAGGTAGAGGCAACATGTGGACAGGATGGCTGCAGCGGACGATTGACGATACTTGTTCATAAGTCTTCAACAGCTTATCCACAGGCTGCCTGTTGCACCCGAATGGCGTTCATGCTGCAGAAGGCTGCCGGGTTTGAAGTTGGAGATTGCAAGCGCTCAGCCCTTGATGATCTGGTCAAGAACATGCAGTTCATGGTTGAGCTGGTTGTCCGATTTGCGTGCTTCGGTGATCTTGCGTACCGAATGCAACACCGTTGTGTGGTCGCGCCCGCCAAACGATTCACCGATTTCAGGCAATGACAGGGAAGTAAGCTCCTTGGTGAAATACATCGCTATGTGACGCGGCTTGACCAGATCCGCGGTGCGCTTTTTCGAGAAAAGATCGGTGACCTTGACGCGATAGAAATCAGCGACGGTTTTCTGGATGTTTTCGATCGAGATGGCGCGGTTCTGGACGCGCAGCAGATCGCGCAGCGCATCGCGGGCGATTTCGAGAGTGATGTCACGGGCGTGAAACTTCGAGTAGGCGATCAGCTTGCGCAAGGCGCCTTCGAGTTCCCGCACGTTGGACCGAAGATGCTTGGCGATGAAGAATGCGACATTTTCGTCCAGGGTGATGCCCTGACTCTCGGCCTTCTTGAGCAGGATGGCGACGCGCATTTCGAGTTCCGGCGGCTCGATGGCTACTGTCAGGCCCCAGCCAAAGCGCGAAATCAGGCGTTCTTCGATGCCGGCCATTTCGCGGGGGTATGTATCGCAAGTGATGATGACCTGCTTGTGGGCCTCGATCAAAGCATTGAAGGCATAGAAGAACTCTTCCTGGGTCCGGTTCTTGTTGTTGAAAAACTGGATGTCATCGACGATCAACAGGTCAAGCGAGTGGTAGTAGCGCTTGAATTCGTCGAACGCCTTTTTCTGGTAGGCGCGTACCACATCGGTCACGTATTGCTCGGCATGGATGTAGCGGACCTTGGCGTCGGGCCGGTGCGCAACAAGCTGGTTGCCAATGGCTTGCACGAGGTGGGTCTTGCCCAGTCCGACACCACCATAAAGAAATAACGGGTTGTAGGACGTACCCGGATTGTCGGCCACCTGGATCGCGGCGGCTCGTGCCAGTTGATTGGCCTTGCCGGTGACGAAGGTGTCGAACGAGTGTTCCCCGTTGAGCCGGGTTTTTGAATAGGTCGAGCCGGCATCCGCAGGCGCGTGCGCGGGTGCCGGGGATGCATTGCGGGGGCCCGGGGATTTCGCGGATTGCAGTGCTGGCGCGGCCACATCGGCAGGCGCAGGGCAGACGATCATGACGCGAACAGTAGCGCCCCAGAAATCACTGGCAAGAGACTCCAGTCGACCGACATAACGTTCGCGTACCCATTGCTGCACAAAGCGGTTCGGGGCGCGCAATTCGATTTCAACCGGTGTACCGGCGCCGGGAGCGGTGTCAGCGCCGATTTTGAGCGGTTTGATCCAGGTCTCGAACTGCTGCCTGGGCAGTTCCTGCATGAACAGTGCGGAGCACTGCGACCAGAAGGCATCAGGCGAGCCGGTATCGCCCGCTTCAGGCTCGGATTTTGTCGGTACAGCAAGGGGCATGGAAGCGAGCCGTCGGAAACCGAAACGGCAATTTTTCTGGTTATGTGGTGTGCGGCAGGTGTCAATGACAAGCGGCGAATTCGCCGTTCAACAACCCAACCCCCCGGGTCGCCGCGAACGCCAATCTTCGACCAGTAATTTTAACTGCTTTTGACCCGAGTTATCCACAGGCAAATGCGCAGCCGGATCTTGACGAAAGAATGGAAATTATTGTTTAATAACGGGTTTTACGCAAATTGCGGCCCACGGCCCTTCTGGAGAAATCATGAAACGTACCTATCAACCATCAGTGGTCAGGCGTAAACGTACCCACGGCTTTCTGGTTCGCATGCGCAGCAAGGGCGGGCAGGCGGTGATTCGCGCGCGCCGGGCGAAGGGCCGCAAGCGTCTAGCGGTCTAGGAATTGCCTGCCGGCAAGGGCGGCCGACAGGCGCTTGCCTTGGGCAGCGCCGATTTCGCGGCAATCCTCAAAAGCCCGACGCGAAGGCGCACCCGGCATTTCACGCTGTTCTGGCGCGCAAGTGAAGTACCGCGCTTAGGCACAGTGGTGTCAAACAAGCTTTCCGGCGGCGCGGTGCGGCGCAATCTTGTCAAGCGGCATGCGCGCGCCATGTTTCAACAGTGGTGTCGGGAACGCATTGCCAATGATGCACCCGGGTTTGATCTGGTGATTCGCGTGGCCGCTGATATTCGCGCGCTTTCCCGGAATGCCGAGTTCGACGAGATGCGCGCACTGTTTAGCCAGCTGGCAGCAAGCGTAGCGGGGAGCACGAAGTGAAAGCCGTATTGCTCGCCTTGATCGGGTTTTACCGGTATGCCATCAGCCCGATGCTCGGGCGGCACTGCCGGTTCGAACCGAGTTGCTCCGAGTATGCGGCTGACGCGATCAAGGAGCACGGCATGGCACATGGTGCCTGGCTCAGTACCTGCCGCCTGTGTCGTTGCCATCCCTGGCAACCCGGCGGATTCGATCCGGTGCCGCGCCAGCGGTCTTGAAAACAACGTTCGCCTATTCGCCGGCGGCGCAATCGCGTCGGCGACACAACTGACCTGAATCGAGTTCCATGGATACCCGCCGCCTGATTCTGTTTTTCATCTTTTCCTTTTCCCTGGTGATGTTGTGGGACGCCTGGCAAAAGCAGCATGCCAAGCCGCCTGTCGCAGCAGCCGGACCGGCGCCGGCGCGCGATGCCGGCATACCGCAACCGACGGTTCCACTGCAGGTGCCGACGGTGCCGGGAGCGGTTCCCGGCGTGCCGGTGGCGCCGCTGGCGGCACCAGCCGCAGCGGCAGGAAAAATGGTGGTCAAGACCGATGTTCTGTCGGCACAAATCGTCTCCGAAGGGGGCGACTTGCGTTTCGTCGAACTCCTGCAGCACAAGGACACGATGGACAAGAACCGCAACTTCGTGTTGCTTGGCGAACACAGCTATTTCGCCCAGACCGGGCTCCTGGCCCAGGGCATCGAGTTGCCAACCCACAAGACCGCGTTCAACCTGCCTGCTGGAGTGTTTGAACTCAAGGCCGGCGAAGCGAAGCTGAATGTGCGGCTGGAAGCGGTCCAAAACGGCATCAAGGTCGCGAAAATTTACACCTTCACGCGCGGCTCCTATGCTATTGATGTGGCCTATGAGGTCACCAACGGCGGCAGCATGCCGATCGCTCCTTCGGTCTATCTGCAATTGTTGCGTGACGGCAAGGCGCCGGCGGGTGATTCGCAGTTTCTGCAGACCTATACGGGACCGGTCTTCTATACCGATGTCGACAAGTTCCACAAGCAGGATTTCTCCGACATCGAGAAGGGCAAGCCGGTACCGGTCAAGCCTTCGCCTGACGGCTGGGTCGGCATGATCCAGCACTACTTCGCGGCCGCCTGGTTGCCGCAGGGCAACGCCAAGCGCGAGTTCTACAGCAAGAAGGTGGCCGACAACCTTTATTCGGCCGGCGTCATCGTGCCGATGGGCACCATCGCCGCCGGTACCACGGGCGCGATGTCAGCCAAGCTCTACGTAGGGCCGCAGGACCAGGACCGCCTCAAGGAATTGGCGCCTGGGCTTGATCTGGTGGTCGACTACGGCTGGCTGACCATCATCGCGCAGCCGATGTTCCTTCTACTCAAGTGGTTGTACAGCGTTTTGGGGAACTGGGGCTTGGCGATCATCGCGTTGACGGTGATCATCAAGGGTGCGTTTTTCCCCCTTTCGGCAGCGTCCTACAAGTCTATGGCGCGGATGAAGAAAGTGACGCCGCGTCTCACCCAGTTGCGCGAGCGCTACGGCAGCGATCGCGCGAAGATGAATCAGGCGATGATGGAGTTGTACAAGGAAGAGAAGATCAACCCTCTGGGCGGCTGCCTGCCGATCGTGATCCAGATTCCGGTGTTCATCGCGTTGTACTGGGTGTTGCTGGCGACGGTGGAAATGCGCCACGCTCCCTTCTATGGCTGGATCACCGACCTCTCCGCCCAGGATCCCTGGTACATCCTGCCGGTGATCATGGCTGTTTCGATGTTCATCCAGACCAAGATGAACCCGACCCCGCCCGATCCGATCCAGGCGAAGATGATGCTGATCATGCCGGTGGTGTTTTCGGTGTTCTTTTTCTTCTTTCCCGCCGGGCTGGTGCTTTACTGGGTAGTCAACAACATCCTGTCGATCGCGCAGCAATGGCAGATCTCGCGCATGATCGAGACCGGCCAGGATCCTGACAAGAAGAAGAAAAAGGCCTGAGCGGCCGCGCGCGCAACCGGCCAGACGAACGCGATCATGCGCGGCGACAGTGATCCGATTGCCGCGGTGGCGACTGCCGGCGGCAAGGGCGGCATCGGCGTGGTGCGGATTTCCGGGCGTGACATTCAGGCAGTGATCAGCGGCATCATCGGTCGCGTGCCGGTGCCGCGCGCGGCGACGATGGCGACCTTTCGCGACGCCGCTGGCGTGCCGATCGATCGCGGACTTGCACTGTATTTTCCGGCACCCCACTCGTATACCGGTGAGCATGTGCTTGAGTTGCACGGCCACGGCGGGCCGGTGGTTCTGAACCTGCTCCTGCAACGCGCGATCGAGCTTGGCTGCAGGCCGGCGGCACCCGGCGAATTCACGCAGCGGGCTTTTCTCAACGACAAACTCGACCTTGCACAGGCAGAGGGCGTAGCCGATCTGATCGACGCCACTTCGGCGCGCGCGGCGCGCGCGGCGATGCGGTCTCTGGACGGCGCGTTTTCACGCGAGATCGCGGTGCTGCGGGATCGACTGGTGGAATTGCGCGCCCTGATCGAGGCCACCCTTGACTTCCCGGAAGAAGAAATCGATTTTCTTGAGCGCGCCCAGGCGGCAACGCGGCTGGAAAGCATCAAGGCGGCGCTGGCGGCGGTGCAGGAGCGCAGCCGGCAGGGCGCGCGGCTGCGTGCCGGGTTCACGGTGGTGCTGGCAGGGCGGCCGAATGTCGGAAAATCCTCGCTCCTCAATCTGCTTGCTGGCGAAGAGGCGGCGATCGTCACCGCGGTGCCTGGGACCACCCGCGATGCGGTCGAACGCTCGATCATGATCGACGGCATGGTGGTGAACGTGATCGACACTGCCGGCCTGCGCGAAACCACGGACCAGGTCGAAGCGATCGGAATTGCGCGCACGCGACGAGAAATCGCGCGCGCCGACCTGGTGTTGCATGTGGTGGAGGCGGGCTGCGCTTTGCCTGAGGACCGGGCGGCAGCGGCGGGGATTCCTGCCGCGATACCGCGTCTGACCATCCACAACAAGATCGACATGACCGGCGAGACGGCAGGGGTCGATGGCGACAGCGTGCGATTGTCGGCGTTGAGCGGCGACGGAATTGCTGGCTTGCGCACCGAGTTGTTGCGCCGCAGTGGCCTGGAAGGCGCAGGCGAGGACGTGATCATTTCCCGCGAGCGTCATTTGAATGCGCTCAATCAGGCCGCCACAGCGATTGACGCCGCAGCCATGCACCTCGATCCGGCGCACACCGCGCTCGAACTGGCGGCTGAAGAGCTTCGGCTGGCGCAACAAGCCTTCAATCTCATCACCGGTGAATTTGGCGCTGATGATTTGCTGGGTGAAATTTTCGGGCGTTTCTGCATCGGGAAATGAGTTGCGCCCGATGAAATGACAAACCCTGCGAGAATGCGGCCCTGTCAGGCATTTTTCGAGGGCGAGACGATGCGGGTTTCCAATCGCAGGGCTTGGATAGCGTTGCTGGTGGCGGCTCTTGGCGTTTTCGGGCCGGTCTGTGCGCAAGACTATCCGGCGAAGAACATCACTTTCATCGTGCCCTATGCGGCCGGTGGGAATGGCGATATTCGCGGGCGTCAGGTGGCGCAAAAACTTGCCGCAATTCTTGGTCGCGCTGTGATTGTGGAAAACAAGCCGGGCGCCGGCGGCAATATCGGCACCGATATCGTGGCCAAGGCAGCGCCCGATGGCTACACGATCGGCATGGGCAACTTCGCCCCGCTCGCGGTCAATGCGGCGATGTTCAAAAGCATGCCATTCGACCCGAGAAAGGATGTGTTGCCGGTCGCCTTGATCGAACGCGGCCCGCTGGTGTTGATGGTCAACCCGAAGTCGCCCTACAAGACGGTCAAGGATGTGGTCGACGCTGCCAAGGCAAAACCCGGTGTGCTGACCATCGCCAATGGCGGGATCGGCGGGTCGCATCACCTGTCGGCTGAATTGTTCAAGCAGTCCGCCGGGATCGACATGATCAGCGTGGCCTACAAGGGCGGCGCGCCGGCGACCACCGACCTGATGGCCGGCAATGTCGACATGATGTTCGAACAGATGTATGCGGCGGCGCCGTCGATCCAGTCAGCGAAGCTGCGGCCGCTGGCGGTCACCTCGAAAATCCGACTGGCGCAGT
>JANPGJ010000315.1:0-36169 GCA_031423955.1 Burkholderiales bacterium
CGCACGCAGCGCCACCTGGGCTTCGGTACAGAAGGTGCCGCCGGAAAACAGGCCGCGCAGATAACGTTGCCCTGGCGCGAAACGGGTGGCTGGCAACGCGCTGGCGGCCATCGCTTGCGGTTGCCGTCCTTCGGCCAGCGCCACGCAGGTCGCGGCACAGTCGTACAAGGTGGTGGTCCGGACCACGTTGGAGGGTGCATTGATGGCCGCGCCGCCGAGAAAACACACCACCACCGGTTTGCCGGCGCGTCCGGCACGTTCGATGACCGCCTGCATCACCGCCGGCGCCGGCGGTTTGGAAACGATCCCGATCACCGCGGTCGCCTCGTCCGCCGCCAGCAGGTCAAGGGCCATCAGCATGGTGATGCCGCCCACCTCGGCCTTGACATCACGGCCCCCGGTGCCGATCGCATGACTGATGCCGGCGCCTTGCAGGTGCACCTGCGCGGTCACCTCCTGCAGGCCGGTGCCGGAGGCGCCGACCAACCCGATGCTGCCGCGGCGCACCACATTGGCAAATCCCAGCGGTACGCCGCCGATGATCGCGGTACCGCAGTCAGGGCCCATCACAAGAAGGCCGCGGCGCTGCGCCAGTTGCTTGACCGCGACTTCCTGCTCGATCGGGACATTGTCGGAAAACAGGAAGACGTTGAGCCCGGCCTTGACCGCCTTCATCGCCTCGGCGCCGGCGTAGGTGCCGGGGACCGAAATCTGAACCAGGTTGGCGTCGCTGTTGGCCCCAAGGCCCATCAGGATGCTGCGCGGCACGATCTCGAGGGCATTGCCGGACGGCTTGGCGATCGCAACCAGCGCCGCATCGGCGGCGGCGAAAGCAGCCTCGAGACTCTCGGCCGCGCTGCCTTCGATCACCATGATCAGGTCGCTCGGCTGGGCTGCGGCGGCCGCGCCGGCCAACAGGCCGGCTTCGTCAAGAATCTCCTTGTTGGCCGGAGTGCCCATGACAAGCGTCGCGCGGGTGATCGACGGGTCCTGCAGCAGTTTTTCCGCAATGCGCATCAGCGCGACGGAATCCTTGTAGAGATTGGGCTTGATTCGGGTCAGTACCGGCACGGGAAGATACCTGGGTCAGGTTGGTGTTGTTTGATGAGATCGCCTGCACACAATCACGGCGGGGATTGTATACAGATTCAATGCTACGCCACTGGCGACGGTCTGGAATTGCTGCAAGTCAATTGTGACGGCCCGTGCGGCAGACAAATCTTGCGGCGGTCGACCGGTGATAGGCGCCGCCGCCGCCGGGCGCTGCATGTCAGGTGGCAGGCATGCCGCCCACCACTGCATTGAAACCGGCATCGACATAGGTGATTTCACCGGTCACGCCGCGCGCGAGATCAGACAACAGGAACGCCGCCACATTACCGACGTCGTCAATGCTTACATTACGTCGCAGGGGCGCGTTTTCCTCGACAAACTTCAGGATTTTGGAGAATCCGCCGATGCCCATAGCCGCCAGTGTCTTGATCGGCCCGGCCGAAATGCCGTTGACCCGCAAGCCGCGCGGCCCGAGGCTGCCGGCCATGTATCGAACCGCCGCCTCCAGGCTCGCCTTCGCCAGGCCCATGGTGTTGTAGTTCGGCACCACACGCTCGGCGCCTAGATAGGTCAGGGTGAGCAGCGCGCCGGCGCGGCCCTGCATCAGCGGCAGTGCGGCCTTGGCCAACGCGGCGAAGCTGTAGCTGGAAATGTCGTGGGCGATGCGGAACGCATCGCGCGAAATGCCGTCCAGAAAGTCGCCTTCGATCGCTTCCTTTGGCGCGAATCCGATGGCATGCACCAGTCCGTCGAGGCCATCCCAGTGGGTGCCGAGTGCGCGGAAGACTTCGGCAATCTGGGCGTCGTCGGCAACATCGCAGGGAAAGGTCAAGGTCGAGCCGAATTCGGCGGCAAAGCCGCGAATCCGTTCCTCGAAGCGTTCACCCTGGTAGGTGAACGCCAGTTGTGCGCCCTGCTGATGGCAGGAGCGCGCAATGCCATAGGCGATCGAGCGGTTGCTCAGCACCCCGGTGATCAGGATTCGTTTGCCTTCAAGAAAGCCCATTGCCAACCCCGCATGTTCGATTTGAGCAGGCAATTATAAGGTTGTGCCCCGAACTGCCTTCGATTCGCTACACTTCAGAAATGTTCAAAACGGTCTTCCGAATTGCCCGCCTGGCCGCGCGACGCGGCATCTTGTTTGCTGCCTGCGGTCTGGTGCTGCAGGGGGTTGGTGGCTGCGGCGAGACCTGGAACAACCCGTATGCCGCGGCCGGACCGACCGACAACACGCTCTACACTTCTTTCTCCGAGCGTCCCAAGCATCTCGATCCGGCGCGCTCCTATACCGAGGACGAAGCCGCCTTCAATGCGCAGATTTACGAGCCGCCATTCCAGTACCATTACCTGAAACGGCCGTATGAGCTTGCGCCCGGCACCGCGCTTGCCTTGCCCAAGCCGCGTTACCTGGATGCCGCCGGGCGCGACCTGCCGGCCGATGCGCCAGCCCAGATGATCGCGACCTCGGTCTACGAGATTCGCATTCGTCCGGATATCCGCTATCAGCCGCATCCGTCCTTCGTCGCCTCCAATCGGCAGTTGACGCGCACGGCGATCGCGCGCAACTTCCAGTTGTCCGATTTCGGCGTCGGCGCCTCGCGCCTCCTGACCGCCGACGATTACGTGTATGAGATCAAGCGCCTGGCACACCCGCGGGTCAATTCGCCGATCTTCGGCCATATGGCCGACTACATCGTCGGGCTCAAGGAATATGGCGAAACGCTGAAGGGTGCGCTGAAAAAGCTTGAAGCCGGTGCCGGCAAGGATGCCTGGCTTGACCTGCGCGGGCATGATATCGCCGGCGTCCGGGTGATCGATCCGGTCACCTATGAAATTCGCGTCAGGGGCAAGTACCCGCAATTCCTTTACTGGATGGCAATGCCGTTTTTCGCGCCGGTGCCGTGGGAGGCCGACCAGTTTTATTCGCAGCCCGGCATGGAAGAGCGCAATTTCACGCTTGATTGGTATCCGGTGGGCACCGGCCCCTACATGCTGACCGAGAACAATCCGAATGCGCGCATGGTGATGTCGCGCAACCCGAATTTTCGCGGTGAACCCTATCCCACCGAGGGCGAGGCCGGTGACCGCGAAGCTGGACTGTTGAACGATGCCGGCAAGACCATGCCGTTCATCGACCGCGTGGTTTTCACGCGCGAGAAGGAAACGATCCCCTACTGGAACAAGTTCCTGCAGGGCTACTACGACCGCTCGGGGATCGATTCGGACAATTTTGACCAGGCAGTGCGCTCGGGCGTCGAAGGCGAAGCCGGGCTGACCGCGGAAATGGAGGCGCGCGGCATCCGCTTGCGGACCTCGACTGCGACCTCGTCATCGTTCCTGGCGTTCAACTGGCTCGACCCGGTGGTCGGCGGCGCCGACCCGAAAAATGCCGAGCGGGCGCGCAAGATCCGGCAGGCGATCACCATCGCCATCGACATGGAAGAGTTCATCTCGATATTCCGCAATGGCCGCGGGATTGCCGCGCAAGGCCCGCTGCCACCGGGGATCTTCGGGTTTCAGGAGGGGTTGGCGTCGATCAATCCGGTCGCCTATGAAATCAGGGACGGCAAACCAGTGCGCCGCACGGTCGCCGAAGCCAGGCGGCTGCTGGCAGAAGCCGGGTTTCCGGCCGGGCGCGACGCGACCAGCGGCCGCCCGCTGGTGCTGGCCCTCGATGTACGCGACGGTGGGCCGAGCGACAAGGCGCGCCTGGACTGGTACCGCAAGCAGTTCGCCAAGATCGATATCCAGCTTGACGTGCGCGGCACCGACTGGAACCGCTTGCAGGAGAAGGTACGCAAGGGCAATACGCAAATGTTCTTCATGGGCTGGAACGCCGACTATCCGGATCCGGAAAACTTCCTGTTCATGCTGTACGGGCCGAATTCGGTCGCGCAGAGCGGCGGCGAAAACCGCGCCAATTACCGCAACCCGGAATTCGATGCACTGTTCGAGAAACTGAAGGCGATGGACAACGGCGCCGAGCGGCTCGCCGCGATCGGGGCGGCAGTCAAGCTCCTGCATGTCGATGCACCCTGGGTCTGGGGCTTTCACCCCACCAGTTACAGCCTTGCCCACGCCTGGCTGGCAAACGGCAAGCCCAACGAGATGGCGCGCAACGGCATCAAGTATCAGCGCATCGACAGCGCTGTGCGGGCGGCGCAGCGCGCCGCCTGGAACCGCTCGCTGGTGTGGCCGTTTGCCATCCTGCTGCTGGTCGCCGGCGGCCTGGGTTGGCTCGGGCTGCGCTACTGGCGGCGCGCCGAAGCGGCGGTCGCCATTGGAGACGGCGCGCGCGCATGACGGCCTACCTGATCCGCCGCCTGTTTTACGCTCTCCTGATCCTGGTCGGCGTCAACCTGATCACCTTCTGGTTGTTTTTCAAGGTCAATACACCCGACGACATCGCGCGCATGCAGCTTGGCGCCAAGCGCGTGACACCGGACGCGATCGCCAAATGGAAGGCCGAACGCGGCTACGACAAGCCGCTGCTCTACAACGGCGCGGCAGTGGGCGCCAGTCGCTTCACCGACACCATCTATTTCGAAAAGTCGGCCGCCATGTTCGCGCTCGAGTTCGGTCGCGCCGACGACGGCCGCGATATCTGGCACGAGATCCGCACCCGCGCCGGCCCCAGCCTCGCGGTGCAGTTGCCGGTGTTCATCGTCGGACTCGGTCTCAATGTCTCGTTCGCCTTGTTGCTGGCGCTGTTTCGCGCCACCCGTTTCGATTTCGTCTCGCAGGTGTTTCTGGTGGCGATGATGTCGATTTCCAGCCTGTTTTTCATCATCGCCGGGCAGTACGTGTTTTCCAAGTTGTGGCACCTGGTGCCGATCTCCGGCTATGCGGGCGGCCTCGACAGCTTCAAGTTCCTGGTGTTGCCGGTCGCCATCGGCGTGTTTACCAGCCTGGGTGGCGCCACGCGCCTGTACCGCACCATTTTCCTCGAGGAAATGGGGCGCGACTACGTACGCACCGCGCGCGCCAAGGGCATGTCGGAACTGACCGTGCTGTTTCGCCATGTGCTCAAGAACGGCATGATCCCGATTCTCACAGGGGTCGTGGTGATGATCCCTGGCTTGTTCATCGGCAGCCTGTTGACCGAATCGTTCTTCGGCATTCCCGGCCTTGGCAGTTACACCATCGAGGCGATCCAGTCGCAGGATTTCGGCGTGGTGCGTTCGATGGTGTTCATCGGCTCGGTGCTCTACATCATCGGGTTGGTGATGACCGACATTTCATACACGCTGGTCGATCCGCGCGTCAGGCTCGAAGGATGAACTTCCTGCCCGTCTTCCTGTGGACCGACCTGCTGCTGTTTGTGCTGCTGGCGGTTTGCGCCGGCTATGCGCGCCACGCGGCGCGCCATGCGCATTTGCGGGCGCCATGGGTTCGTGTGCGCCAGAGTCCCGCCGGGATGGCATCAGCCACCGTGCTGGCGGCGTTCACCCTGATCGGGGTGCTCGATTCGCTCCATTTCCGCCCCGTGCTCGAAGCCAAGCCGGGGGCCGTGACGAAGGTGCAGTATTCGGTCGAAGTGCGGAGCGTGCTCGATATCGCACTCGTGGCCGCGCTCGGGCCGATGTCGGGCAAGAGCGAGAAGACCTATTCCGCACCGCTGGCCACCCACGGCTTTTCGCGCGAAGCCCGCGAAGTCACCAACACTGCCGGCGCCGTGCGGACGGTGCGCGACTACCCGCGCCTGGCCAATGGCGGCGCGCACCTGGCGGACCCGCTGCGCGATCGAAATGCCGACGTTGCAGTGCACGCGGCACGCGGCCTGGCGTTTGCCTGCATGACCTGGCTGGCGCTGGTTTTCATCATCCTCGCGGTCGCCGAGGGCGGCGCCGACGGCGGGCTAGGCCAGACCTGGCGCGCGGTCTGGCAGGGCCGCACGGCGCGGCCCTGGCGCGCGATCTTCCTGACCCTGCTGGCGATCTGCGTGTTCGCCGCGCTCGCCGCCACCCTGGGCAGTCGCTACCACCTGCTGGGCACTGACAAGGTGGGGCAGGACGTGCTGACCCTGGCCTTGAAAAGCGTGCGCACCGCGCTCATCATCGGCACCCTGACAACCCTGGTGATGTTGCCGCTGGGCGTGCTGCTGGGCATCGCGGCGGGCTATTTCGGCGGCTGGATCGACGACCTGATCCAGTATGTCTACACCACGCTCAATTCGATCCCCGGCGTGCTGTTGATCGCCGCCTCGGTGCTGATGATGCAGGTGACCATCGATGCCAATCCGGCCTGGTTCCAGACCGCGGTCGAGCGCGCCGATTTCCGGCTCCTCAGCCTGTGCGTCATCCTCGGCGTGATGAGCTGGACCGGCCTGTGCCGCCTGATGCGCGGCGAAACGCTGAAGCTGCGCGAACTGGAGTATGTGCTGGCGGCGCGCGCCTTCGGCGTGTCGCGGCCGGCGATCATCGTGCGCCATATCCTGCCCAACGTCATGCACCTGGTGATCATCAGCGCGGTGATGGATTTCTCCGGCATGGTGCTGACCGAAGCGGTGTTGTCGTATGTTGGCGTCGGGGTCGACCCGTCGATGACCAGCTTCGGTTCGATGATCAATGCCGCGCGGCTGGAGATGTCGCGCGAACCGATGGTCTGGTGGTCGCTGGCGGCGGCATTCTTCTTCATGCTGTCGCTGGTGCTGGCGGCCAACCTGTTCGCCGATGCGGTTCGCGATGCGTTCGACCCGCGGCTGACGGCGCAAGGCAGGCGCCGCCGCTTGCCGGCCAGGGCGGCCGCATGACGGGCATGGCGCTCGAGGTCAGGGGGCTCGATACCCGTATCGACAGCGCGGGCGGCGTGGTGCATCCACTGGACAACATCGATCTGCATGTTGCGCGCGGCGAGACTTTCGCGATTGTCGGTGAATCCGGCTGCGGCAAGTCGATGACCGCGCTGTCGATCATGCGCCTGTTGCCGGAGGCCGCGTGGATCGACCGCGGCGCGGTGATGCAGGGCGGGCAGAATCTCCTGCTGTTGCCTGAATACAGCATGCGCGACGTGCGCGGCCGGCGCATCGGCATGATCTTCCAGGAACCTGCAACCAGCCTCAATCCGGTGATGACCTGCGGCGCGCAGATCATCGAGGTGCTTGAACGGCACGCGATCGCCGGTGGCGCGGATGCGCGCCGGCAGGCGCTGGCCTGGTTGCAACGGGTCGGAATCCCTGACCCGGAGCGCTGTCTGGACGACTATCCGTTCCAGTTGTCCGGTGGCATGAAGCAGCGCGTGATGATCGCCCTGGCGCTGTGTGCCGAGCCGGAGATCCTGATCGCCGACGAACCGACGACCGCGCTCGACGTGACGATCCAGGCGCAGATTCTCGATTTGCTGGCGCAACTGCAGCGCGAGCGCGGCATGGCCATCCTGTTGATCACCCATGATCTTGGGGTGGTGGCGCGCATGGCGCATCGGGTGGCGCTGATGTACGCCGGCGAAATCATCGAATCCGGCAGTCGCGAGGCGTTTTTCGCGCGCCCGCTGCACCCGTATGCGGCGCGCCTGTTCGCGGCCTTGCCGGGGGCCGGCAATCGCGGCGCGCCGCTTACCACCATCAAGGGCATGGTGCCGCCGTTGACTGTCGCATTCGCCGGTTGCAGGTTTGTCGACCGTTGCGACTTTGCCCATGCGCGCTGCCGCAGCGAGGTGCCGGCGTGGCATCGACCGCGCGTCGATGACGGCGACAGCCTGCATCAGGCGCGTTGTCATCTGCTTGATCCCGCCGTCGAGGCACCGCCGGCGGCGGCAGCCGATGCCGGGCCCGTGTCCGGCACGCCACCGGCCACCGTCGCCGCTGCTCCCATCCTGCAGTTGCGCGACCTGAAAGTGCATTTCCCGATCCGCAAGGGTTTGTTTCGCCGCATCGCCGGTCAGGTGCGCGCCGTCGACGGGGTGTCGCTTGACATCGCGCCCGGGCGCACCCTGGCACTGGTAGGTGAATCCGGTTGCGGCAAGACCACCGTCGGCAAGGGCCTCTTGCAACTGATCAATGTCACTTCCGGCTCGATCCGCTTCGACGGCAGCGAACTGGCCGGCCTGCGCGGCCGCAAACTGCAGCGCAGCCGGGCGGCGATGCAGATCGTGTTTCAGGATCCGTTCGCCTCCCTCAATCCGCGCATGCGGGTCGGCGACATCATTGCCGAAGGCATGGCGTCGTTTGGTATTGGTCGTGACAGCGGCGAGCGCGAGACGTGGGTCGGTGCCTTGCTCGATCAGGTGGGGCTCGGCGCGGATACGCGTTACCGCTATCCGCACGAGTTTTCAGGCGGGCAGCGACAACGTATCGCCATCGCCCGCGCACTGGCGGTCAATCCGAAGCTGATCGTGTGCGACGAGCCGACCAGCGCGCTCGATGTCTCGGTACAGGCGCAAATCCTCAACCTGCTGTCCGACCTGCAGCGCGAACATGGCGTCGCTCTGTTGTTCATCACCCACAACCTCGCGGTGGTGGAATACCTGGCGCACGATATCGCGGTGATGTATCTCGGTCGCATCGTCGAGTCCGGCCCGGCCGCGGAGATTCTGGGCAATCCGCGTCATCCCTACACCCAGGCGCTGCTGGCCGCGGTGCCGCGCATCGCCACCGGCGGGGCGCCGACTGCGGTCCCGCAGGTGCTTGACAAAAAACTCTACGGCGACCTGCCAAGTCCCGCCAACCCGCCGCCAGGCTGCCACTTTCAACCGCGTTGCGCGCGCGCCACCGCTGCCTGCAAGCTTGCGTATCCGGCGGCGGTCACCATCGAGCCGGGTCATCAGGTTCGTTGCCTGCACGCAGTTTGATTGCGGGTTTCTGCGGGTGTTCCGCGATGCGATAAGCGACCATAATAGCGACCAAAGAGGAGACACCAACATGCTGCAACGCCGTACTTTTCTCAAGGCCGCCGCCACCACCGCCGTGGTGGCAGGCACACCCGCCATCGGGCGCGCGCAGGCATTTCCGTCGCGGGCCATTCGCTACATCTGCCCGTGGCCGGCGGGTGGGTCGACCGATATCGTGATGCGTGCGTTTGCCGAGAGTGCCGGCAAGGCCCTGGGCCAGACCGTGCTGGTGGAAAACAAGCCGGGCGCCAGCGGCACCCTGGGCGCGATCGAAATGGTCAATGCGCGGCCCGACGGCTACACCCTTGCGCAGTTGCCGATCAGCGTGTTTCGCGTACCGCACATGCAAAAGGTACAGTTCGACACCCTCAAGGATTACACCTGGATCGCCTGCCTGACCGGCTACACCTTCGGCCTGGTGGTGCGTGCCGACTCGCCGATCAAGTCGATCAAGGATCTGGTGGACTTTGCGAAGGCCAACCCGGGCAAGTTCACCTATGGCAATACCGGCACTGGCACCAGTCCGCACCTGGCGGTCGAGGAGTTCGCGCAAAAAGCCGGGATCGTGCTGCAACCGGTGCCGTACAAGGGCAATGCCGAGAACATGCAGGCGATTCTCGGTGGGCATGTCATGGCCGCGTCGGACGCAACCGGCTGGGGCCCGCATGTGGATGCCGGCAAGTTGCGCCTGCTGGCTACGTATGGCAGCAAGCGCACCAAGCGCTGGCCCGCCGTGCCGACCCTCAACGAACTTGGCTACAAGACCATCTCGGATTCGCCGTTCGGCGTATGCGGTCCGAAAGGGATGGATCCTGCGGTGGTCAGGATTCTGCACGATGCCTTCCGCAAAACGCTGGATGATCCTGCGGTGATCGCCGTGCTTGACAAGTATGACCAGCAGGTGATCTACCTCGATACCGCCGCCTACACAAAGTACGCGCGGGAAACCTTCGAGAACGAGAAGGCGCTGATCGAACGGCTCGGCCTGACCAACAAGGGCTGAACCCTGCTGCAACGATGAGAAGCGATTTCAGTTTTTTTCACCGCGCGCGGGTCCGCTGGTCGGAAGTGGACATGCAGAAGGTGGTGTTCAACGGCCACTACTTCAACTACTTCGACTTCGCCGTCTACGAGTCGTGGAAAGCGATGCTGGAAGCCGGCATGGCGGTCGGCGGTCCGGCGCTCAAGGGCCGCTTCGACGCCTGGATTCACAACATCTATGTGGTCAAGGCCAGCGCCGAGTACCACGCACCGGCGCATTTCGACGATGATCTTGATATTGGGGTACGGGTGGCGAAGCTGGGGCGCTCGTCGATGCGCACCGTGCTTGAGATACATTGTGCCGACAAACACCTGATCACTGGTGAGCTGATCTACGTCTACAAGGACCCGGTCGCCAACGCCTCGGCGCCGATCCCGGAGGAATTCCGCCAGTTGATTGTCGGTTTCGAGAAGGTTCGTCCCGAAGGGGCCTGACCGCCTCGTTTTCAGGGGTACGCGCGCTGCATCGTGCGGGCTGCCTTCGACAGCACCCACGGCGTTGTCTGGAGGTCGAAATCCTTGTAATGCGCAGTCGCCAAGTGGGCTTCAAAGGCGGCGCGATCGTCATACAACTCGTACAGAAAAATCCGCGCGGCGTCCAGCGGGTCGGTGCACACGTCGAATTGGCGGCAACCTGCCTCGGTGTCCGCCGACGCGCGCGCGTTGGCAATCATCGCAGGCAGGAATAGCAGCAGGAACTCGGGGCGGACCTTGAACTCGACGGTGACAACGTACATGTTTTCCCCTTTCATGTTCAGCGCAGCAACCACACCAGCGCCATCGGCAACGCCGGGATGTAGGTGATCAGGATCACCACCAGAAAGGTGGCCGCCATCATCGGAATCAATTGCCGGGTTATCTCGCCGATGCCAGCCCCCGCCAGCTTGGCGGCGACGAACAGCGTGCCGCCAACCGGCGGCGTATAGAGCGCAATCGCGAGATTGGCCGTCATCACCACGCCCAGGTGCACCAGGTCGACGCCGAAGATCTTGGCCATCGGCAGGAACAGCGGGACGGTCAGCATCATCGCCGGCAACGGTTCGATGAAAATTCCCAGCAGGAACAAAGACAGATTGACCAGCAGCAGGAACACCCACTGCTGGTGCGCCACACTCTGCACCCACTCGCCCATTTGCGCCGGCACCTGTTCGACGGTGATCAGCCAGGCCAGGCATCCGGTTGCGCCGATCACCACCATCACCGTCGCGCTGGTCTGGAAGGATTTGAGCAGCAGGCCAGGCAGGGCGCTCCAGGTCAGATCGCTGTAGTAGAACATCGACACCGCCAGGCCATAGACCACCGCCACCGCCGCCGCTTCGGTCGGGGTGAAATAGCCGGTCCAGATGCCGCCGACGATGATCACCGGCATCAGCAGGGCCGGGCCGGCGGCCTTGAAGCTGGCGAAGATTTCCGCGCCGGTCGAACGCTCCGACCCGTTGTCGCAGCCGGAGGCCTTGCCATACCAGACGCAGACGACGATCAGCGCCAGCGCCGAAATCACCGCTGGAATCAGGCCGGCAACCGACATTTCCTTCATCGACACGCCGGCCACGAACGCGTACACCAGAAACGGGATCGACAGCGGCATCAGCAGTGCCAGGGTACCGGCGGTGGCCAGCAGCGCGGCTGCGAACGCGCGCGAATAGCCGCGCTGGACCATCGCCGGGATGATCAGGGACCCGATCGCCGCGGTATCGGCGATCGCCGAACCCGATACGCCGCCGAACATCAGGCAGGACATCACCGTGACGATGCCCAGGCCGCCGGGCAAGAAGCCGAACAGCACGCGAGCGAACGCAACAATCCGCTTGCCGACCCCGCCATGGGTCAGCAACTCGCCGGCGAACACAAACAACGGTACCGCGATCAGGATGAATGGCTCGACCCCGCCGATGTAGGACAGAAAAATCGTCTCCAACGGATGGGTCAGGCTCTTCCACCAGATCATGCCGACGGTGGTGGCCAGAAGGGCGTACACCAGGGGGATGCCGGCTAAAGCGATGACGAAGAAAAAGCCGAACAGTTGCAGGGCGAACACCGGGCTACTCCCCGTAGCGTTCGAGGCGGGTCTTGCCCTGGATGATCAACACCAGGTCCCACAGCACGAACAGGATGGTCAAAAGCGAAGCCAGCGGCAGCGCCATGTACTGCGTGGACATTGGCCAGCCCAGCACGGTAAGTTCGTTGCCCCAGCCGGCCTGGGTGATCTTCCAGCCGAAAATGACCAACAGGCCGAGCACGCCGATGGCGAAGACCTGGATCGCAGCGTCGGCGGCGCGGCGGCGGTCGTCGTCGAGCTTGTCGAGAAACTCGGTGATCGACATGTGCGCACCACGGCGCGCCGCCGCCGCACCGCCGAGAAAGGTGACCCACACCATCATCAACTCGCATAGTTCGGTGGTCCAGGCGATGTCGCGGCCGAACAGGTGGGTGAGCACATTGATGAAGACCAGCACGATCATGGTCGCGCCCATGACTACGATGGTCCAGTCGACCAAGCCGCCGAGGAAGCGGATCGGCGCTGGCGAGTTTGGCACGGATGGCAAGAACTGCATGATGTGTCCTGGTCGAGAGCAGGCCGCGCAGGAAGTGTTCGACGATCCCGCCTGCGCAGCCGGGTGCTATTTCTTTGCCGGCACCGCTTTGCGCACGGAGTTGGCATCGGCCAAAAACGTTTCAACATCGGCGCCGTACTTCTCCTTTGCCTTGGCATAGACCGGTTGCACCGCATCGCGGAACGGCCCGAGCGGCGGGCGTGCGATGGTGGCGCCCTTGGCCTTCATCTCGGCCAGTTGGCGATCATCGTTGGCGGCGATTTCCTTGCGGATCCATCCCGTGGTTTCCTGTGCGGCTCTGGTGATTGCTTCGCGGTCTGCCGGCGACAATTTCTGCCAGGTTTTCTCCGACACCGTCAGGGGAATCGGGCTGTACACATGCTGGGTCAGGGTCACGTTCTTGGCTACTTCGTAGAACTTGTTGGCAAAGATCGTGTCGATCGGGTTCTCCTGGCCGGCGACCGCCCCCTGCTGCATCGCCAGATACACCTCGGGCAGTGGCATGATCTGCACGCCGAAGCCCATCGCTTCGAGGGTCCAGCGCATCATTTCGTTGGGGAAGGTGCGCAGTTTCTTGCCCTTGGCGTCGCCCGGGGAATTGAGCGGTTCACGCGTGGTCATGCTGCGAAAACCGGCCTCCCAGGTGGTGAGGAAGCGAAAGCCCTTTTCCGGGCCCTTGTCGAACTGTGCCTTGAGCCATTTCGACTCGTCATACAGTTTCCAGCCCTGGCCGTAGCTTTCGACCAGATAGGGCAGGGCCGTCAGGTTCAAGGTCGGGATGTGTGTCGCGTAGGTGCCGGTGCCGGAGACGGTGAAATCGATGCCGCCCAGTTGCAATTGATCTACCGCCTTCGGGTCGTTGGCCAGTTGGCCTGCGGGGTACACCTGCACCTTGTAGCGGCCCTGGGTATAGCTTTCAACGCTCTTGGCGAACAGCAGGGCGGCGGCATTGCGCGCGCCGCCCGGCTGGTCGGTATGGCTGAACTTGAGCATGGTCTGGGCAGCGGCCATCGACCCGGCGCCCAGACCGAGGGCGGCAAGTGTGCCGACAACCAGCGCCTTGAGTTGGCTGCGTTTGGCTACGTTGATTCGCATGATGTCTCCTTCGTTGGTGATCAGACAGCGTGGCTTGGACGACCGGCGGCTGCCTGCACCGGATGCGCCAGATCAATGCGCGTGCCGCTGTCGTGCGAGCGGTACACCGCGTCTTGAATACGGATGTTCTGCAGGTACTCGCGGCCGCTGTTTTCCGCCGCGCCTTCGCCGCGCAGAAAACGCACGACGTGTTCGCTGAGATTCCTGACCGCGCCACCGGCAAAGGTGTCCGGGCCACGGTCGTAGGCATGCTCCGTCTCGTCGCCATGATGCGGCTTCCACCAGAGGCGCGCCATGCCATCCAGGCGGAGGACGCCGTTGGAACCTTCGAGCCACATCTCGCCCATGGTGCGGCGCGGGTTGTCGCTGGCGTGATCGTTGAGACGGTTGCCGTCGAACAGGCCGGTGGCGCCGCCGGCGAATTCAAAAATGATGTAGCCGGCGTCTTCGCCGGCGATCGCCGGGTTGATGCGGCGCAGGCGCGCGCTGACCGCGGCGACCTCGCCCATCAGGTAACGGAAAGTATCGATGAAATGAATCGCGGTTTCGAACACCAGGAAGCGCGGCATGGTCTGGAAGTAGGGCTGGCGCGCCAGGTAGGCATCGACGCCCTGGCCGTCACCGGGGCGCAGGCGGAACGCCACGGCATGCGGTGTGCCGAGTACGCCCGCATCCAGCAATCGACGCGCCTCACGGTACCAGGGCGAGAAGCGAAAATTTTCGTGCACGATCAGCGGCAGTCGAGCCCGCTCGGCGGCCTCGACAATCTGCAGCGCCTCATCGAAGGTGGGCGCCAGGGCTTTCTGGCACACCATTGGAACGCCGTGCCGGCAGCCCAGCCGTACTAGTTCGAGATGGCTGGCCGGCGGTGTGACGATATCGAGCAGGTCGCAATTCACACGGCCCAGCATCTGCGCCGCGTCAGTGTGGACGTTGCTTACACCGAAGCGTTCGCCCAATGCGCGCGCGCGCCCGCTGTCTTGATCGCACAAAAAGACTTCGGCGACCGACTCCATGGCGGTCCATGCCTCAACATGGAACTGGCTGAAGTAGCCGGCCCCGATGACCGCGACGCGCAAGCCCGCAGCCATGTTCTAGGCCAAAAGCCCGATCACCGCACGGGTCACGGCTGCGGTGCCGTCGCTGCCGCCAATATCGGCAGGGCGTACCTTGCCCTGCGCGAACGCGGCGTCGACCGCTGCTTCGATCGAACGCGCGGCTTGCGCCAGATTCGGGCGCGCATGGCGTTCGGCCAGCCAGTCCAGCATCATCGCCGCCGACAGGATCGTCGCGGTCGGGTTGGCAATCCCGTGCCCGGCGATATCCGGCGCGCTGCCGTGCGATGGCTGGAACAGGCCGTGGTTGTCACCGATGTCAGCCGAGGGCGCATAGCCCATGCCGCAGATCAGCCCGGCGCCCAGATCGGAGGTGATGTCGCCGAACTGGTTCTCCATCGGGCAAACGTCGTAATCCCAGGGCTTGCGGATCAGGTTCAGGCAGTAGGCGTCGATGTAGCAGTGGTCGGCGGCGATGTCGGGATTGAGCTTCGCGCGCTCGTGAAATACCTGGTTCATGAAGGCCATGCCGAGAAATACGTTGGACTTGTCGATGCAGGTCACGCGCCCCTTGGCGGGATTGCGCGCCTTGCGCGCTCGCCCCAAGCGGAACGAGAAGTCGAACAGGCGTTCGCAACCCTTGCGGGTGATTTCCGACATGTCGTGCACCGCTTCGTCGCCACCGGCACTGAGGCCTTTGGTACTGGTGCCGCGCGCATGGAACCAGCCTTCGGTCGATTCACGCACGATCACGAAATCGATCTCTTTCGCGCGCGGCGAGGCCAGCGGCAGCGGCAGCCCGGGAATTGCGCGGATCGGGCGCACCCCGGCATAGAGGTCGAGTTCGACGCGCAATTCGAGTTGCGGCGCGATCTCGGTGCCGTCGAGATAGCGGATATCCGGCCAGCCCATGGCGCCGAACAGGATCGCATCGGCCTTGCGGCTGGCGTCCATCGATGAGGCCGGGAATGCATCGCCGGTATCCTTGTAGCAATGGGCGCCGCCCGGCCGCCGGTCATAATGCAGCTTGAAGCCGTGGCGCGCCTGCAGCGGCTCCAGCACCGCCAGCGTCGCGTCGATCACTTCGATGCCGATGCCGTCACCTGGCAGCACGACGATGTTGAATTCATGGGTCATGGATGGTCCTGGGGTTCAAAGCGCGCTGATGCGCGCCTTTTCGAGAATGGCAAGAAGTTCCGAGCTGCCGCGTTCGCGGTGGCTGCGGTACAGGCGGGCGGCTTCGGCTGCATTGCCGGCACGGATGGCGTCAACGATCGCGTTGTGTTCGGCGGTCGAGTGGTGCGGTTTGGGGCGCAGGCGCAGGGTGACCATGCGCGCCCGGTGCGCGCGGTCCCACAGGCCCTGCACGGTTTCGGCCAGCAGGCGGTTGCCGGCAAGGGCGATCAACAGGCGGTGATAGCGTTCGTCGGCCTCGGCCCAGGCGTCGAGATTGTCGGCCTTGAGGGCGGCAGTCATGTCGCGCGAGGCGTCGACCAGCGGTTTGAGGTCGATTGGCGGCAGCTTCTTGTTGGCCAGGATTTCAGCGGCCATCGGCTCCAGCGCGGTCAGCATTTCGTAGATTTCGCGCATGTCGTCGGGCGAGACCGGCAGCACGCGGGTGCCGTGGCGGGGAATCACCTCGACCAATCCTTCGGATGCCAGCTTGAGCAATGCTTCGCGCACCGGCGTGCGCGACAGGCCCAGTTCATCGGCGTATTCCTGCTCCAGTGCGCGATGGCCGGCCGGATAGACGTTGTCGAGAATGCGCTGGCGGATCATGCTGTAGGCACGGGCGACCAGGAATTGGCGACCGCCTGGCGCTTTCAAGGCCGGCGCCGGGCGCAATGCAGGCCGGCGCATGCGTGTTTTGGCTACCGGGGCGGGGCGTGGCATCTCAATAGTTCCAGTGCACCGGCGGGTGGCCGCACAAGGCCAGGTCATCGCGCAGTCGGAAGCGGGCCACGCTGTCACCGAGCAGGCAACCGAGGTAGACGGTCTTCAGGTCGGGGCCGCCGAAAGCGATGCTGGAAATGTTTTTCAGGAGTGTGCGGTGCGGGCGATCCATATGTTCGCGCCCGAGTTCGGCGGCGCCATAAGCCTGCTCCACCCAGGCGACATAGTCGGCGTCGCCGTCCTGCAGAACCACCTGCTGCGCGCCGTCCGGCAGGATTCGAATCAGCTGGTTGCCGATCACGCAGGTGACCCAGGGGCAGCCCTCGGAGTCGAACGCGAAGCCATCGGGAAAGGCGCCGTGGCCGAAACTGGTGACCACTTCTTTCGGTCCCAGCGAGCCGTCTTCGCGCAGCGCGAAGCGCGACATTTTCTTGTGATAGGTCTCGTTGACGTACAGCCACTTGCCGTCCGGCGACACCAGGGCTTCATTGGTGAAGCCGAGACCGTCGGCGACGATGCGCGCACCGCGATGGTCCAGGAGCACGATGAACCCGTCGGCGACCCCGGCGTGATAGGCCAGGGCGCGCGGTTTGTGGCGGGTCGAAACGGTGAGCCAGAGTCGTCCCCGGGCATCTTCGGTCACGAAGTTCGAGGGTGGCAAGTCGACGCCATCGACGCGTGTCAATACCTCCTGCACGACGCCTTGCCGGCTCAATTCGAACACGCCCCCCAGGTTCTCGCCCAGGTCTGCCATCAGGAAATTGCCATTCGACTTCAGCGCGATGCCGTTGGGCCGCATGGGCCGGCCAAGGCGCCCGGCGCCCGGCAGCAGGCCGGTGTACAGGCTTTGCGCGCCGTCCGCATGGATCCGCGCGACACCGCCGCGCCAGTCGGAGCAATAGAGATCACCGGCACGCGTCGCGAGCACGCATTCGGGGCGCTGCAAGCCAACGCCCACGAAACTCAATCCGGGAGCGGCAAGGTCGGTTGAAAGGCTGAGCATGCGAAAAGGCCGGTCTGTTTCAAGGAATTCGTTAAAGGATTCGACAATGTATACATTAAATCCATGGCTGGCAACATGATTCGCTGACGCGCCGCAGCATCGGCGAAGCAGCGCGCCATTTGCGGCCGGCCATGTCGCACAGGGGATGGCCTACACTTGGATTCCCTGAAACTCGCCGCTGTTTCTAAGGCGGCACAAACATGCGCCTGGCTCTCAAGTTACTTCTGGTCTTGCTGTTGCTTGTACTGGTCGGCATGCCGCTGCTGGTCGGCGCCGGGTTGTGGCTGGCGATCGACCAGCAGCCCCTGGTCAGTCGCGAGGCCGATATCCAACCTGCGAACATCGCGCGGGCAAAGCGAATCGTCGAAAGAAATGATCCTCGCCGGCTTCGCGCGGGTGTCTTGCGTAGCCTCGTGGTCGGCCAGCAGGACCTCGATCTGGCAGTCAACTATCTGGCACACCGTTATGCCAATGGCAGCGCCAGCGTCGTGCTGCAGGAGGGCAGTGCGACCCTGCGCGCAAGCATGCCGCTGCCGGCCAATCCGGTCGGGAAGTTCGTCAATCTCGACGCGGTGCTGGTTGAAAGCGCGGCGTTGCCGCGGATCGAGCAGTTGCGGATCGGGCGCCTGCCGGTCCCGGACTGGGTGACCAACCGCCTGCTGCGCTGGGCGCTCGAACAGGCCGCGACCAAAGTCGCGATGAGTGCGGCGGGCGACGCGGTCAAGCGTGTTTCGATGCGCGGCGGTACCTTGTCGGTCGAGTATGAATGGAGCGATCGCCTGCCCGACGCCATCAAGGGCATGCTGCTGTCGAGCGACGATCAGGCCAGGCTCAAAGCCTATCAGGGGCGGATTGTGCAGTTGTCAGCCACCGGCGGCGCGGCGGCCTTGCCGATGGAGGAGTTGCTCGGTGCGCTGTTGCGCCTGGCGGGCGAGCGTGGCGGCGATGCGGTGGCGGAGAATCGTGCCGCCCTGGTCGCGCTCGCATTCTTCGTCAACGGCAAAGGCCTGCAAGCGCTGATTCCCGCAGCCCGCGCCTGGCCGCGGGCGACGCCACGCAATGTGACATTGGCCGGGCGGCATGACTTCGCGCAGCACTACTCGCTGTCGGCGGCGATCGCGGCTTGCACCGGCAGCCCGCTGGCGGACGCGGTCGGCTTGTACAAGGAATCCGACGATGCGCAGGGCGGCAGCGGTTTTTCGTTCAACGACATTGCCGCGGATCGTGCCGGCGTCAGGCTGGGTGAACTGGCCACTGCCGGCGCAGCCGGCGCGCGCAGGGTGCAGGTTGCGGCCGCCGGACGCCTGGGGGCTGCGGAGATTCTGCCCGCGGTCAGCGACCTGCCCGAATTCATGCAGGAGGCGGAGTTCAGGCGCCGCTATGGCGGCATCGGCGGCGCGGAATACAAGAAGATGATGGCGGAGATCGAACGCCGGGTGGCGGCGCTTGGCCTGTTTCGCTGATGTACCGCGGTGTTGCGGATGTACGACGCAGGCAAGCGTCTTTACCTCGCCGCCATCCCAAACAACAAGCGTCTGCCTTTGTCGGCGCCCCGGCTTGGCCAATTGACGACAGCAGGCATTGCGCCGCCATGGCCGGAAGTGCTGCGCTAGAATGCCCATCCCTCGGGTTTCCCCTTGTTTATGACTGGAAGGCGCATGAAAAACTACGACAAACTTTATATCAACGGTGCCTGGGTCACGCCTGTGGGTACCAAAAGCATCGATGTGATCAACGCCGCCACCGAACAGGTGATGGGGCGCATTCCCGAGGGCGTGGAAGCCGATGCCGAGGCCGCCATTGCCGCTGCCCGCGCTGCCTTCGAAGGCTGGGCGGCGACCCCGGCGGCCAAGCGTGCCGAGTATCTGAGCGCGATCCAGGCCGGCATCAAGGCCCAGGCTGACGAATTCGCCCGCACCATCACCGGCGAGGTTGGCGTGCCGTTCAAGCTGGCGCAGCGCGTGATGGTGGGCAACCCGCTCAATACCTTCGGCATGTATGCCAAGCTGGCCGCCGAGTTCGAGTTCGAATCTACGGTTGGCAATTCGCTGATCGTGCGCGAACCGGTCGGCGTGGTGGCGGCCATCACGCCGTGGAATTTTCCGCTGCACCAGATCGCGCTCAAGGTCGCCGCCGCGCTGGCGGCCGGCTGCACGGTGGTGCTCAAACCGTCGGAAGTGGCGCCGCTCAACGCCTTCATGCTGGCGCAGATCATTCACGACGCCGGCCTGCCCAAGGGCGTGTTCAACCTGGTGTCCGGCTACGGGCCGGTGGTCGGCGAGGTGATGGCGAAATCGCCCGAGGTCGACATGGTCTCGTTCACCGGCTCTACCCGTGCCGGCAAGCGGGTCTCCGAACTCGGCGCGCAAACCATCAAGCGGATTGCCCTCGAGCTTGGCGGCAAGTCGGCGGCCCTGATTCTCGATGATGCCGATCTGCCACTGGCGGTCAAGGCCACCGTTGCCTACTGCTATCTCAATTCGGGCCAGACTTGTGCCGCCACCACCCGCATGCTGGTGCCGGAATCGCGCTACGACGAGGCGGCGACAATCGCCGCCGAAGTCGCCAGCGGCTACACCGTCGGCGACCCGATGGGCGATGCGCGCCTCGGCCCGCTGATCTCCGATGTGCAACGCGATCGTGTGCGCGCCTACATCAACAAGGGCATCGCCGAGGGCGCGCAGCTGCTGACCGGCGGCGCCGATGCGCCGGACGGCCAGCCAGTCGGCTACTTCGTCAAGCCCACGGTGTTCGGCCGTGTGCAGTCTTCGATGACCATCGCCAAGGAAGAGATTTTCGGGCCGGTGCTGTCGATCATCACCTACAAGGACGAAGCCGACGCGGTGCGGATCGCCAATGATTCGGTGTACGGCCTGGCCGGTACGATCTGGTCTAAGGATGAGGAGCGTGCCAAGCGGGTGGCGCGGCGCATCCGCGCCGGCCAGATCGATATCAATGGCGGCCCGTTCAACCCGGCGGCGCCGTTCGGCGGCTTCAAGCAATCGGGCCGCGGCCGCGAAGGCGGGCTTTACGGGCTCGAGGAGTTTCTCGAATACAAGTCGCTGCAACTGCGGCCGCCGAAGGCCGCATGATGGCGGAGAACCAGGTTGCGATCATCACCGGCGCCGCCAGCGGCATTGGCGCCGAAACAGCGCGGCAACTGGCGGCCAAAGGCTGGTCGGTGGTGGTCAACTTTCGCTCCAGTCGCGAAATGGCCGAAGCGGTGGTTGCCGACTGCATTCGCGCGGGCGGCACCGCGATCGCGGTGCAGGCCGACGTTGCCGACGATGCCGCTTGCAAGTTGCTGGTGCAGGCCACGCTGGACAAGTACGGGCGCGTCGACGCCCTGATGAACAACGCCGGCGAAACCAAGGTCGCACCGGCCGCCGATCTCGATGCGCTGTCGGGCGAAGACTTCATGCGCCTGTACCGCAACAACGTGGTCTCGGTGTACCAGATGACGCGTGCCGCCGCCGCCGCGCTGAAAGCCAGCGGCAGCGGCAGCGTGGTCAATATCGGCTCGCGAGCAGCGGTCACCGGAGGTGGCACATCCACCGCCTACGCCGCCACCAAGGCGGCCGTACATACACTGACGAAATCGCTGGCCCGGGTGCTCGGGCCGGAAATCCGCGTCAACTGTGTCGCGCCGGGCTTTGTCGACACCACCTGGCATGTGCGTGGCCGTGGCGCCGAACATGCCGATCGCGCCAGAACCGCGATGATTGCGAAGGCGGCGTTGAAGAAAGTCGTCACGGCGGCTGAAATGGCCGAGATGTGCGTGCTGTTGCTGGCAGGCGGGACCGCGATGACCGGCGAGGTGGTCTTCATGGACGGCGGTGTTCACCTGGCCTGAGCGTGATTGAAACAGGTGAGCCAGGCCGACTTCGACCTTCGACATTTATCCTTGTTCACCGCGATGATCGCTGTCGTTGTCCGGGTCTGTATCATGTAGAGCGGCGCAGGCCAGGCCGGCACTCAACCAACGATGCGGCAGTCGCATCGTTCCAGAAAAAAGCGGAGGAGGTAGACATGTCAATCGCAAAACAACTGCGGGCGATGGTATTGGTGGGTGCACTTGCGACTTCGGGAACCGTGATGGCGCAGGCTTATGGCGTCTCGATCGGTGCGGAAGCGGCGCGCAAGGCCGCGGCCGCCTCGGTGGCGGAGTCGAAAAAGAACAACTGGACGATGGCCATCGCGGTGGTCGATACCGGTGGTCACCTGGTGTATTTCGAGCGGATGGACGGCACCCAGACCGGCAGCGCCCGGGTCGCGCTTGAAAAGGCGCAGTCCGCGGTTTCCTACAAGCGGCCGACCAAGGTGTTCGAAGACGCGGTCGCCGCCGGTGGCGCCGGCCTGCGCATTTTGACCCTGTCGGGCGCGGTGGCGATCGAAGGCGGGCTGCCGATCATCGCTGACGGCAAGATTATTGGCGCGATCGGCGCCTCGGGCGGCACCGCACAGCAGGACGGCGTGGCCGCCAAGGCCGGGATCGACGCCATCAAATAGCCTGCGCCGACACTGATGCGCGGCATGGCGCACGCGCGCCGGCCGCCTTCAGGAATCGCGTTCGCTGTCGGGGTTGTAGGCTTTCATGCTTTGCGTCAGGTCGAGGTCGATGCCGCGCTCATCGATCGCGGCCTCGCGGAACAGCACCAGGAGCAGCACCAGCAGCACCGGCCCGATGATCAGGCCGACGATCCCCATGGTGCCGACGCCGCCGAAAATACCGAACAGGATCGCCAGAAACGGCAGCGCGGTGCCACCCTGGATGAGAACCGGGCGCACCACATAATCAGCGGCCATCACGACAATGGTGCCGACGGCGAATACGGTGATGCCGGCCACCGGTGCGCCACTGGCGAACAGCACGAAACCGATGATCGCGAGCAGCAAGGGCGCGGCCATCGGAATGAAGGCGATCACCGCCGTGATCACCCCCAGGCTGACCGCCGACGGCACGCCGCACACCCAGAGCAGCAAAGCCAGCAGCATCGCCTCTGCAAAACCCACAATGACAATGCCGTTGACCGCCGCGCGCATCGCTTCGGGCAACTGGAACACGTAGGACGGCCAGCGATACTCAAGCCATTTGTAGCCGAGCTGGTTGACCCAGGCGCTGATCGCGCGGCCGTCCTGGTAGAAAAAATACAGGACCCACAGTGCGAACAACAGGGTTGCGACGCGCGACGTGAGATCGAGAAACACCGACTGCGCCGCATTGCGGACCAGGTCGAGCTGCGCTTCGAGAATGCCGGACAGCCGCTTCGGCTGCGCCAGGTATTTCTCCCACATCTGCGTCAGGTACTCGCTGCCGAAAGGCAGCTTGGAAATGACATCCGGCGTCGGCTTGCCGTAGGTATCGGCTTCTATCAGGAACGAGGCGGCGGTATAGACGTCCTGGCTCAAGAACACCAGCAACAGGGCCATTGGTCCGACCAGGAAAACCAGCGCCAGGCTGGTCGAGGCGGCCGCCGCCAGGGCGGGCCGGTGATTGCATTTGACCAGGATCTTCTCGTGCATCGGCCAGCTGGCGACCGCCAGGATCGCCGCCCACAGGATCGCCAGCACGAACGGTGACAGGACGATGAACGCGCCAAACAGGATCGCCGAGGTGAACAGGATGCTGACCAGCAGCTTGGCGGGCGAGGTATTGCTGCTGCTCATGATGCGGGTTCGGACAGGCGATGGAAGCGGGTCATGATGGTGCGTGATTGTAGCCCGCGGCATCGCCAGTATCGGATTCGGATTCGAAAAACCGGATTGTCATGTGTGACCGCTGCCTGCTGCAGCGGCGAAAAGCAACGCGTTTGCGGCGCAACAAGGCGGCGCTTGAAGGCGCGAATCCGGTGATTTGCCCGTGGTCCTTGTCATGGGCGGGAATTTGTTTGACATAATCGTGTGCTTCTTGCAAGCTGCCCTGCCAACCTCCTCCCAATTTTCGCGCGAACTTTTATGCGCCCCAAGCCGTGCTGAACAATCCAAGCCTGCAATTCGTGTACGCATCGCACCCCGGCCGCGTCGTGTTTGGCGCCGGCGCCCTTGGTCATCTGGAACGGGAGATCGACCTGCTTGGTGCGAAAAGGGCGCTGGTGCTTTCCACGCCGGAACAGCAGGGCCAGGCCGAGGAAGTGGCGCGTCGCCTCGGTCAGCGTTGTGCTGGCGTGTTCGCAGGCGCGGTGATGCATGTGCCGATCGAAACCGCGCGACTGGCGCGCAGTGAAGCCGCGCGCGTCGGCGCCGACTGCGCAATTGCCATCGGCGGCGGCTCGACCACTGGCCTGGGCAAGGCGATCGCGCGCGAGTCCGCGCTGCCGATCCTGGCGATCCCGACCACCTACGCCGGCTCGGAGATGACCTCCAGCTACGGCATCACCGAAGACGGCATCAAGAAAACCGGGCGTGACCCGCGGGTGTTGCCGCGCACCGTGATCTATGACCCCGAACTGACCCTCGGCCTGCCGCCCGGACTGTCGGCCGTCAGTGGCATGAATGCGATCGCCCACGGCGTCGAGGCGCTGTATGCGGTCGACGCCAACCCGGTGATTTCCCTGATCGCCGAAGAGGGCATCCGCGCCCTGGCCGCCGGCTTGCCGGCGGTGGCACTGGCACCTGGCGACATCGAGGCGCGTTCCAATGCGCTGTATGGTGCGTGGCTGTGCGGCATTGCCTTGAACGGCTGTGCCATGGCGCTGCACCACAAGCTGTGCCACACCCTGGGCGGCAGTTTCAATCTGCCGCATGCCGAAACCCACACGGTGGTGTTGCCGCACGCGGTGGCCTACAACGCCGAGGCGGCACCCGCAGCAATGCGCCGCATCACCCGCGCGCTCGGCAGTGACAGCGCCGCCGGCGGCCTGTATGCCCTGGAACAACGCCTCGGCACCCCGACCTCGCTCAAGGCGATCGGCATGCCGGCCGACGGCCTCGACCGTGCTGCCGCAATCGCGGTGGCAGCGCCATATCCGAATCCGCGGGCGCTGGAACATGCGGCGATCCGCGCGCTGCTCGATGACGCATTTCATGGCCGTGCACCGGCCGCATGACAAGGAAATTCGATGATTGACAAGACCGTGAAATCGGTGGCTGATGCGCTTGCCGACGTGCCAGACGGCGCCACCGTCATGCTCGGCGGCTTCGGCGGCGCCGGCATGCCCAACGAATTGATCGACGGGTTGATCCTGCAGGGCGCGAAAGACCTGACCCTGGTGGCCAACAATGCCGGCAATGGCGAGACCGGGATGGCGGCCCTGCTCAAGGCCGGGCAGGTGCGCAAGATCATCTGCTCGTTTCCGCGCCAGGCCGATTCGCATGTCTTCGACGGCCTCTTTCGTGCCGGCAAACTCGAACTCGAACTGGTGCCGCAGGGCAACCTGGCCGAGCGGATCCGCGCCGCCGGTGCCGGCATCGGTGCGTTTTTCACCCCCACCGGTTACGGCACCGACCTCGGTCGCGGCAAGGAAACCCGCGAGATCGAAGGCCGCATGTACGTGCTGGAACATCCGATCCATGCCGAAGTGGCGCTGATCAAGGCCGAACGCGGCGATCGCTGGGGAAACCTCACCTATCGCAAGGCGGCCCGCAATTTCGGGCCGGTGATGGCCACTGCCGCGAAATGCACGGTGGCCCAGGTCTACGAAACGGTCGATCTCGGCGCGCTCGATCCGGAACTGGTGGTGACGCCCGGGATTTACGTCAAACGCTTGGTCCAGGTGGCGCGCACCAAAATGCAGGAGGCCGCATGAGTTACGTCCGCAGAACCCGCGACCAGATGGCCGCTTGCGTGGCCGCCGATATTCCCGAGGGCGCCTATGTCAACCTCGGCATCGGGTTGCCGACCCTGGTAGCCAACCATTTGCCGCGCGACCGCGAGATTTTCCTGCACAGCGAAAACGGCATTCTCGGCATGGGGCCCGCCCCGAAAGCCGGTGAGGAAGACTGGGACCTGATCAATGCCGGCAAGCAACCGGTGACCCTGCTGGCCGGCGGCGCCTACTTCCACCACGCCGATTCGTTCGCGATGATGCGCGGCGGCCACCTCGACATCTGTGTGCTGGGTGCCTTCCAGGTGGCGGTCAACGGCGATCTGGCCAATTGGCATACCGGCGCCGCCGATGCGATTCCGGCGGTCGGCGGGGCGATGGATCTGGCGGTCGGCGCCAAGCGCACTTTCGTCATGATGGAGCACCAGACCAAGGGTGGCGAGTCCAAACTGGTGGCGCGCTGCAGCTATCCGCTGACCGGCGTGGGCTGTGTCAGCCGCGTCTATACCGATCTGGCGACGCTCGAAATCACCGCGGCCGGCGTCAAGGCGGTGGCCTGGGTCGAAGGGCTCGGTTTCGAGGAGTTGACCCGCTTGTCCGGTGTGCCCTTGTTGCGCGACTAAAAAACCGCGCCCGATCCCCAACCATTGCACGGCGCGGCCGGTGGGTGCGCCGTGCACCCTGCCTTACCAAATGAAAGCAGACCATTCATGAGCACCAATCACAAGATCGGCTGGATCGGCCTCGGGCGCATGGGCGAAGCGATGGCGATTCGCCTGCTGAAGAACAATTGCGACGTGTCGGTCTGGAACCGCACCGCCGCCAAAGCCGAACCGCTCAAGCCCCACGGCGCCAACATCGTTGCGGGCAAACCCGATCTGGCCGGCTGCGACCTGGTGTTCACCATGGTGTCGACCACCGCCGACCTGAAAGAGGTGCTGTTCGAGGCCGGCGGCCTGTTGTCGGGTGCAGGCAAACCGAAAATGCTGATCGACTGCTCGTCGATTTCGATGGAAGGCTCAGCCGAGGTACGTGCCGAACTCGAAAAACGCGGCGTCGCCTATCTGTGCGCGCCGGTGTCGGGCAACGGCAAGGTGGCCAAGGCCGGCAAGCTGTCGGTGGTGGCCTCCGGCCCCAGGGCTTCCTACGATATCGCCAAACCCTATCTCGCAATGCTCGGGCGCTCGGAGATGTGGCTGGGTGAAGGCGAGCTTGCGCGGGTCTGGAAGATCGCCCACAACACCATGTTCGGGGTGATCATCCAGACCTTTTGCGAGGTCGCCGTGCTGGCCGAGAAGGCCGGCATTCCGCGCCATGTGTTTCTGGATTCGATCAACAATTCGGTGCTCGGCTCGATGTACACCAAATACAAGACCCCGACCCTGACCAACCTGACCTTCGACAAGGTCACCTTTACCCCCAAACTGCTGTTGAAGGACATGGACCTCGGAATGAGTGCCGCAAAAACCTATGGCGTTACGATGCCGGCGGCGGCGGCGACGCGCGAATCGATCGCCAGCCTGGTCGGCCGCGGTCATGACAACGTCGACTTTGCGATCCTGCTGCTCGAACTTGCGCGCAGCGCCGGTCTCGAACTGAAGCCGGACAATGTTGAAATGAGCGACGGTCTGGAGTCCTGACATGGCGATCGGCCGCACCCTGATACGCGACGCGACGATCGTCTCGATGGATGACGCCATCGGCGACCTGCGCGGCGACCTGCTTGTGGAAGACGCACGCATCGCGGCGATCGCGCCGCGCATCGACACCGCGGATGCCGAACTGGTCGACGCCAGCGGCTTCATCGTGATCCCGGGGCTGATCAACGCCCACATGCACACCTGGCAGACCGGCCTGCGCGGCGTCGCCGCCAACTGGACCCTGCTTGAATATTTCAAGCAGGTGCATGCGGGCCTTGCCACCGTGTTTCGACCGGAAGATATCGGCATCGCCACCGTCGCCGGCGCCCTGAACCAGATCAACTGCGGCACCACCACCTTAGTCGACTGGTGCCACAACAACCCGACCCCGGCTTATACCGACGCCGCGATTGACGGCCTGATTGATTCCGGCATCCGTGCCGCGTTTTTCCACGGCAGCCCGAAGCCCGATCCGAAGCCCGGCGAGAAGCCGTTCTGGGAGGTCGCCCATCCGCGTCATGAAGTCGAGCGATTGCTCAAGCACCGGTTGCCGGCCAATGATGGCCTGGTGACCTTGGGCCTGGCGATTCTCGGCCCGCACTATTCGACCCTAGAAGTGGCGCTGGCGGATTTCGCGCTGGCGCGCGAGTTTGGCCTGATCGCCAGCATGCACCAGGGCGGCGGCGAGGCAAAAACCGCGGATGGCTGGGAGCGGCTCGAAGCCGCCGGTTTGCTTGGCGACAACGTCAACATCGTGCATGGCAACAATCTGAGCGACGCCCAATTGGCGCGTTTCGTCGACCTCGGCATGAGTTTTTCGCTGACCCCGGAGAACGAGATGGCGCAAGGCCACGGCCACCCGATCACCGGCCGGCTGCGCCGCCTCGGCAGCGCGCCGACACTCGGCGTGGATCTCGAATCGGTGCTTTCCGGCGACATGTTCACCGTCGCACGCATCGCGCTGGCGATGCAGCGTGCGCTGGACAACGCGCAATACCGCGAAGCGCACGGCACGATTCCCGATACCTCGACCATTCCGGTGCGCGAGGCGCTGTCCTGGATTACTACCCGCGGCGCTGCCATGCTGCGCATGGGCGATCGCATCGGTTCGCTCAGGCCCGGCAAACAGGCCGACCTGGTGTTGCTTGATGCGCGCCTGCTCAACATGCAACCGGTGCACGATCCGGTTGCCAGCGTGGTACTGCAGACGAGCCTGGCCAACGTCGATTCGGTGATGATCGCGGGCCGTTGGAAGAAGCGCCACGGTCACCTGTTGCATGGCGATGTGGCAGGCTGCATGCGCCGGCTGTCCGCATCCGGTGAACGGGTGCTGGCCGCGCTCAGGCAAAAGCAGGTGGCGTGATGGCGTCAATCGCGCCCGCAGAAACCGTGATCGGCTTTATCGGCGCCGGCAAGATGGGCATGCCGATGATCGAGCATCTGCTCGCCGCCGGTTACCGCGTTGTCGCCTGTGACCAACAAGCCGGTGGGCGCGAAGCGGCACGCGCCGCGGGTTGCAGTATCGCCGACGATGTCGCCGCCTGCGTGCGCGCTGCCGGTGTGGTCATCAGTTCGCTGCCCAATGACGTCGCTTTCGGCACGGTGGTGCGGGAAATCGCTGCTGCCGGTCGCGGCGGATTGATCCATATCGATACCAGCACGGTTTCGCCAGGCATCTCGGCCGAGGCGGCCGCGCTGCATGCCGAACGCGGCATCGCCTACCTGCGCTCAACGGTGTCCGGCAACCCGGTGGTAGCGCGCGCCGCGCGACTGACGGTGATGGCCTCGGGGCCGCGCGCCACCTATGATTTCGTCAAGCCGCTGCTTGACGCGTTTGGCAAGACCCACTACTACCTTGGCGCGGCCGAGGAGGCGCGAATCATCAAGCTGGTCATCAACCTGATGATCGCCGGCACCGCCGGCCTGATGGCCGAGGCGCTTGTCCTGGGCCAGAAGGGCGGGCTTGACTGGGCCCAGATGCTCGACGTGATCGGCGGCAGCGCCGCCGCTTCGCCGATGGTCAACTACAAGGTGCCGCCGCTGAAGGCGCACGATTACAGCTCGACTTTTTCCGGCCTGCAGATGATCAAGGACCTCGACCTGATCCTGGGCGAGGCGGCACGGGTCGGGGTGCCGGCGGGTTTTGCGGCGATGACGCGCCAGATCTACGAATCGGTCGCGGCGCAAGGTGATGGCGAACTGGACTACATCGCAACCGTGCGTCACATGCAGCGCCTGGCGGGAATGAAAGATGAGTAAGCGGCTTGCCGGCAAGGTGGCGATCGTCACCGGCGCCGGATCCGTGGGACCGGGCTGGGGCAATGGCCGTGCCACCGCCGTGCGGTTTGCCGACGAGGGCGCGCTGGTGCTGGCCGCCGACGTCGACGTCGATCGGCTGCAGGAAACCCTGGCGCGCGGGCGTGCCGGCGGCGGTGTGATCGAGCCGCATGCCTGCGACGCCACCGACAGCGCGTCGGTTCAGGCGATGATGGCAGCCTGCATCGCGCGCTTCGGACGCCTCGATATCCTGGTCAACAATGTCGGCGGCTCGGCGCCCGGCGGGCCGGTCGAGATGAGTGAAGAGGTCTGGGACGCGCAAATCGATTTCAACCTGAAGAGCGTGTTCCTCGGCTGCAAGCATGCGCTGCCGCTGATGGAGGCGCAAGGCAGCGGGGTGATTGTCAACCTCGCCTCGACCTCCGGCTTGCGCTGGACCGGCGCCGCGCAAGTGGCCTATGCGGCGACCAAGGCGGCGGTGATCCAGTTGTCGAAGGTGGTGGCGGTGCAGTACGCCGCGCGCGGCATCCGCGTCAATACCGTGGTGCCGGGGCAACTGCACACGCCGATGGTCGAAGTGCGTCTTGCCGGGCAGCGCACCGGCGGCGATGTCGAAGCCCTGCTCAAGGCCCGCCAGGCGCGCATTCCGCTGGGCTTCATGGGCGACGGTACCGACACCGCCAATGCGATCCTGTTTCTCTGTTCCGACGAGGCGCGTTTCATCACCGGTACCGAGATCGTGGTCGATGGCGGCATGACCGTGCGCTGCGCCTGATCTTTTATTGAACCGGAGACATCCAGTGAGTTCACGTGTGGCACCTGTTGTACCCGGCAGCCGGCCGGAACTGGCGGCACAGGAAGCCTCGATCATTGCCGAGCGCGGCCGCGTCTCGTCCCTGTACCAGGTGCTGCTCAACAGTTCGCCCCTGGCCGAAGGCTGGGAGAAAATGCTGACCGCGGTGCGTAATCGCAGTTCGGTCCGCGCCGACCTGCGGGAAATGGCGATCCTGCGGGTGGCGGTGGTCAATCGGGCACCCTATGAGTTCGATGCCCACGTGCCGCATGCGCGGAAGGCCGGCATGCCGCAGGCCAAGATCGACGCCTTGCGTGCGCCGTCGCCGCACGATTGGCCCGGCGACGCACGCTTCGATGCAGTTGAACGCCTGGTGCTCGACCTAACCGACCGCATGACCCGCGACATTGAAGTGCCGGACCACGCATTCGAACCGTTGCGGGCACACTTTGATGAGCGCGGCCTGGTCGAACTGGTCGCCACCATCGCTGCCTACAACATGGTGTCGCGCTTTCTGGTGGCCTTGAGGGTCGGGCACTGAAGGCCGACCATTGCCTGGCCGCAGGCGTCGCGCCTGCGGCGGCGCCGTGCGCCAGCACCAACCGATTTCAACGCGCTGGCAACCCTTCAACCGGACTGAAACCGACATGAATCGACGCACTTTCCTGACCGCCGCGACCGCCTCGATCCTGACTGCCGGCGCCACCGCGCAGCAGGCTTACCCGACCAAGCCGATCCGTTTCGTCATTCCGTTCACCGCCGGCAGTTCGACCGACATCATGGGCCGCACCATCGCCGAGCGCATGGCCCAGTCAATCGGCCAGCCGATCGTGATCGAGAACCGGCCCGGCGCCGGCGGCACCATCGCCGCCGCCGCGGTGGCCAGGGCGGAGCCGGATGGCTATACCGTGCTGGTTCATTCAGGTTCACATGCGGTGAACCCGGCGATCTATACCAATCTGCAGTACGACACCTTGCGCGATTTCACCAACGTCGCCGGCCTGGGGGCGGTACCCAACATCATCATTGCGCCGCCGGGCCGCTACAAGACCCTGAACGATCTGGTTGCCGCCGCCCGCGCGAAGCCGAATCAGCTCAATTTCGCCTCGGCCGGCATTGGCAGCGCCACCCATCTCAACGCCGAGAAGTTCATGCTGGTGGCCGATATCGACATGCAGCACGTGCCGTTCAAGGGAACGCCGGAAGCGGTGACCGAGATTGTCGGCGGACGTCTCGAATACTATTGTGCGCCGATCAATGCCGCCCTTGGCCTGATCAAGGAAGGCCGGGTCGCCGCGCTGGCCACCAGCGGCGCGCGCCGCAGCCCGTTGTTGCCGGAGGTACCGACCTCGATCGAGGCCGGGTTTCCGGATTCCGATTTCTCGCTTTGGGTCGGCGCCTTCGTGCCGGCAAAGACGCCGGCCGCCATCAGCCAGCGCCTGCATGCCGAGATCAGCAAGGCGGCAGCGACACCCGAGGTGCGCGAGCGCTATCTGAAGACCGGCACCGACGCCATGACCATGTCACAAGGCGAATTCGATGCGTTTGTAAGGAAGGAAATCGATGTGTCCGCGCGCATCGCCAGACGCGCCAAAATGCAGGCGCAGTAGAATTTGCGATCCGCAGAAATTCATTCGCGACATAGCCCCGCCGATTCAATCCACCAAAGGACAGAGCCATGCAAAACCTCGACGAAAACACCATCACCGATGAAGCGATCCGCCGCCTCGAAGGCTGCAAGGATGCGCGTTTCAAGCAGATTATCACCAGCCTCACAAAGCATCTGCACGATTTCGCACGGGATGTCAAATTGACCGAACAGGAGTGGATGCAGGGCATCGAATACCTGACAGCGGTGGGCCAGAAGTGCGACGCCAAGCGCCAGGAAATGATCCTGCTGTCCGATACGCTGGGCCTGTCAATGCTGGTGGTGGCGTTGAACCACAAGAAGCCCGCCGGCTGCACCGAAGCCACGGTGTTCGGCCCGTTTCATACCGACAAGGCCGCCGAGTTCAAGAATGGCGACGACCTGTCGATGGGCGCGGCCGGTGAACCCGCCTTCATTCGCGGCACCGTGCGCGCGCCGGACGGCAAGCCGATCCCCAACGCGCTGCTCGATGTGTGGCAGGCCGACGGCGACGGTATCTACGACGTGCAGTACACCGACAAGAACGATGCCTTGTTCGCCCGCGGCCGCCTGCGCGCTGACGCGCAAGGCAAATACTGGTTCAAGAGCATCCTGCCGGAGTTTTATTCGATCCCGACCGACGGACCGGTGGGCAAGTGGATCGATCGCGCCGGCAAGCATCCATTCCGCCCGGCGCACCTGCATTTCATGATCCAGGCGCCGGGCTACGAAAAACTGGTGACCCACGTGTTCCGCGGTGACGACAAGTACCTCGATTCGGACGCGGTGTTCGGTGTGCGTTCGTCGCTGATTTCCGACTGGGTGAAGAAGCAGCCAGGTGCGGCGCCGGATGGCACCAAGATGGACAAGCCCTTCTATACGCTCGATTTCGATTTCGTCCTCAATACGGCGGCGAAATAGCGGGTGTGCGCCGGCTGCCGCAGCCGGCGCCGCCCTGATGACAGTTGATCGTTGCCGGGAACATGGCTGCCACATCGCTGGCAGTCGTGTTCCAGGATTGACCGCAGGCACTCCCAACCCACGCATGGCATGACCCAGACCGACGTCATCATCATCGGCGGCGGGCCGACCGGGCTCGTCCTCGCGCTTGAACTCGGGCGCCGCGGCATACGCGCGGTGCTGGTCGACGACAAGCCGGACACCTCGAACCTGCCGGCGGCGAACGCCACCCAGGCGCGCACGATGGAGCATTTCCGCCGTCTTGGCCTGGCCGACGAGATCCGCGCGCAAGGGCTGCCGCCCGACTATCCGACCGACGTCACCTATTGGACCCGTTTCACCAGACACGAACTGGCACGCTTCGAACTGCCGGCCTCGCGCGATGCGCGCGCGCTGGCGCGTGAGTCCGCCGGCGCCTGGAGCGCCGCCGAACTGCCGCATCGCTGCTCGCAAATGTATATCGAGCGAATTCTCAGGCGGCGCGCCGCCGGTTTGCCTTCGATCACGCTGCGCTATGGCGCGCGCGTCGAAAGCTTTGCCGTCGATGGTACGCAGGTCAGCGCGCAGGTGCGCACGCTTGACTCGGGTGAGTCGGGCACCCTGCGGGCGCGCTACCTGGTTGGCGCCGACGGCCCGCGCAGCATGGTGCGCAAGGCGCTCGGCATCGCCTATGGCGGCGAGGGCGGTGCCAAGCGCGATTTCATGGGAGGCCAGATGCATGCCATTCACGTCAAGGCACCCGGCTTGTACGACTTTCTCGGGCACAAGCGGGCCTGGATGTACTGGGCCTTCAATCCCGAGCGCCGCGCCTTCATGGCGGCGATCAACGGGATCGACGAATTCGTGTTCCATACCCAGCTGCGGCCCGAGGATGGCGAGCATGTCAGCGATGACCAGGCGCGGCGCATGTTTTGCCAGGCGCTCGGTGCCGACCTCGAGGTCGAGTTTCTCGCGCGTCTGTCCTGGAAAGCCGGACTCACCCTGGTGGCCGATCAATATGCATTGGGTCCTGTAATGATGGCCGGCGACGCGGTGCACCTGTTTACGCCTACCGGCGGGCTTGGCTACAACACCGGTGTCGAGGACGCGGTCAATCTGGGCTGGAAGCTGGCGGCGGTGGTCAACGGCTGGGCACCGGAGGACCTGCTGGCCAGCTACGAGGCGGAACGACGGCCGGTGGCCTTGCGCAATACCGCCTTCGCGCGTCGCTTCGCCGACTCGGTCGGGCTGTTCGCGCCGGACCCGGCGATCGAGGAGGAGTCGACCGCGGGTATCGCGGCCAGGGCCGCAGCCGGGGCCTACCTGAACCAGCACGCGCGTGCCGAGTTCAACATTCCCGGCATCACCTTCGGCGCGCGTTATGACGGCTCGCCGGTGGTGATCGGCGACGGCAGCAGCGCGCCGCCGGACGAAGCCAACCGCTATCAGGCCAGTGCCTGTCCGGGTGGCCGTGCGCCGCACGCCTGGCTGGATGACGGCTCGTCGCTCTACGACCACTTCGGTTTCGAGTTCACCTTGCTGTGCCTTGGCAGCGATGACCGCGCGGTTGACGCCTTCATTCGCGCGGCCGCCGATCGCTGCATGCCGCTCACGGTATTGAGGCCCGTGGTCGCCGGCTTGCGCGCGCTCTATGAGGCCGACTACGCATTGATCCGCCCCGATCAGGTGGTGGCGTGGCGCGGCAATGCCGGCGCCATCGACTGCGCAGCGATCCTGGACCGGGTCACCGGCCGCAGCGTCGCTACGCCACCCTGAAGGCGGTATTCCGATGGAATGGCTGCAACTGGGCTGGCCAATCATTGCGTGGATCGTGCTGGTGACCATGCTGTCGGGCTACATCCAGGGCCTGCTCGGGGTCGGCTATCCGATGCTGGCCACGCCTCTGCTCTCCTTGCTGGTGGACTTGCGCACCGCGATCATCGTGACGGTGCCGACCATCCTGCTGTTGACCATCTACCTGGTGCTGCGTGGCGGTAACCTGCGCGAAAGCATCGGGCGTTTCTGGTACATGCCGGTATGCATGATCGGCGGTGGCCTGATTGGCGCGCGGATTTTTTTCGCGGTCGACCCCGAGTGGCTGTTGCTCGCCCTCGGCGCCGCCTTGCTGCTCTATGTATCGCTTGACTGGCTGGGCCGCGCCAGACTTGTCGCCGGGCGCCGCTGGCTGCATCCGCTGGCCGCCGTCAGCGCAACGCTGGCCGGGCTGACCGAAGCGTCGATCAACATCGGCGCGCCGTTCCTCCTGATCTGGTGCCTGCTCATGGGGTTGGCGCCGGTGACCATGATCCAGGTGCTCAACATGTGTTTCCTGACCGGCAAGCTGACGCAGATCGGTGCGCTGACCGCCGGCGGCATCCCGGCCGCCGCCTGGCTGTCGGCGACGCCGCTGGCGCTGGTGGCGGCGCTGCCGTTCTGGGCCGGGATTCGCATGCGCGAGGGCGCCGACGTCGCCACCTACCGGCGCTGGCTGCGCAATTTCCTGTCGCTGATGGCGCTGGTGATGATCATCCGCGCGATCCGCCACGCTTGGCTTTAGAATCACGCACCGCGAAACCCAAAGGAGAAAGCGATGAGCACGCCACAAGACATACTTGCGCTGGAAAACCGCCGCTACAAGGCGATGGTCGAGGCCGACCGCGCGGTCCTCGAGGAATTGTTTGCCGACGATCTGGTGTACACCCATTCGAATGCCGTGGTCGACACCAAGAAGAGTTACATCGACGGCATCATCGGCAAGCGCTGGCACTATGCGGCCATCGAGCGGCCGGAAGAGAAGATCGAGGTGTTCGGCGACTGCGCCCGGGTTATCGGCCATGTGCGCCTGACGCTGAAGAATGCGGACGGCAGCACGCGCGGTGTCAACGGCCGCTTCCTCAACCTGTGGCTCAAGCGCAATGGCAAATGGCAACTGGCCGCCTGGCAATCGACGCCGATTCCGGCCTGAGCCGGTGATCGCAAGTCCTGGCTGGGGCAAGCCGGGGCTGCAGCAAATCTAAACCGCAGTTCAACCCAACCAAGAGAACATCATGAGCATCGTTTCAGACGCAGTGCAGGACCAGGTATTTCGCAACGCGCGCACCCAGAACGGCTTCACCGACCAGGTCGTCAGCGATGACGAACTGCGTGCGGTCTACGACCTGGCGAAGTGGGGCTCGACCTCGATGAACACGCAACCCGCGCGCTTCCAGTTCCTGCGCACCGCCGAGGCCAAGGCGCGCCTGGTGCCCGCGATGTCGCCCGGCAACCAGCCGAAAACCGCCGCCGCGCCGGTGGTGGTGATCATCGGCTATGACCTCGAGTTCTATGAGCATCTGGCGAAAAACTTCGCCCACAACCCGAATGCACGCGGGGTGTTCGCCGGCAACGAAGCGCTGATCCAGGGCACCGCATTCCGCAACAGCACGCTGCAGGGCGCCTATCTGATGATCGCCGCGCGCATGCTGGGGCTGGATTGCGGGCCGATGTCGGGCTTCGACGCGGCCAAGGTGGACGCCGAGTTCTGGGCCGGCACCAAGGTCAAGACCAACTTCATCTGCAATCTCGGGCACGGCGACCCCTCGAAAGTGATGGGGCGGCTGCCACGCTTT
>JANPGJ010000316.1:0-7206 GCA_031423955.1 Burkholderiales bacterium
CAATTGGCGCACCGCGAATTCGGATCGGATAGCCAGCAGCAGCGCCGAGAAGCTTTGCCCTTCCGAGAGCAGGTGGCGGTGCAAGGTGCGGCGATCCACGCCCAGGTGCTGGGCCACCTGGTCGGCCGTGCAACGCCCGCCGGGCAACAGCGCCGCAATCAGCTGGCGTGTCGAGTCGGTGGTATTGCCGGGCGCCCGGGACAGCGCCTCGTCCAGGAAGTGGCGCGCGTAGGGAGCCAGGCCCGCGTCGTAGCCGGGCAGGGGCGCCGTCAGGTCCTTGGACGCGCAGACGATGCCGTTGAAGCTGCTGAATACCGGGCTGGCGCCGAACAGCGCGGTGTGGGTGCCGATCTGGCGCGGTGGCCGATGCGCAAAGCAGACCTGGCGCGGCCTCCAGGCCGGGCCCAGCAGTTCGAGCAGGATCCGGTACATGACACCGACCGCCAGCTCGATTGACTGGCGGATCGGGACTGAACCTTCAATCAGAAACTCTTCCCGGATGATCACCACATCGGCGTGGTCTTCGATATGGGTCAGCAGTGAGGCATTGAGCAGGCGCAGGTAACGCACCAGCGTGTCCAGCGCCTTGCGAGCAGTTGGCTCCTCGCGCAACACGATGCTGATCGGCCCGAGGTTGGACAGGCGCCTGCCGCACGCCAGCTGCAGCCCGAAATCCTCGATCCCGGCGGCCTGCGCGCTGGTCTCCAGCAACTGCCGCACCGCCATGACGCTGATCGGTGTCTCCGGGTCGTCCAGGCAGCGCGGACTCAGGCCGAACCTGCGCATCATCGATTGCGGGTGCAAGCCCAGCGAGCGCGCCAGGTCGATGTAGCCGTTCAGGCTGGCGCTGCGAATGACGGCGACGGCCTGAGTCATGCGCTTGTCCCAATTGCGATATCGAATGTCCCAAAATATAAATGGGATTTTGCGCGCCGTCTATATGCTCATCAACCTTAGTGACCTTAAGGACTGACCATCGTGGTCGGCTCCACCCACACGCGGGAGACGTCGATGACCATTAACCTTCATGCCCGACATTCGCAGCGGCTTCTCCTGGCCGCGCTGATGGTGGTCACCTCGTCGCTGGCCTGCGCGTGGACCGACAAACCGCTGCGGCTGCTGGTACCGGCGCCGGCCGGCGGAACCATGGACGTGGTAGCCCGAATCTATGCCGACCAGCTGTCCGCTGATATTGGTCAGCCGGTGGTGGTTGACAACAAGCCTGGCGCCGGTGGCGCGATAGCCGTGCAGGCGATGTTGACGGCGCCGCGCGATGGCCAGACCATCCTGATGACAGCCAGCAACGTCCTGACCGAAATTCCGCATGTACTGAAGTCCGGCTTCGATCCGCTCAAGGACGTCCGCCCCGTTGCGACCATTGCGCGCGCAGGCATGGTCCTGGTGGGCTCGAGCAACCTTGCGGCCAAAGACTTCAAGGAATTGATCGCCTACGCCAGGGCCAATCCGGGCAAGCTGAGTTTTGCCTCCTACAGTGCCGGCACCAGTTCGCACTACGCCGGCATGATCCTGAACCAGAAGGCCGGTTTGGACCTGCAACACGTACCGTTCGCCGGTTCCCCGCCAGCCCTGGTTCAGGTCGTCGGCGGCCAGATCACCCTGATGTTCGATGGCATCGTCACTTCAATGCCACAGATCAAGGGTGGCAAGCTCAAGGCTTATGGAGTCGCCGCCAGGACCGCCTCGGCGCACCTGCCGCAGGTGCCCACGCTGGCCGAAATGGGATACGCCGACCTCGACTTCAGCAACTGGCTCGGCGTGGTCGTGGCTGCGGGAGTTTCCGGCGACACTGTCGACAAGATCAACGTCGCCACTCTCAAGGCGGCATCGGCCCCCAAGGTGTTGCAGCGCTTGGCCGACGCCGGCTTTGAGCCCAATACCAGGATGTCGCCGACCCAACTGGCCGAATCGGTGAAAGCGGAGTTCGAACGCAATGCCACCATCGTCAAGACGTTCAATATCCAGCTCAACCGGTAACGCAGCCGGGCGCGCGAACCACACCGATTCGGGGAGATTCAAATGGATGCCACTACCGCAACTGGTTTTCAGGTCGAGCCACTGACCGGCGCCATCGGCGCCGAACTCATCGGCGTACAGCTTGGCGCCGCCGCGCACGACGATGCGTTGTTTGCCGAAATTCGCGCGCTGCTGCTCAAGCACAAGGTACTGTTCCTGCGCGGGCAGACCATGAGCCGGGCCGAACATGTGGCCTTTGCGCGCCGCTTCGGTGAACTGGAAGACCACCCGATCGCCGGCAGCGACCCCGAGCATCCCGGCCTGGTGCGGATCTATAAGTCGCCGGAGGCGCCGGTTGACCGTTATGAAAATGCCTGGCACACAGATGCGACCTGGCGCGAGAAGCCGCCGATGGGTTGTGTGCTGCGCTGCGTCCAATGCCCGCCGGTCGGCGGCGACACAATGTGGGCGAACATGGCGCTGGCCTACGAGAACCTGCCGCAGCACATCAAGAACCAGATCGCACCGCTGCGTGCGCGCCACAGCATCGAAGCCAGTTTCGGCGCCGCCATGCCGATCGAGCAACGCCTGGCGTTGAAGGCGCGATTCCCTGACGCCGAGCATCCGGTCGTCCGCACGCATCCCGAAACTGGCGAAAAGACCCTGTTCGTGAATGGCTTCACGACCCATTTCACCAATTTCCACACGCCGGCCAACGTGCGCTTCGGACAGGACGGCAACCCCGGCGCATCGGACCTGCTGCGTTACCTGATCATGCAGGCGTGTATTCCCGAATACCAGGTGCGCTGGCGCTGGAAACCCGACAGTGTCGCCATCTGGGACAACCGCGCCACGCAACACTACGCCGTGATGGACTATCCGCCCAGCCATCGCAAGATGGAACGCGCCGGCATCATGGGCGACGCGCCGTTTTGAACGCCTGATTCGCTCGTACAGGCGACACCGACATCACTCTTGCAACCCGTTTCCCCAAGGACCGACCATGAATTTCCTCGACGGCTCGCTGTTTCCCGAGAATCAACAACCCCTGATCATCACCGCGGCGCCCTATGCACCCTCGTGGTTGCCGTCTGATTTTCCAGAAGACATCGCCGTCACGATGGACCAGCAGATCCAGAAGGCGGTGGATTGTTACAACGCCGGCGCAACGGTGCTGCACCTGCACGTGCGTGAACTCGACGGGCGCGGCAGCAAGCGCCTGTCCAAGTTCAACGAGCTGATCGCCGGCGTGCGGCGCGCCGCGCCGGACATGCTGATCCAGGTCGGCGGATCGATATCATTTGCGCCCGAGACCGACGGCGCGGCCGCCAAATGGTTGTCGGACGATACCCGGCACATGCTGGCCGAGCTCGACCCGAAGCCCGACCAGGTGACGGTGACGGTCAACACCTCGCAGATGAATATCCTGGAGCACATGGCCTACGAGGACATCGCCGGTACCTCGATGGAGGATCCGGAGGTGTTCAACGCCTACAAGGAAATGACCGTGCCGGCCCAGCCCGGCTGGGTCGAGGAACATATCCGTCGCCTCAACCAGGCCGGGATCCAGAGCGCGTTCCAGTGCTACAACATCAACAGCTTCGAGTCGGTCGAGCGGCTGATGCGCCGCGGCGTCTACAAGGGGCCGCTGGTCATGAACTGGGTCGCCATCAGCGGCGGTATGGACGCGCCCAACATCTACAATCTTGCCAACTTCGTGCGGGCCGCGCCGGACGGCGCCGTGCTGACGGTCGAAAGCTCGATGCGCAACGTGCTGCCGGTGAACATGATCGGCATCGCCATGGGGCTGCACGTGCGTTGCGGTACCGAGGACAACCTGTGGACCCAGGATCACAAATCCAAGATGAGCAGCGTGCACCAGATCGAACAGCTGGTGCGCATTTCGCGCGAATTCGGCCGACCGATCGCCACCGGCAGGCAGGCGCGTGAAATCAGCAAGATCGGTGTCTTTTACGACAGCGTCGAGGAGACATTGGCCCGCAACGGCTTCGCCCCCAATCCCAGGCAGGGCCATCAGGGGTACCTGCGCAAGGTGGCTTGACGGCGATGCCATCGGCGCTACCGGCTGTGCCGGCTGCAGACCGGCGCGGCCGGTGCGAACCGCCCCGGCCGTCGTCGCATGAACAAGGTCCGACCGACCTACTCCGCCGCGACCTGTACCAGGCGCTTCCCGATCGCCTCACCTTTCATCATGCCGCTGAATGCGGCCGGGGCGCGCTCGATGCCTTGCACAATGTCTTCGTGGAAGAAAAGCTGCGCGCCGCGCAGCCACGGTGCGACGCGGGCCTGATAGGCCGGCAATTTGTGCACATGGTCGTAGATGCTCAGGCCGGTCATCGTGATGCGCTTGGTCAGCACGGCCTGCAATCCCCGGATGCCTGGTTTATCGACCTCGTTGTAGCTTGCGATCATTCCGCACATCGGGATCCGTGCGCCGACGTTGGCGTGGCGCAGCACCGCTTCGAGCGTGGCGCCACCGACGTTCTCAAAATACATGTCTATGCCATGCGGACAATGCGTGCGCAGGGCCTGGTCGATATCGGTTGACCGGTAGTTGAAGGCCGCATCGAAGCCACACGGTCCGACGATGAAGTCCACCTTGTCGTCGCTGCCGGCCGACCCCACCACCCGGGCGCCGGCACGTTTGGCGAATTGCCCCGCCAACTGACCGACCGCGCCGGCGGCCGAAGAGACATAGACGGTGTCCCCGGGCGCGGGCCGACCGATCTCGATGGCGCCGACCCAGGCGGTCAACCCCGGCATTCCCAGCACCGACAGAAAATGGCTGATCCGTCCAATCGAGGGGTCGATCTTGTGCAACCCGGCGCCGCGCGCGGCGACGCTTCGCGTGGCCCAATCGAGAAAGCCCCAAACGAAGTCACCCTCCCGAAATCGCGCATTGTTCGACCTGCTCACCCGCGCCACCGCCCGCGACACGATCGCTTGCCCCAATTCAAAGGCCGGAAAGTGGGACGGGCCGGCATTCATCCGCCCACGCAGGTAGGGATCGGTTGACAGATAGATGGCCTCGAGCATGACGTCTTCAGGACCGCATGTCGGCTCTGCGCATTGCTCGACGGCGAAACAGGACTCGTCGACCCAGCCGTCGGGTCGCCTGCGCAGCACGACGCGTGTGTTCATTCGGCAGCTCCCGCTGGCTGTCCGATGCGATCCATCCCATGCTGTGCTTTGTAACCGGGCCTGGTACCAAGCTCGGCCAGCACCTGTTCCGTATGCTCGCCGATTGCCGGCAAAGTCGTCGCGGCGGGCGGCCGGCCGTTGATCCGAATTGGCGATCCTGGCAGCTCGAATGCGTTCCCCGCCGGCGCAATCATTTTCAGGAACAGTCCGGGACTGACGCCATTCGCGCCGGCGCGGACCTGGTCGAAATTCCTGACGGCGGCGACAACCACGCCCACACCGCCCAGAAGTTCGCACAGCTCCGCTGTCTTGAAAGGTGCGAATGCCCGGCCAAGCGCCTCCAGCAGCGGCTGACGATGCGCCACGCGCGACGCGTTCGTCAGGAAGCGCGGGTCGGCGGCGAGATCGCTGCTGCCAACGGCCGCGGCCAAGCGCTGGAAATGAGCATCGACATATGCCGAGACCACGACCGCACCATCGGCGGTGGTGATCACATCCGCCGCTGGTGCCGCGGTCGGCTGGCCGTTGCCGGTTCGGGTCGGCATTTGTTCCTGCAGCGCATATTCGGCCCACGGATAGGCCATCGACGCCGTGGCCACGTCGACCAACGCGACCTCTATGCTGGCTCCGCTGGAGTCGATGGCGCGACGGACCAGAGCCGCGAGAACGGCGTTTGCAACAGCCTGCGATGTCATGACGTCGACCACGGCAAAACCCACCCGCGTGGGACTGCCTCCGGCCGCACCGTTGATCGACATCATGCCGCTTTCAGCCTGGGCGGCGATGTCCAGGCCCGAGCGCAGGGCAAACGCAGAATCGACCCCGTAGCCTGTCACTGTTGCGACCACCAGGTGCGGGGCGGCGGCGCGCAGCTGTTCCGGCGCGATGCCGGCCCGGGCCATCGCCCCGGGGCGTGCGTTCTGCAGGACCACGTCGGCTCCCACCGCGAGATCGAATGCGCAGCGGCGCCACGCAGCGGTCGAGAGGTCGAGCACGATCGACCGCTTGCCGCGGTTGTAGGGCGCGAACATGGGGCCGAAGTCGTCGCGCGACCAGCCGGCACGCCGCGCCGGGTCGCCGGTGGCAGGTTCGACCTTGATGACATCGGCGCCCAGGTCACGCAGCAGCTGCCCGGCCGCAGGCACGGCGATGTACTGGCCGAACTCGACCACCCGCAATCCCAGCAAGGGCGGGGATGAGGCGGCGGCTGTGATGGAAGCGGTCACTGATGGGTGTCTCAGGTCGCAGCTCAAGGCATCAGCACCGTGGCGCCCACCGTCTTGCGGCCTTCGAGCGCTGCGTGCGCCGCGGCGGCCTCGTCGAGCGCGAACACCTGATGCGGCTCGCCCCGGATGTTGCCGGCCAGGACGTGGTCGAACAGCTCGCGCGCCATCGCCAGCATCTGCGGGCGCGGCGTCGCGTAGTGCACCATCGCCGGACGCGTGACCCACAACGAGCCTTTGCCAGCCAGCATGCGCGTGTCGATGACCACCGGCCCGGAACTGGTGCCGTTGCTCACCAGCGATCCGCGTGTCTGCAGGCTGTCCAGCGACGCGGTCAGGGTGTCCTTGCCGACCGAGTCGAAGACCACCGGAACGCCCTTGCCATCGGTCAGCTCGCGCACCCGCTTGGCAATGTCCTCGCGCGAGGTCACGATGGTATGGGCGCAGCCATGGGCGCGCGCGATCGCGGCTTTTTCGTCGGTGGACACGGTGCCGATCATGGTGACGCCGATGGCCCGTGCCCACTGGCATGCGACCAAGCCGACGCCACCGGCCGCGGCATGGTAGAGGATGGTCTCGCCGCCCTCGAGCGGATAGACCTGGCGGAACAGGTACTGCGCTGTCATGCCCTTCATCATCAGTGCCGACGCGGTGCGGTCGGACACGCCGTCGGGCAAGGGGATCAACACCTGGGCCGGCATCACCCGCACGTCCGAGTAGGCGCCCTGCGGGCCCAGCAGGTAGCCAACCCGGTCACCCTCCTTGCACTCGGTGACGCCTTCACCCACCGCCTCGACCACGCCCACCGCGTCGCTGCCCAGACCACTCGGCAGCGCCAGCGGATAGG
>JANPGJ010000317.1:0-2007 GCA_031423955.1 Burkholderiales bacterium
CCGGGTGATTTTCCCAACAAGATCGAGCAGCCGGAACTTGAGGAGCGCGATTGGGCCAAATTGTGAGTACGGCAGCGCACGGCACGAACTCGCGCTACTTGCTCGACACAAATATCCTCATCTACTTCTCCAAGGATCGTCCTGACAGCATCGTGAGTCGTCTGGACAAGCTGAACGCGGGCGAGGCGGTGATGTCCGTAGTCAGCTATGGTGAGCTTTGCTATGGCGCATCGCGCAGTGCGAAACCGGCCGCGACGCAGAAAGTGATCAATCTGCTTGTCGGCATTTTCCCAATTTTGCCGCTCGCAAAAGATGCCGCCGAGGAGTACGGAAAGTTGCGCGGGCAACTTGCGGCGAAAGGCACGCCGATCGGCCCGAATGACATGTGGCTTGCCGCACAGGCGAAAGCCGAGGGCCTTGTACTGGTGACCAATAACGAACGCGAGTTCAGGCGTGTTTCGGGATTGAAGCTTGAGAATTGGATGAGCGCTTGACACGGATTTTTTTAGTGAAGGATTCCTGTTTTCCAGGATGGTTCACTGCCGGTCAATCCACGCCGATCCCGGACTGCAGCGTTCGCATGAAAATCCGCCACGACAAAGCCGGCGCGCGACACTCCCCTGCGCCGCGTCATCGAGGTGATGCAGTGCGTGCAATGGCGCGTCGCGCGATGTCTCACACCAACAGCGGGCAAGCGACAACTGAAGCCGCCGCCCTATGTGCCGGATCACAGTCCGCTCGCACATGGTTGGGACAAGCCGCGCAATGAAGCCAAAGTTCAGGCAGCGCGTCCGGATTCAACTGTCGGTGGCAATCAGCCGCTGAAGGCTGCCCATCGCTGCCATTGATTGCGTCTTGAGGCGCGCCATGATGGCCAGTTTTTCAACGTCCTGCGGGTCGATGCCCGACAGCAGTTTGCCGAAGCCGTCGAGTCGGCTGTCGCGCACCCACTTGCGCAATTCCTTGTCCTGGCTCCATTGAAATTGGTTCTGCATGTTGGCCAGCAAGGCGCGCGGATAGTCTTCCAGCTTGTGTGGAAACGGCACCGTGCCGCACAGCGCATTCTTTTGCGCATCGTCTGCGTAGTGCGCTTCCACATAAGCGACCAGCGCGGCGCTGAAGGCGGGTTGCGGCAGGCGCACCAGTTGTGGCACGATCGTCTTGCCCTGGAACATCTGCTGCATTGGCCGCGGCTCCACCGCGGAGGCGGTGCAGTCCACGAACAGCGTGTCGGGCGCCACCGCCACGCGCCCCTGGTCCAGCAACATGTGATCGACGTCGATGCTCTGCACCCGTCCCATGCGAATCACTTGACGTATGCGCTGCAACACCTCGACTTCGGCCGGGGAAACCGTGGCCAGGTGGAACATGCCGGGCATGTGCTTGCGGTCAATCCGCAGCAGCGCGCCGCAGGCTTCCAGGCGCAGGTACAGATCGTCAATCGACGTGGCCTGGGCGCAGGCTTCCATCTGGTCGGCCTGGCCGCCGATCACCTCCTTGAAGAACTCCGGCGCCGGTTGGGTGGTGATGCGGTTCACCAGCCATGAATCACGCGGCATCACCCACGTAATCGCGTCGGCAATGGCACCGGCGCCCATCAGCCAGATCGCGGCATCCATCGCGGTCTTGCCTGCACCAACGATCACAAAGCGGCGCGGCAGGCCGCCGGCTTGCGCACCGTGCCATAGCTGCGGCAGTCCGTTGGGCGGGATCAGCCGCACCCCCGGCGCCACCTTGAAAACCGGCGTGTGGGTGGACGGAACCGAGGGGCTGAAGTAAGTCGCGTCGACCACCTTCTTGCGCACCGTCACCTGCGTACGCTCGCCCGACAGGATCGATTCGAATTCGCCGTCGCCAAGAAAGTTGCACATCGGGTGATAGGCCACGCGGCCGCCGGGCAGCAGCTTGTGGTTCATCACGCGGTCGTAGTAGCCGTTGATTTCCGGCCCGGACGCCAGTTCGTAGAGTCCCTTGTTCGCGCCGAAGCTGTCCTTGCGGCGGCTACCC
>JANPGJ010000318.1:0-7050 GCA_031423955.1 Burkholderiales bacterium
GCGCGGCTGCTGGCCGCCGACGCCAGCACCTCGGTACGCTTCGTGCCCAACGCCAACTGGAACGGAATCGTAGCCGGCGGCGTCACCTTCCGCGCCTGGGACCAGACCGCAGGCGCGGCCGGCGGCACGGCAAGTACCAACACCAACGGTGGCACCAGCGCGTACTCCACCGCCACCGCCAGCGCCTCGATCACCGTCAATTCGGTCAACGATGCACCCGCTGGCACCAATACCACCGTCACCACCAATGAGGACACCGCCTATATCTTTGCCGCTGCCGACTTCGGCTTCACCGATTCCAGCGACAGCCCGGCCAACACGCTCAGCGCGGTGCGCGTCAGTACCCTGCCCGGCGCCGGCACCCTCACCAACAACGGATTGGCGGTCAGCAGCGGCCAGACCATCACCCTGGCTGACATCAACCTCGGCCGCCTGGCGTTCACCCCCGTCACCAACGCCAACGGCACCGGCTACGCCAGCTTCAACTTCCAGGTGCAGGACAACGGCGGCACCGCCAGCGGCGGGGTAGAACTCGATGCCTCGCCCAACACCCTGACGCTCAACGTGACCGCAGTCAACGATGCGCCGGCGGCCACCGACACCACCGTCACTACCAACGAGGACACGGCCTACACCTTCAGCGCCGCCGATTTCGGCCTCACAGATACCGGCGACAGCCCGGCAAATGCGCTCCTGGCAGTGAAGATCGCAACCCCGCCGGGCGCCGGCACGCTCACCAACAACGGTGTGGCGGTGAATGGCGGCCAGACCGTCACCGTCGCCGACATCAACCTCGGCCGACTGGCATTCACGCCCGGACTCAACGCCAGCGGCGCCGGCTACGCCAGCTTCACCTTCCTGGTGCAGGACAACGGCGGCACTGCCAACGGCGGCATCGACCTCGATGCCTCGCCCGATACCGTGACCATCGACGTCAATGCGCTCAACGACGCACCCGTGGGCGCCGACCGCAACGTCACACTGTTCGAAGACAGCGCCTATACGTTCGGGGCGGCCGACTTCGCCTTTGCCGACAGCGCCGACAGCCCGGCCAACGCGTGGCTCGCGGTCCGCATCGCCAGCCTGCCGGGTGCCGGTGCGCTCACGCTCAATGGTGCCGCGGTGGTCAACGGCCAATTCGTCAGCGCCGCCGAGATTGCCGCCGGTCGCCTGGTGTACACCCCAGCCCCGGACGGCAACGGCGTCTCGTATGCCAGCTTCAGCTTCCAGGTGCAGGATGACGGCGGCACCAGCGGCGGCGGCACCGATCTCGATCCCTCGCCCAGGCAGATCCGCTTCGACGTGACTGCCATCAATGATGCGCCGGCGGGAACCGATCGCAGTATCGCCGTCGCCACCGGCACCACCTACGTATTCAACGTCGCCGACTTCGGTGCCACCGATCCGGGGGATAGCCCGGCCGACCCATTGGCGGCAGTCACCATCGACAGCCTGCCGGCATCCGGGTCGCTACGCCTGGCCGGTGGCGCGGTGATCGCCGGGCAGCAGGTGAGCGCGACCGATATCGCCGCCGCGCGATTGTCGTTCAACGCGGCAAGCAACGGGACGGTCGGCTTTTCGTTCCGCGTGCAGGATGGCGGCGGCACGGCCAATGGCGGGATCGATAGCGAAGCGACAGCGCACACGATCCGGATATCCGTCGCCACGCCGGTCGCATCCGCAAACCAGACTACCCTCCTGATCGCCGACGGCACGCCGCCGACCACCAGCGTCGTCACACCAGCGACGGCCACGGCGCCAGTAGTGACGGCAGTCGCTCCGGTGGCGGCAGTGACGCCGCAAGCGGCAAGCACCCCCCCCGCGCGTGCGGTGTCGGCAGCGGCGGCTGCCGACCTGACCGACGACGCCGCTGGCGTCGGAACCAGCAGCAGCGGCCTGGCGGATTCCCTGCCGCCTGGCGTTTCCGCGCGTGGCGTGCCGGGCATCGAAGCGGCGGCGATCTCGTCCACCGAGTTGCGCGCGGTCGGCACCCTGTCCGGCGAGCGCAAGGGTTTCTCGTTCGAGTCGGTCACCCTGGTCGATGCGATCCTCGCATCGGGCAGCCGCAACGAAGTCAGCCGCAGCAGCTTCGACCAGTTCCTGACCTCGCTGCGCGCCCAGGGTTTCATCGACGAACTCGACCGCGTGCGCGACGACGCCAAACACGAATTCGACCTCGACAAGAGCTTCGCCGTCACCGCCACCGGCGTCAGCTTCGGCCTGTCGGTGGCCTATGTACTTTGGCTGGTGCGCAGCGGCGTACTGATGGGCAGCCTGTTGTCCTCGTTGCCGGCCTGGCGGGTGCTCGACCCCTTGCCGGTGCTGGCACGCGAGGGCGATGCCGATGAAGACGAGACTGACGATGAAGCACCTGACCAGGCGCCGAGGGAAACCGACCATGCCTTGCAAACGCTGCGGGGATATTGAATGAACACCGCATACCAGACCGATTCGGGCAACGCCGACGCGCGCAAGGCGCGGGCGTTCGGCACGACGCAGGAGGCCGCAACATGAAAAAGCCCGGAACCAGGACCTACATCACCCTCGGCCTGGTGTCGGTGGTCAGCAGCGCATTGGTGGCGGCCTCGTTCTTCGGCCTGATACCCGATCGCGCCGAGGCGGTGCGCAGTGGCCGGGTGGCGCTGGCCGAATCGGTCGCCGCCAGCAGCACCGCGATCATAGGTTCGGAGGATCCACGCCGCCTGGAGAATGTGCTGCGATTCATCATGAAGCGCAATCCGGACATACTGTCGATCGGCGTACGCACGCGCGACGATCGCCTGGTGATGAGCGTCGGCGACCACGGGCGCACCTGGACCCCGATCGAGGCCGCGCAGGTCGGCGATGCGCAGATCGAAGTGCCGGTATGGTCGGGCTCGCAACCCTGGGGCCGGGTCGAATTCCGCTTTCAGCCGCTCACACAGCCAGGTATCGCGGGCGTGCTCGAACTGCCCTGGCTGCGCCTGGCGCTGGCCTGTGCGGTGTTCTGCTTCATCGCCTTCCATTTGTATCTCGGGCGGGTGCTGCGCCATCTCGACCCCTCGGCCGCGATTCCCGGCCGCGTCCGCTCGGCGCTCGACACCCTGACCGAAGGGCTCTTGGTGATCGACCAGAAACGCAACATCGTGCTCGCCAACCAGGCCCTGGCGCGCACCCTCGGCCGCAGCCACGAACAGCTGATGGGCACGCCGGCGGCCGGCATCGCCTGGCTGGATGACAGCGGCCAGCCGCTGCAAACCGAACCGCCGTGGGAACGCGCGCTGGTGAGCGGCGAGGTGCAGCGCGACCGCACGCTGCGCCTGATCGCCGCCGACGGCGGTCTGCGCACCTTCACGGTGAACTGTTCACCAGTGCTGGGCAGCAACGGCAAGCCGGGTGGGGTGCTGATCAGCCTGGAAGACATCACCCAGCTCGAACTGTCGAAAACCGAACTTGCGAGCGCGCGCGACGAGGCCGATGCCGCCAATCGCGCCAAGAGCGAATTCCTGGCCAACATGAGCCACGAGATCCGCACCCCGATGAACGCGATTCTCGGCTTCACCGAACTGTTGAAACGCGGCTACAGCCGTGGCGAGCGCGAGTCGACCCGCCATCTCAACACCATCCATGCCAGCGGCCGCCATCTGCTGGAATTGATCAACGACATTCTCGACCTTTCCAAGGTCGAGGCCGGGCGGCTGGAAGTCGAATCGGTGGCCTGTGCGCCGCATGCGATCGTGCGCCAAGCATTGCAGGAGCTTGCGGTCAAGGCCGACGAAAAGGGCATTGCGCTGGATCTGGAGATGCGTCGTCCGGTGCCGGCGTCGGTGAATTCCGACCCGGCGCGATTGCGCCAGATCGTGCTCAATCTGCTGTCGAACGCGATCAAGTTCACCGCGCACGGCCAGGTGCGGGTCGTACTCGACTGCGCCCCTGCGGACCAAGGCGAGCGCTACACCATCGAGGTACACGACAGCGGCATCGGGGTGGCGGAGGACAAGCTCGAAAGCCTGTTCGAGCCGTTCACCCAGGCCGATTCGTCGATCACCCGGCGCTTCGGCGGCACCGGTCTGGGCCTCACCATCAGCCGCAAATTCGCCCGCGCACTGGGTGGCGACATCGTCGCCAGCAGTCGCCCCGGCAACGGCAGCGTGTTCACCCTGAGCTTCGCCGCCGGCACCCCGGCTGACGCGCGCATGGTGACGGCGGCGGAGTTGCATGCCGCGGACGAAGATGTGGCGGGCGCCGGCGCGCCGCGCTGGCGCATCCCGGCGGCGCGTGTGCTGGTGGTCGATGACGGCCCGGAAAACCGCGAACTGGTGGCGCTGGTGTTAGCCGAGCACGGCCTGTGGGTCGACGAGGCCGAGAACGGCCAGGTGGCGCTGGAGAAGGTCGCCGCCGGCGGCTTCGACCTGGTGCTGATGGATATGCAGATGCCGGTGCTCGACGGTTATGGCGCCACCCGCGAATTGCGCCGGCGCGGCTGCACACTGCCGATCATCGCGCTGACTGCCAACGCGATGGCAGGCTATGAAAAGGAAGTGCTGGCCGCCGGCTGCAGCGCCTACATCACCAAGCCGGTGGACATCGATGCGCTGCTGGCGGTGGTGGCTGGATTTCTCGGCGGCGAACGGATCACCATCGATAGCGAACCGCGGGTCGATGCGCTGCCGATGCCGGTCGGCAGGGTCGCAGAACCCGCACCGGCAGCAGCGCCAATCGCATTGGCAAGTGTTGACGCCGCGCCGATCATTTCGCGCCTGGCCACCAAGCCGCGCCTGGTTCCGGTGATCCGCAGCTTCGCGCTGCGCCTGCAGCAGCAGATCGCCGAGGTTGCCACCGCAGTTCAACGCGGCGACGGCGCCGAGGTGGCCCGCTTCGGCCACTGGCTGGCCGGCTCGGCCGGCACGGTCGGCTACGACGCCTTTACCGAAGCCGCGCGCCGCCTCGAACGTTGCGCCAGGCAGGACGACCATGCCGGCATGACCGGGGCATTCGAGCAGGTGCGCGCGATGACCGGCCGCATCGCGCTGCCCGAAGCGCTGGAAGTCGCTGTTCCCGCATGACACAGTCCCGCAAACCTCCAACGATGTCCCATTTGCAGCAGGTGAAACCATGAACGCCTCGACCTTTACCCCCGAATCCGCCATTACCCCTGTGTCGGCGTCGCCGAGCGCCGGCGATTCGTTGCGCGAACAACCACTGGTGCTGATCGTCGACGATGATCCGCTGATGCGCGAAATGCTGGAGATCACCCTGGAGGACGAAGGTTTCACGGTCGCCGCGGCAGAAGACGGCGCCGCCGCCATGGCGCGCTTCGAGAGCGCGCGGCCCGACCTCGTGCTGACCGATGCCAACATGCCGGTGATGAACGGCTTCGAGCTCTGTGAAACCCTGCGCGCACACCCCGCCGGCAGGCACATTCCGATCCTGATGCTGACCGCGGCCGGCGATTCGCAATCGATCCGGCGCGCCTTCACCAGCGGCGCGACCGACTTCGCCACCAAGCCGCTGCAGGAGGAACTGATCGGCTACCGCCTGCGCTACCTGCTGGAAGCCAGCCGCAACATGCGCGACCTGGCCAGAAGCGAAAGCCGGCTCGCCAACGCGCAACGCCTGGGTCGGATCGGCCATTGGGACCTCGAACTTGCCTCCGATGCGCTCACCGTGTCCGACGAGGTCTGCCGGATCATCGGTTGCACCCGCCCGCAGGCGCCGCGCAGCGGCCAGGCCTTTCTCGACTATCTGCATCCGGAGGATCGGCCGCTGGCGCTCAAATGGACGGTCGACGCGGTCGGTGGGGGTACGCCTGCCAACTTCGAGGTGCGCGTCATGCGGCCGGACGGCACCCTGCGCCATGCCTTCATGCAGGCCGAAACGGTGGCCGACGACAGCGGTCGCGCGATACGCCTGGAAGGCATCGTGCAGGACATCACCGACCGCAAGGAAGCCGAGGAGCGCATCCGCTACCTGGCGATGTACGACGGCTTGACCGGATTGCCGAACCGCCGGCTGTGCGCCGAACACCTTGACGGCGCGCTGGCGCGCGCCCAGCGCAGCGGCACGCCGGTGGCGGTGATGATCGTCGGGCTCGACGGTTTCAAGCAGATCAACGAAGCGCGCGGCCATGCCACCGGCGACAAACTGCTCAAGAAAGTCGCAGATCGGCTGGGGCGCTGCATGCGCGACAGCGATCAGGTGGCGCGGTTCGATGCCGGCCGCAGCGCGCTGGAAAGCGTGGCGCGTCTCGGCGGCGACACCTTCGCAGTGGTGCTCACCGAAATTGATCGCGCCGAAGACGCGGCGACCATCGCCGCGCGCGTCCAGGAATACCTGGCGCAACCGTATTACGTCGACGACCAGTCGCTCTATGTCACCGCCTGCGCCGGCATCGCCATTCACCAGGTCGATGGCGACAGCGTCGACGACCTGCTGAAAAACGCCGAATCGGCGATGCATGTGGCCAAGCAGGGCGGCCACAACGCGATGCGCTTCTTCACCACCGCGATGAACGCCGACGCCGCCCGCAAGCTCGCCCTGGCCAACGACATGCGGCGCGCCATCGGCAAGCAGCAGTTCTTCCTGATGTTCCAGCCGCAGGTCGATATCGAGAGCGGCCGCATCATCGGCGCCGAGGCCTTGATCCGCTGGAAGCATCCGGTGCATGGCATGATCCCACCGCTCGACTTCATTCCGCTGGCCGAGGAACTCGGCCTGATCGTGCAGATCGGCGAGTGGGTCACCCGCACCGCCTGCGCCGCGGCGCTCGGCTGGCAGCGGGCCGGTGCGCCGCCGGTCAGCGTGGCGGTCAACGTGTCGCCCAAGCAGTTCCGCGAACCGGGCTTCCTGCCGATGGTCGAGAGCGCGCTGCGCGACACCGGTCTGCAACCCGGATGCCTCGAACTGGAGGTCACCGAAGGCGTGATGATCGGCGACCCCGAAACGACGATCGCCAACATGCAGGCGTTCCACGCGCTCGGTGTGCAGCTGGCGATCGACGATTTCGGCACCGGCTATTCGAGCCTGAGTTACCTGAAGCAGTTTCCGATCCAACGCCTGAAGATCGACCAG
>JANPGJ010000319.1:0-4222 GCA_031423955.1 Burkholderiales bacterium
TGTGGCGCTCGATGCGCTCCGCCAGGGCCTCGCGCTCCTTCTTGGTTGGGGCGGCGGCCACCAGCGCGATGCGGGTTTCCTCGCTCACCAGCCCCTGCACCGCCACCACCACGCCGCCGGTGGCGGGCACAGTGCTGGCCACGTTGGGTGCGACCGGCAGGTTCGGGGCCACGGCGAACGGCACCTGCAGCACCGGCAGGCCGGGGGGCGGCGGGGTGTCGGGCGCGGATGCGTCGAACAGGCCGCCTTGCGGCGGCGCGAAAAACGCCGCCAGTTCCAGCGCCTCGAAGCCCATGTTCTCGACCAGCCGGTCGGCCAAGGTATCGGCGGCCTCGGCGAAAGATTGCGCGACCACGTTGGCATAGGCGCGCGACAGCGCCGGGTCGCGGCGCGGCGTGGCGTAGGGCAGGCGCAGCACCCGGCCCAGCAGTTGCTCCACATCCTTGGCCGAGCGCACCGTTTGCAGCGAGCACAGCACATAGGCGAAGGGGCAGTCCCAGCCCTCTTTCAGCGCCTCCACCGTGATCACATAGCGGATCGGGCATGCCTTCGATAGCAGGTCCGCACCCTCGAGTTCCTTGTAGTTGCCGGTGGCGCGCGCGATCTCGTTCTCGGCGATATGTTCCTTCTCGATCAGGTGCTGGCGCAGGCGGTCGACCGTCATCACGCCGTTTTGCGGCTCGGCCTGGAACAGCACGATGGGGCGGATGTAATCGTCCTCACCTTGGGCCGCGATCTCCAGTTGCCTGCGGCGCTGGATCGCCTCGAACACGGCCTGTTCCCAACCGGTCAAGTGTTCGGAAAGCACGATCGGCAACTTGATCATGTCTTCGGTCTGCAACTCCTGCGCCGACACCGATACCAGCACGTTGGCGCGCTTCGGGATCGGCGTGGCCGTGAGTTCCAGTACGCAGGCGGGGCGCACATCGGCCAGCGCCTTGAACGACAAATCGGTGCGCGCGTTGTGCGCCTCGTCGACGATGACGATGGGGTTTTGCAAAGCCAGCCAGTTCGTAAGCGACGTCTTGACGCGCCCGATATCGACGTCGGTCAAGAACGAATGCTCGGCCACATCCGCAGCGGACACGGTCTGCAGGCCTTGCAGACGGTACGGCGGCAGCGAGCGGAAATGCGCCTCGAAGGCCTCGCTCATCGCATACACCTTGCGCTGCGCCGTTTCCGCGATGCGAAAGCTCTGGATCGTGGCCACGATCACCACCGTCGTGCGCCCCCATTCCGGCGGCGGCACCAGCGCCACCTCGGAAAGGTCGCACACCGTCAAGCGCGCGCCGTAAGTTTCTTCCAGCGCCGCGCGGTAAGGGTGGCCGGGCTTCTTCAAGGCTGCCAGGGTTTGCTGCGTAATCGTGTCCGAAGGCGTCAACCACAAGGCCACCGGCGCCTCGCTTCCCTGCCAGCCGCGCGCCACATGGCTGACGGCGTGCGAAGCCAGGATCGTCTTGCCGCCGCCGGTGGGCAGACGCAGGCACACGCAGGGTGTGGCGCCGAAATCGCTGTGATACACAAGCCCGGCCCGGCCGGCATCGGCCGCCATCATCTCGAAGGCGGATTTCGGCCCTACCAGCCGGGCGCGGCGCAGGAACTCATCCAGCGTTTCCAGCGTGCGGGTCTGATAGCGCTTGAGGCCGAAAGGCTTCTTCGGCTTCGGCGGCGGGAAATACTCAGTGCTGAGTTCGTTGCCGTCCTTGTCGATCAAGGTGACGGAGTGGCCATGCGCCAGCATGCGCGCGGCGTGTTTGTTGGGCACAGCATTGCTGAAATCGTACTCGGGCAACATGTCGTCGTCATCGTCAACCTCGTTCATACATCCGCCTTTCTTGGCGCACCGCTTCTCGCGCACTGATGATCCTGATAAGCCCTCCCCGTTCCGCATGCGGCACCACCAGCAAGCGTCCGCTGTTGGCCATGCCGATACACACGAAGCGCCGCTCGCCCAGCGAATGCTGCGGGTCGGGCATGGTCCGGGCCAGAGGGTCGAAAAAGATGGTGCGAGCCTCCTCGAACGACACGCCATGTTTGCGCAGATTGGACTCCGCTTTCCCCGGGTCCCACTCGAAGCGTTCGCCCCCAAAATCCACGACTCATCGCGCCTTCACATCGTAAGGAATCTGCCGGAACTCGATGCCCTCCGCCTCCAGCCGCGCCGGCCCCAGGCGCAGGCTCTCGCCATACACCGTCTTCGGCCCCATGAACGGAAGAATCTCGTTGATCGCCTTGAGCACGGCCGAGGTCAACACGTTCCCGCCCTCGGGCCGCTTGTCGCCCAGGATGCCGTTGAACAACAGGTAAATCGCCCGACCCTCATGCACCCCCAGCAGTGGCGAATTGAACTTGCGGTCCGAGGCCAGCCCGGTTTCCTGGTGCCAGATGAACGCCGCCAGCGCCCCGAACTTCACCTGTGGATGGATCGCGCCGCGGTCATCGAAAATCGGCTCGCCCAGCTTCAAGAACTGGAACCCGCCGCCACCCTGCCAGTTCACTGCCTTGGAAATCCCGCCCTGCTCGCCGGCCACCACCTTTTCCAGGCGCGGCAGGCAATGCGTGGCGGCGTGCTCGCCCATTTCGATGCCGATCCAGCGGCGGCCCATTTTGTGGGCGACGGCGGCTGTGGTGCCTGAGCCGAGGAAGGAGTCGAGAACGATATCGCCAGGTTCCGTCGATATGTGGAGCGCGCGCTCGACTAGCTTTTCGGGCTTCGGCGTACCGAACGACTCTTCCCCAGGGAAAAGCGCGCGCATTTCGTTTTTTGAAGTTCGATTGCTACCTACCGCTTCTTTGCCCCATAGCGTCCGAGGTACAAGATCGCTCACCTCTGAGAGATACCGCTTAATGCTAGGCCGGGCCGCACCTGTGGGACCCCACCAAATACGGCCTTCGCTGTCCAATTCGCGGAGCCGCCCTTCTGAGATCCGCCAATACCGCCCTGGCGGCGGTGAAAACTCTCGTCCGGTCGGACCGGCGATCGTGTATTGGCCCTTCGAATATGGCTTGTTGGCATACGGGTCGCCCGGCAGCCAAGGACCCCGCTCGTCCTTGTCGGGATTTGAATAGATCGAATCCGATTCCTCGGATCGATTCAATTTAATCGGGGCCCAATCAGCCTTTTTCGCATAGATGTGAATGTAGTCGTGGTCGGCTGAAAATTGACGTGCCGAATTGCGCGGTGAATCGGCCTTCTCCCATATGACCGTAGCGACGAAATTTGATCGGCCGAAAACTTCGTCCATCAGCACCTTGAGGTAGTGCCCCTCGTTGTCGTCAATTGCTACCCATATGCTTCCGTCCTCGGATAGAAGTTCGCGAAGCAGCGCCAGCCGCGGCCACATCATCGACAACCACTGACTGTGTTCGAGGTTGTCGTCGTAGTGCTCGAACGCGCTCTTGGTGTTGTAGGGCGGGTCGATGAAGATGCACTTCACGCGGCCGCGATAGAGCGGCAGCAGGGACTTCAAGGCTTCGAGGTTGTCGCCCTGAATGAGCAGGTTGCCCTCGCCGGTGCCGTGGCTGGAAACGTGGTGCAGCAGGCGGTAGGGCACCTTGTTGGCGATGCCTAAGGCGGCGTCGCGGTTGAGCCAGTCGAGTGTGGGCATGCGTCAGGTCTTGGGCGGTGTGCGGCGCCGCGATGGCGCACGCTCGGGCTTGGCATAGTAGGGCGCGGGTGGCTCATGTACTGCGCCTGCCGTGGCGGAGACTGGCGCGGCGTCGAAGAGGTCGGGCTCGCGCACGTAGTGCAGCAGGGCGGGGAGGTCGACCTTGAGGTAGACGCACAGCTTTTCGAGCACGTCGCGGTCGTAGCTTTGCACGCTGTCGTAGTAGTAGCGGTCCACGGTGGCGCGGGCGATGCCGGTATCGCGCACCACGTCGGCCACCTTGAGGCGGCGCTCGCCCAACAGGGCGGAGAGGCGGCAGATCACCATGGTGGTGGCCTCATGCCGCTTGACGGGAGGCACTTTAAAGCATAATAATTCATCGATATCGATTAATTTAAGTGCGAGTTAAGCAATATTTTGCGCGATTATAGGCCTTTGGGCGGCGCGGCGCCAAGGGGCTTGCGGAGGGTGGCATGAGCGGGGATCGGCGGGGTGGGGAGACTTGGGGGCGCTTGCCGCGGCCGGGGCCGGAGTGGGCGCAGGCGACCGAGGTGCTGGTGGAATCCTGCATGGCGCCGCCTTCGGTTCTCGCGCCCGTGCTGGCCGGGCTCACG
>JANPGJ010000320.1:0-10072 GCA_031423955.1 Burkholderiales bacterium
GCCGCGCCGGCCCAGCGGCGCGCTGGTGTTGACCCGGCCGCGGAACCACAAGGCGCCCTTGCCGGACACTTCGACCATGCCGCCATCGCCGCCGTCCTTGCCGCCGGTGGCGCTGATGCTGCCGCGGAAGTTGGTGGCCTCTTCGGCCCATACGACGACCTTGCCGCCGTTGCCCTTGAGCACCGCGTCGGCCCTGAGGATCACGTCATCGCTGACCGCGGTACGGCGGGCGTTCTGCACCGCGGCGTTCCCGCCCTGATAGTCGCCACCGACGAGTATGGTGCCGCCGCCGGCATCACCGCTGACATCGATTTTCGCGTTGTCGCTGAGCACGACTTCGCGGCCGAGCACTTGCGCGGCGCCGCCCTTGGCCGTCGCGTCGACGGTCGTTACCTGGCCAACCGACAGGTCGATCGCGCCGGTACTGCCGCGCACATCGATTTCCCCGGCCAGCGTGTTGCGGCCAAGCGCCGCCGACAGCGTGACGTTGCCACCGGCCTTGCCGGATGCCTTGAGGATCGCACCGCCATCGACCACGATATTGCCTTGCAGGGTGCTGATGCTCACGGTGCCGCCGGCACCGGTCACCAGTTGGGCGCAGGCGCGATGCCTGACACGATGCTCACCGCACTGGCGCTGACCACGGCGGCCTGGCCCACCGCGATATTGCCAGTCTCGGACTTGATCTCGACCGAACCGCCGCTTTTGCCTTCGGCCACGGTCTGGCTGCCGGCGCTGAGCGTGATATCCGCTTTGGCCGCCAGTACGATGCGCCCACCGTTGCCCTCGGCGGTCTGGGCACGAATGTCGCCCGAATGCTTCAAGGTGCCGGCGAAAATGCCGACCGCCCCGCCGCTGAGTTTGCCGAGTACCCGAACCTCGTTGACCGGCGCCTGCACCTCGAACTTCATGTCGTTCAGGCTGCGGCTGGCGATTTCGATCTTCTCGCCGGCGGCCAGCACCACGTTGCCGCCTTCGCTCTTGATCACACCCTCTTTGCCCACCGTGGCGTTGGGCGCGATGATGTAGACGTCGCCGCTGCCGCCGTTGATGTAGCCATCCACCTGGATGCTGCCGGCCTGGCCTTCCTGGTTGAACTTGAGCAGGCCCTTTTTGAAGTCGGCGTCGCTGATGTTGAGCGTCGAGGCGATCAGGCCCTGGGTGTCGACCTTGCTGCCGGCGCCGAACACGATGCCATTGGCATTGATCAGGAATACCCGGCCGTTTGAGGAAAGGGTACCGAGGATTACGCTGGGGTCTTGCCCGCGCACCCGGTTCAACACCGTGCTGGCGGCGCTTTGCTGCTGGAAACGGGTGGTTTCGCCCTGGCCAATCGAAAAACTCTGCCAGTTGATGATGGCGCCCGGGGTGTTGGTGACCGTCAGGGACTTGCCCTGGGTCTGGAAGCTGGCGCCGCCGCTGGTCACAACCGGCGCGCCCGGGTTGGCGCGCGCCTGCGAAACCAGCAGGTCGGGGGAGAATGGGAGACCGGCGGAAAATGCAGCTGCGACAGCCAGCGCCAGCTGTCGCCTTGGAAGATTGCAAGTCATGTGCAGTACTACCTCCCAAACAACGCTCAGGCGACCTGTGGACCGTTGATCAGGCGAACCGCAGGCATTTCCCCGCCTTGTAACACTTGTCTCACGTTTCGCCGCTCTGGGCCATCCCCTAAACGGATGAGCCACGCTGCGCGGTTTTCCGCTCGCCTCCGCCGCCGCTTCCAAGGGCGATGTGGGTCAATCGGAAATATACGGGTGATTGTGCGTTAGTTCCTTGGTTTGGAGCAAGAAATAAGCCGATTGAGAGTAGGCCTTTGTACTCAATGGCTTAGTCATGGTGCGGACGTGAGGCATGTCGTTTCTCCGCGGCCACTGTCAAATTTTTCGACAAGCACCGTGCGTGACACTCTGGAAACCGTGAAATCCCAACCGTCTCCGGGAAACATGGTCCATACGGGACGGGATCGTTGACATCAAACGAACATCAACTAGAATAGGTGTTACCTTTTGATCCCTGGTGATACCGTGAAAACTTCGTCTGTCGAGAAGCGACCCGCCTCGGGGTCAGTCACAATCAAGCTTGATGCCGTCGACCGGGACCGGATCGCCAACCTTGCCTATGCCAAAAAGCGGACGCCGCATTACGTCATGAAAGAAGCCATTCTTGCCTACGTGAAAAAGGAAGAGGCGCGCCATCACTTCATCGCGGCCGCCGAATCATCCTTTGAGCATTACAAGGAGACCGGTCTGCATGTCTCGCTTGATGAGTTTAGTGCCTGGGTTGATCAAGTGCAGGAGAACCCTGCAGCCGCCTTGCCTGAATGCCACTCGTAAGGATTTCGGCGCGCGCCGGATCGGACCTGTTCCGATTGCACGCGTTTCTCGTCATAAAAGATCCTGTCGCTGCGAAACGGGCGATGCTTGCGATTCGCGAATCGTTCATTCCCCTCAATCACGCACCGCTGATCGGGCGGCCAGTCGAAGATTTTGAGGACTTGCGCGAACTGGTGATCGACTTCGGTGCCAGCGGATTTCTTGCGCTTTACCGATTCGAACCAGCGCTGGATGCCGTCACGATTTTGGCTGTGAAGCATCAGCGAGAAGATGATTACAAGTAGTCGGCTCTCAACGCTGCGGCCGAATCCAAACAAAGCCCGTTGTGGGCCGTCGATTGAATGACCAAGCGCTTGCGTCTTCTTGTGCTTGAATGGTGCCGCCTATCTGACTCGAACAGATGACCTACCGCTTACAAGGCGGTTGCTCTACCAACTGAGCTAAGGCGGCTTTGATTCGGGATACGGTCCGGTAAACCCGTTGCAACAACATCTGACTGCAGCAACTTGACTATGATCATGCCCTGTCGACGATTGCTGCCAACAGGTGGTTCCGACCGTTGCGTGCCGCAAGTTTACTGCGCTTACTTCACTACTGTCAGTTTCGGCTTGCCGCCAGCTTTCGGCCGCTCCGGTGCGGTCGCGGCTGTCGGTGTATCGACCTTGGCGTCCGGTCGATGCTCGATTTTCGTGTCGACCACTTCGAAGCCCATGCCGTGACCGTTTTCGCGCGCATAGATGGCGGCGACGCGATCAATCGGCACGGAAATTTCGCGCGCGGTGCCACCGAAGCGCGCGGCGAATTCGATCAGGTCGTTACCCAGTTTCAGCCCGCTGGTGGCGTCGAACGAAACATTGAGCACGATCTGCCCGTCCTTGACGAATTCATTCGGCACCCGCGTATGCTGGTTCACCACCACCGCCAGATACGGGGTGTAGCCGCTGTCGGTGCACCACTCGTAAATCGCACGGATCAGGTAAGGCCGGGTCGATTTGTCGTGCGGTTCGTTGCGCTGTTCATCTGCCATTTCGGTCTACCCCTGGTCAGCCGGCGCCCGCATCGATCGCAGCGAACGCCTGGCCGAACGCGGTTTACTTGCGCATCACTTTTTCGGACGGCGTCAGTGCCTCGAAAAACGCCGGCCGGCTGAAGATCCGCTCGGCGTACTTCATCACCGGCGCCGCTTGGCGCGGCAGCGAAATGCCGTAACTGTCGAGGCGCCACAACAGCGGCGCGATCGAGACGTCGAGCATGGTGAATTCCTCGCCAAGCATCCATTTCTGCTTGGCCAGGTTGGGCGCGAGTTGCGTCAACACCGCCGACACCCGTTCGCGTGCCTTGTCCTGTTGCTTCGGGTTGCCCTTCTCCAGCGCATCGATGTGAATGAACAACTCACGTTCGAAGTTGAGCAGGAACAGTCGCGTGCGGCCGCGCATCACCGGATCGGCCGGCATCAATTGCGGATGCGGAAAACGCTCGTCGATGTATTCGTTGATGATGTTCGACTCATACAGGATCAGGTCGCGCTCGACTAAGATCGGCACCTGCCCGTAGGGATTCATCACCGAGATGTCTTCGGGCTTGCTGAAAAGATCGATGTCCTTGATCTCGAAGTCCATGCCCTTTTCGTAGAGCACGAAACGGCAACGATGCGAAAAAGGACAAGTAGTGCCTGAATACAAAACCATCATGTGTCAACCTTTGAAAGCTGCGGTACCGGCACCAACTTCGGCATCCGGTTTTTTGTTGTAGTTGCGTCGCGGAATTGTCCGGCTCCGCCGGCGATTCCACGCTGAACAAGCCCGGCAAAAGTAGGGTTGCACTTTTGCCGGAACCTACTAGTGGATATCCTTCCAGAAGGAGCGATTGAGCATCCAGGCGCAGGGCAGCAGGAAGACGCCGAGGAAGATCAGGACCGCGATCCCCAGTTGCTTGCGCTGCGACGCCACCGGTTCGGCCATCCAGACCAGATAACCGACCAGGTCGCCGATTGCGTTGTCGTATTCGAGCTTGTTCATCTTGCCCGGCTTGATGATCTCGAAGCCTTCGAACTTGTCGACCGTCTTGCTGGCGTCGTGCGCGTCTTTTTCCTTGACGAATTTCGCCACCTGCTCGCCCTGCAGTTCGTACAGCACATGCGGCATGCCGACATTGGCGAATGCCAGGTTGTTCCAGCCGGACTCGCGCGACGGGTCGCGATAGAAAGTGCGCAAATAGGTGTACAGCCAGTCGGCCCCCGACCCGGCCTCGGAAGCACGCGCGCGGGCGATCACGGAAAGATCGGGCGGCGCCGCGCCGAACCAATCCTTGGCATCCTTTTTCGGCAGCGCGGTGGTCATCAGTTCGCCCACCTTTTCGCCGGTGAACAACAGGCTCGCCTTGATCTGCTCGTCGGAGATGCCGATGTCCTTGAGCCGGTTGTAGCGCATCGATTGCGCACTGTGGCAGTTCAGGCAGTAGTTGACGAACAGCTTGGCGCCGCGCTGCAGGGCTTGCACATCGGTGAAGCGGTCAACCGGTGCGCGGTCCAGCCGGATGCCGGCTTCATTCGCCTGCGCAACCGGGGCTGCACCGGCAATGACCAGGCACACGGCGGCCAGCGCGAACGACAGGGTGGTATTGGTTATTTTCATTGGATTTATGCGTCCGTTACATCGTCACGCGCGCGGGCACGGGTTTGAACTGTCCCCAGCGGCTCCACCACGGCATGCCGAGGAAGAAAGCAAAGTAGATCAGGGTGCAGACCTGGGAAACCACTTCACCCACCGGCGACGGCGGCAAGGTGCCGAGATAGCCGAGAATCAGGAACGCGATCACAAACAAGATGTAGATATACAGGTGCAGCGCAGGACGATAACGAATCGATTTGACCGGCGAGCGGTCGAGCCAGGGCAGGAAGAAAAACACCAGGGTCGAGGCGCCCATCGCGATCACACCCCACACCTTGGCATCGATGCCAAGAATCGGCCATACCATCGCGCGCAACACCGAGTAGTACGGCGTGAAATACCATACCGGTGCGATGTGCGCCGGGGTCTTGAGCGGGTCGGCCGGAACGAAATTGTTGTATTCGAGGAAATAGCCGCCCATTTCCGGCGCGAAGAACACAATCGCCGAGAACACCATCAGGAACACCACCACCCCGAGAATGTCATGCACGGTGTAGTAGGGGTGGAACGGAATGCCGTCGAGCGGTATGCCGGTCTTGGGGTCCTTGTGCAGCTTGATGTCGACGCCGTCCGGATTGTTCGAACCGACTTCGTGCAAGGCAAGGATATGCGCGGCCACCAGCCCGAGAATCACCAGCGGCAATGCGATCACATGAAATGCGAAGAAGCGGTTGAGGGTGGCGTCGCCGACCACATAGTCGCCACGCACCCAGATCGCCAGGTCCGGCCCGATCAGCGGAATCGCCGAGGCCAGGTTGACAATCACCTGTGCGCCCCAGTAGGACATCTGGCCCCATGGCAGCAGGTAGCCGAAAAACGCTTCGCCCATCAGGCACAGGAAGATCAGCACGCCGAAGATCCAGATCAGCTCGCGCGGCTTGCGGTACGAGCCGTAGATCAGGCCGCGGAACATGTGCAGGTAGATCACGATAAAGAACATCGAGGCGCCGGTGGAGTGCATGTAGCGCACCAGCCAGCCCCATGGCACCTCGCGCATGATGTATTCGACCGACTCGAACGCCTTTGCCGCGTCCGGCTTGTAGTGCATGGTGAGGAAAATCCCGGTCACGATCTGGATCACCAGCACCAGCATGGCCAGCGAGCCGAAGAAATACCAGAAATTGAAATTCTTCGGCGCGTAGTACTCGGACAGATGCGCCTTCCAGTTTTCCATCAGCGGGAAACGCTGGTCGACCCAAGTCACCAGGCCGCTTGCGGGTTTGTCCAGCATGCCCAAGCCGGTGACTACGACCGGTTCCTTCTTGCCAGCTGCCATTTCTTTCAAGCCCCCTTCTTGTCGTCGCCGATCAGCAATCTGGTATCGGACAAATATTTGTGTGGCGGAATTTCAAGATTGTCGGGCGCCGGCTTGGCTTTCCAGACGCGACCGGCCAGGTCGAAGGTGGAACCGTGGCACGGGCACACGAAACCCATGTCGTCGCCCAGGGTGACGTTGGCGCCGATGGGAAACGGGCCCGAAGGCGAGCAGCCCAGGTGCGAGCAAATCCCGACTGCCACCAGCAACTCGGGCTTGATCGAGCGTCCTTGATTGCGGCAGTACTCCGGTGTCAGTTCGGCGGGTTTGCGCTCCGATTTCGGGTCCGCCACTTTCGATTCGGTCTTGGCCAGCGAATCGAGCATTTCCTTGCTGCGCTTCAAAATCCACACCGGCTTGCCGCGCCACTCGGTGACGATCAGTTCGCCTTCCTTCAGCTGGCTGATATCGACCTCGACCGGCGCCCCGGCGGCACGCGCCTTTTCTGACGGGGCAAATGTCGAGACAAAGGGGACTGCGGTGCACAAGGCGCCAATACCGCCGACCACCGAGGTGGCGACAATGGCATTGCGGCGCCCGCCATCGGCAGGTTGATCGTTGCTCATGGGGAAAAAAGCCTTAAAGGTCTGGAAAACGACTAAAGCCTGCGTGAACGCGGCAAACGTAGAATTATACCGCTTTGCCGCAGAAGTTCAATGTTTTTTCAGAAATTTCCATATGATTCATGGCCTTAGATCGAATTCAATGATCGCTCCGATAGCCCGAAAATAGATACTCCGCGCTGCAAGGGGGCATTTTCCTTCGCCCTTTCGGAAAGGGTGTGTTGTTGTCGCCGCAGCCTCGTCCACGTAGACTTCGCCCGGGCGCCCGATTTTGCGGGTTCACCATCAAAACCGGCTGCGCATCATGCCGCAGCCAAAAACAGGGGAATTACATATGGGAATGCTTCAGGAATTCCGCGAATTCGCGGTCAAGGGTAATGTCATCGACCTGGCCGTTGGCGTGATCATCGGCGGTGCGTTCGGTAAAATCGTCGACTCATTGGTTGGCGACGTCATCATGCCGATCGTTGGATCAATCTTCGGCTCGCTCGATTTCTCCAATCTCTTCATCATCCTGGGCAAGAATCCGGGCAACCTGGCCGCCTTGGCGGACCTCAAAAAAGCCGGCATCCCGGTGTTGGCCTACGGCAGCTTCATCACCGTCGCTGTCAACTTCCTCATCCTGGCTTTCATCATTTTCATGTTGGTCAAGCAGATCAATCGCTTGAAGCGTGAAGAACCGGCCGCACCAGCGCCCGCGCCTGTGACTCCGGAAGACGTGGTCCTGTTGCGTGAAATCCGCGATTCGCTGAAAAAGTAAGCGTCACGCAGGCAGCGGCGCTCCGCTGCCTGCACCAGGTTCGGCTGGATGGCGCAGACGCTGCATACCGGACTCGGCAACACCGCCCGCCCACCAGGACCACCCGGACACCCGCCGCGCGCCGCGCTGCAAGTTGAACCGCACGGGTCGACCATGGCACCCGGCTCAGGCCGGATTGTCGATATCGATATGCAGGTGTTCGATCCCGAAATGGCGTGCGATGTGCTCCCCGACCGCCTGCGCCCCGTAACGCTCGGTGGCATGGTGACCGGCGGCGATGTAGGGCACGCCCGACTCGCGTGCGAGATGGGTGGTTTGCTCCGATATTTCGCCACTCAGGTACAAGTCGCAGCCGGCGGCGATCGCGGCTTCGAAATAGCCCTGGGCACCGCCACTGCACCAGGCGATGCGTCGCACCTGACGGTCGGCATCGCCGACCATCAGCGGCACCCGGCCCAGCGCCAGCCCGACCTTTGCGGCGAACGCCTGGGCGCTGATTTGCACCGGCATTTCGCCGACGCAGCCGAGATCCTGCTCGCCGAAGTGCGCGTCCGCGGCAAGCCCCAGGCGCAGGCCAAGTTGCGCGTTGTTGCCGAACTCGGGATGCGCATCCAGCGGCAGGTGATACGCCAGCAGATTGAGTTGGCACGACAGCAGCAGTTCCAGGCGGCGACGACGCGGCCCGATGATGCGCATGTCGTCGCCTTTCCAGAATAATCCGTGATGGACCAGCAAGGTATCCGCTCCTGCCGCCACCGCGGCTTCAATCAATGCCAGACTCGCGGTGACACCGGTGACCAGCTTCCTGGTTGCACTCTTTCCTTCCACCTGCATGCCGTTTGGGCAATAATCGCGGAAGCGCGCCGGTTCGAGCAATCGTTCCAGCGCATCGTGCAGTGTTGCGGTTTCCATACTTTTCCCCATGCTTCGCCACCTTTGGCTGATTTTCGCGCAGACGGCCACCATTTGCCTTGGCGCGTGGTTTGTTGTGGTGACCCTCAAGCCGGATTGGATCAAGCGACCGCCGCCAGTTGCGCCGACGTCGCTGCCGGCACCGGCATCGGTACCGTTACCTGCCTCCCCGGGCGCCGGCGGCGCCGCTGCCGACAGTCAGAGGCCGTTCTCGTACAGCGAGGCCGCGCGCCTGGCAATGCCCGCCGTGGTAAACATCTTTACCTCGAAAGAGGTGAAGCTGCCGCAGCACCCGTTCATGAACGATCCGCTGTTTCGCCACTTTTTCGGCGGTGACGTGCGTGGCCAGGGCCCGTCGCGACGCGCGTCCAGCCTCGGTTCGGGGGTGATCGTCAGCAATCAGGGCTACGTGCTCACCAACTTCCATGTGATCGAGTCCGCCGACGAGATCGAGGTGCTGCTGTCGGACAATCGCAAGGCGAGCGCCAAGATCGTCGGCGGCGACCCGGAAACCGATCTGGCGGTAATCAAGATCGACCTGCCGAACGTGCCGACCATCGTGTTCGGCCGCCCCGAGGCGGCAAGCGTGGGCGATGTGGTGCTGGCCATCGGCAATCCCTATGGCGTCGGGCAGACGGTGACTCTCGGCATCGTCTCGGCACTCGGCCGCTCGCAACTGGGCATCTCCACGTTCGAAAATTTCATCCAGACCGACGCGGCGATCAATCCCGGCAACTCCGGCGGCGCCCTGGTCGACGTCCAAGGCCGGCTACTCGGCATCAACACGGCAATTTATTCGCGCTCCGGCGGCTCGGCCGGGATCGGTTTCGCGATTCCGGCCAATATGGCGCGCCAGGTGATGGACCAGATCATCGCCAACGGCACGGTGACGCGCGGGTTCATTGGCATCGAGCCCCAGGAAATCACCGCTGAACTTGCCGAATCGTTCAAGTTGCCGAAGGACCAGGGTGTGCTGATTGCCGGCGTGGTGCGCAACGGCCCGGCCGACAAGGCAGGGATCAAGCCGGGTGACGTGTTGATCGAAGTCGAAGGTGCGCCGGTGCGCGACGCCGCCGGCATGCTCAACCTGATCGCGCAACTGACACCGGGCAGCAGCGGTCGGCTCAAGCTGGTGCGTCAAGGCCAGTCGCTCGAGGTTGCGGTGACGGTGGGCAAGCGGCCACGACCACAGCGCAAGCCGCGCGACGAGCCGGAATAGCGAACCGGCTCGCCACTTGCACCGCAGGAAAAGCGGGCATCGCGAAGCGGTACCTACCACGACGCCAGGCACGACCTTGAAGCGCGGCGTACGGAAAACAGCCCGACTGATCGAGTTTCGTGATTGCCGTTGCCGATGTGAACCGCGTCAGGTACCGGCACCTCCGGAACTGCCGGTCTGTGAATCGGCAGTGTCGCCGTGCGGTCGCTTGGTGACGAATTGCGCGCAAAACAATCCCAATTCATACAGCAGGCACATTGGAACGGCCAACGCGAACTGCGACACGATGTCAGGCGGCGTC
>JANPGJ010000321.1:0-7167 GCA_031423955.1 Burkholderiales bacterium
GGCAGCGTAAGCGCGCAAATACAGGCGCGCAAACGCTCAAATCGAGCCTCCTCGCGCCATAGTTCGCCACTTCTGTGCCCCGATCAATTTCCATGGCCGATATCACTCGCAATTTCAACTCAAGCCCGACAGGCTGCTAGACTGAACTCAGGCGCACATTGGCCATGGTCAGGCGTTCGACCAGGATCGACAGGAAGGCGCTGTCGAAATGATGACGGGTGGCGTCCGACGCGGAAGTCAGCGACGCCGTCGGGATGGTGATGACCTTGGCGTCGGTCATGCTGCTGACATCGGCGCCGCGGCGCTTTTCCTCGGACAGATAGGCCATTTCGCCGAAGCATTCGCCGGTATCGAGAATGTTGAGCAGCTTGTTGCGGCGCGTCACCTTGACCTGCCCCGAGGCCAGAATGCAGAAGAAGGATCCTTCCTCGCCTTCGCGCAGGATCAATTGCCCTGGCGGCAGGGCCTCCCACTTCGAGAAGCGTGCCACTTCCCAGATCTCGACATCGCTGAAGTTCCTGAAGAATGGCAGGCCGCGCAGGGTGTTGAATTTTTCGCTGTCGGCGAATTGGGTGTCCTCTTCCATGTTCTCGTTGCGGAAGGCGTCAGCCAGGTCGAGAGCGAACTCGTCCCATTCCTTGTAGCGGTCGTCGAGGTCCTTGGCCATCGCCTTCTTGACGATCGCATCGATGCTTCTGGGAATGCCTTCGCGCAAGGCCGAGACCGGCGACGGCTCGGTGTTGACGATCTGGTAGATCATCGAAAAATTGTTGCTGGCCTGAAATGGCAGTTGCCCGGCCAGCATCTGGTACATCACCACCCCGAGCGAATAGATGTCGGTATGGTGGGTCAGTGGATGTTCCTTGACCTGCTGCGGCGACATGTAGGCCGGCGAGCCGATGCCCGCGACCTGTGTTTCATCGACGCTGCCGGTGATCGCCGCCCCGAAATCGGTGATCTTGACATCGTAGTCACTGCCTTCGACCACCATGATGTTGGCCGGCTTGATGTCGCGATGGGTGACGCCTACCTTGTGGGCGAAGTCGAGCGCCCGCGTGCACTTGAAGATGATCTCGACCACCGTCTTGACCGGCAGCAGTTGTGTGCTGTTGCAATACTGTTCGAGCGTGGTGCCGTTGACAAACTCGACCACGATGTACTTCTCTTCCTCTTCGGTGACGGCGTCGAAGATGGTGGCGATGTGCGGGTGGGTCAGGCGACCGGCGAGCGATGCCTCGGCGATGAAAAGCTTCTTGAAAAGATGCCCGCGCTCGGGGTCCTTGAGCGCTTCGGCGTGCACCCGTTTGACGGCGACCTGGCGATTGTTGAACGGGTCCTGGCACAGGTAGACGGCGCTGGTCGCGCCTTCCCCGAGCTTGCGGATCACCTGATACTTGCCGATCTTTTCCATGTGGGTTCCAGTATTTGCCGATTCGTCCTGCCAGATCCGAGTCTACGCCAGGCGCGCGCGCGCGCGGCCGATCGCGGTGCGCACCTGCGCCGGCGCGGTGCCGCCAACATGATCGCGGCTGGCGGCCGAGCCGTCCAGTGTCAGCACGCCGTGCACCGAGGGCTCGATCAATGCGGAGAATCCCTGCAATTCCGCCAGCGGCAACTGCGCAAGGTCGAGGCCGCGCTGTTCCGCGTGCCGGACCGCGCGCGCCACCGCTTCGTGCGCGTCGCGAAACGGCAGGCCCTTCTTGACAAGATAGTCGGCCAGGTCGGTGGCGGTCGAAAATCCTTCCAGCGCAGCCGCGCGCATTCGTTCGGGTTTGACCTCGATCGATCCGATCATGTCGGCGAAGATGGTGAGCGTGTCGGACAAGGTGTCGATGGTGTCGAACAAGGGTTCCTTGTCCTCCTGGTTGTCCTTGTTGTAGGCCAGCGGTTGCCCCTTCATCAGCATGATCAGGCCCTGCAGATGACCGGCGACGCGACCGGTCTTGCCGCGCGCCAGTTCCGGCACGTCGGGGTTCTTCTTCTGCGGCATGATCGATGAACCGGTGCAGAAGCGGTCCGCCACGGTGATGAATCCGAAGCGCGGGCTCATCCACAGGATCAATTCTTCGGACAGGCGCGACACATGGACCATGATGATCGATGCCGCGCCCAGGAACTCGATCGCGAAATCACGGTCCGACACTGCGTCCAGCGAGTTCTCGCACACGCCGTCAAAGCCCAGTTCGCGCGCGACCGATTCACGATCGATCGGGTAACTGGTGCCGGCCAATGCCGCGCTGCCCAGCGGCAGGCGATTGACACGCCGCCGGCAGTCGCCAAGTCGCGCGTGGTCGCGATCGAACATTTCGAAATAGGCCAGCATGTGGTGGCCGAAGGTCACCGGTTGTGCAACCTGAAGATGGGTGAAGCCGGGCATCAGGGTATCGGCATTGCGTTCGGCGATGGCGACAAGCGAGCGCTGGAGGGCGCGCAGCAGGTCGCCGATGCGGTCGATTTCGCCGCGCAGGAACAGGCGGATATCGGTGGCCACCTGGTCATTGCGCGAGCGCCCGGTATGCAGGCGTTTGCCGGCGTCGCCGACCAGGGCGGTCAGGCGCTTTTCGATATTCAGATGGACGTCCTCATCGTCAATCGACCACTTGAAGTCGCCAGCGTCGATTTCAGCGCGGATCTGCGTCAGGCCACGCTCGATATCGGCCAGATCCGCGGCGCTGATGATGCCCTGACGCGCCAACATGCGGGCATGGGCCAGCGAGCCGGCGATGTCGGCGCCGGCCAGGCGTTGGTCGAACGATACCGAGGCGGTATAACGTTTCACCAGGTCATCGACGGCTTCACTGAAGCGGCCAGACCAGGCGGAATTTGCTGCGAGTTTATCTGCCATACTTGTGTATGTTCGCCACTGCTTGGCGTAACTATATGTTTTTATAAGAAAAGTTGAGAATTATACCGCGCCAGGCTGTCGTCGCACTTCCGGATTTCTGCAATCTCGGAGTGATGCTGCGCGTGCTGCTCCTGGTCAACGGCCTGTTGGCGTGCGTTGCCCTTGCGCAAAGCCGGCCATTCGACGCAGGCCTTTGGATGCAGGCTTTTCTGGCTGCCGCGGCCGGCGTCGAACCGGTGCTGATCGCCAGCCTCGCCTTGTTGTGCCCGTTGCGCCGGCTGCTGCGGCGCGCTGGCTACGGCGTGGGCGTACTGGCCATTGTGCTGCTTGAGTTGCTGCTGATGTCCGGTGTACGCGTGTTGTCGCCAGGCGGACTCGGAGGCGGTATCGCCACCGTGCTGCATGATTGGCTTTTGACGCTGGTTTGCACCGCGTTGGTCCTGTCTTACTTCAACCTGCGCGAGCGCGCGTTCTCGCCCGCGCTGGCGGAAGCGCGCCTGCAGGCCTTGCAGGCGCGCATCAGGCCGCATTTCCTGTTCAACAGCCTGACTGCGGTGCTGAGCCTGATACGCAGCGAGCCACGGCGCGCCGAGGAAGCGCTGGAGGATCTGGCGGACCTGTTTCGAGTGCTGCTGCGCGAGCAGCGAAAATTGGTGCCCTTGCATGACGAAATCGACCTGTGCCAGCGCTATCTGCAGATCGAAACCCTGCGCCTGGGCGAACGGCTCGCTGTGGCCTGGCAGGTTGACGAACAGGCGCGCGATTCGGCGATGCCGCCGCTGATCCTGCAACCGCTGGTGGAAAACGCGGTCCATCATGGCATCGAGCCTTCGCACCGGCCCGGGGTGATCACCATCCGGGTAGCGCGCCAGGGCTCGCAGGTGGTGATCGATATCGCCAATCCGGTGATCGAAGGCAACACGCAGGCGCTCGGCCGTGGCGGCATGCTGCGACCGGGCAACCACATGGCGTTGGACAACGTGCGCGAGCGCCTGGCCCTGCACTTCGACGTCGAGGCACAACTGGAGACCGAATCTGGCGCCGGTGAGTACCGGGTGCGAATCGTCGTTCCGTATCGACGCTACGAAAAGCGTGACCAGGAGAACCGCCATGACACTGAGAATACTGATCGTTGATGATGAAGCGCCCGCGCGCCGTCGCATGCGCGAGTTGCTCGACGACCTTGCGCCGGAATTGCCGCTGCGAATCGTCGGTGAAGCGGTCAACGGGCTTGACGCCGTCGAGCGCGTGCGCGAACTGGCGCCCAATCTGGTGCTGGCGGACATGCAGATGCCGCGCATGAACGGCATCGAACTGGCGCAGCACCTTTTGAAGGCGGAACCGCCGCCTGCCGTGGTGTTCGTGACCGCGCACGATGAATACGCGGTGCGGGCCTTTGAAGTCAATGCGCTTGATTACCTGATGAAACCGGTACGCGCCAGCCGGTTGGCGGCGGCGTTGCGCAAGGCCGCCGGGGCCCTGACCGCCCCGGCGAGCGAAGCGCTGCTGCGCTCCAATCCCGAGGCACGACGCTATATCAGCATCAGCGAGCGTGGTCGCCTGACCCTGGTGCCGGTGGCCGATATCGTTTACCTGCGGGCCGAACTCAAGTACATCACGGTGCGCACCGAGGCCCGCGAATATCTGCTGGAGGAATCCCTGACGCGGCTGGAGGAGGAATTCGCCGACACCTTTGTGCGGGTGCATCGCAGTGCCCTGATCGCACGCAACCGGATCGGCGGATTCGAGAAGGCGGCGGTCCTGCATGAAGCGGATGCCGACGGCGGCATGCAGTGGCAGGTGGTGTTGCGAGGCGTACCTGAGCGGGTGTCGGTCAGTCGTCGCCAATGGGCGGCGATCAAGGAACTGGTGCGCAGCAGTTGAGACTCTCCAGGGTGCGAATTCCAAGCTGCTAAAATCACGGTTTGACTTCTGATGAATCATGGATTGACCTCCGATGAATGACTGCAGCGTGTCGATCCAGCGCCTAGCCGTTTTGTATCGCCTGATGGCGCGCATTCGCGCTTTCGAGAACGCCGCCGAAATCGCCAGCCAGGGCGGGGTTGCCGCCTGGGGCCTGGCGACTTCCGGCAAGCCCGCCCTGGTGCGCGGCCCGCTGCATCTGTCGACCGGGCAGGAAGCGGTGGCAGCAGGCGTGTGCAGCAACCTGCTGCGCGAGGACCTGCTGACATCGACCCATCGCGGACATGGTCACACGCTGGCGAAAGGTGCTGACAGCACGAAGATGATGTGCGAGTTGTTTGGCCGTGCCACCGGTTACAACAAGGGCAAGGGCGGCTCGATGCATATCGCCGATTTTTCGGTCGGCATGCTGGGTGCCAACGGCGTGGTCGCTGCAGGGATGCCGATCGCGACCGGCGCCGCGCATGCGTTGAAGGTGCGCAAGCTGCCGTATGTCGTGGCTTGTTTTTTCGGCGATGGCGCAGCCAATCGCGGACCGTTCCTCGAAAGCCTCAATTGGGCCCAGGTTTACCGGTTGCCGGTGTTGTTCGTCTGTGAAGACAACCGCATTTCGGCGACCACGCCGACCGGTCCGATGACCGCCGGTGACGGCGTATCGGCGCGCGCGGCGGCGCTCGGTATCAGGTCGCTCAGAATCGATGGCAACGATGTCGAAGCGGTTGACACTGCGGCGCAACAACTGGTGTCGGAGGTACGCGGCGGCGGTGGTCCACGGTTTCTGCACGCGGTGACTTATCGGTTCAAGGGCCATGTGTCGGTTGATCCGGGTACTTATCGCGATCCGACCGAAGTGGAGGCGGCGCTGGCGTTCGACCCACTGTTGGTCGCGCGCCGGAAGTGGCTGGCGGATGGCAATGCCGCGGCGATTCTCGACGAACTCGACCGCGAGGCGAAAGCGGAAATAGATGGCGCGCTGGCTTGTGCGGCGGCGGCGCCGTGGCCTGCCGCGGCTGCTGCCTACGAAGATATCGCCGACACCGGCGCCGGGGTCTGGAAGTGAGATCCGACGCATCCAGCATGACCTATGCGCAGGCCGCATGCCTGGCGCTGGCCGAAGCGATGCGTGACGATCCGGTCATTGTGGCGCTGGGCGAAGACCTCGGGCGCGGCGGCGTGTTCGGGCAGTATCGCGGCCTGCCCCAGGAGTTCGGTCCGGAGCGGATCATCGACACGCCGATCTCCGAAGCCAACATCATGGGGGCCGCGGTCGGGATGGCGCTCGCAGGATTGAAGCCGGTGGTCGAGATGCGCGTGATCGACTTCGCGCTGTGCGCGATGGACGAGATCGTCAACCAGGCCGCCAAGAATCGCTACATGTTTGGCGGCCAGGGGCGGGTACCCCTGATCGCGCGCATGCCGATCGGCATCTGGTCGGCGTCCGCGGCGCAGCACTCGCAATCGCTTGAAGCCTGGTTCGCGCACATGCCCGGCCTCACCGTGGTGACGCCGGCCACGCCGCACGACAACTACGGACTGCTCAAGAGTGCGCTTGCCAGTGGCGATCCGGTGATCTACATGGAGCACAAGGAGTTGTGGGGTGTCGAAGGGCTGGTGACGCCGGCGTCGACGGTGCCGCTGGGGCGCGCCAATTGCCTGTGTGCCGGGTCTGATTTGACGCTGGTTACCTGGTCACGCGGCGTCGCGCTGGCGCAGGAGGCGGCCGCGACGCTGGCGGCTTCCGGTGTTTCGGTTGAAGTGATTGATCTGCGTACGCTGTGGCCGTGGGACCAGCAGGCGGTATTCGCCTCCGCGGCAAAAACCGGTCGCCTGCTGGTTGTCCATGAGGCCGTGCAGGTCGCCGGCTTCGGCGCCGAGATCGCCGCCAGTGCGGCCGAGCATGTCGGTTGCAAGGTCGCGCGGCTGGGCGCACCGCGCATCCCGGTGGGCTATGCGCAGGTTCTTGAAAACGAGTCGCGGCTGAGCGCGGCGAAAATCGAGGCGGCAGCGCGCGCCTTGTTGCGCTGAGGCTGGCCGGTGGAAGATCCGCAAACCGACACGAGCATCGAAGCGGCGCCAAGGGTGCCGCTCAAGATCGAGGATGTTCTCGGCGCGCTGGCGATGGCAGCCCTGTGCGTCATCACCTTTGTCAATGTCGTGGTGCGTTACCTGACCGACGGGTCGTTCGCCTGGACCGAGGAAATCTCGATTTTTCTCATGATGGCGATGTCCCTGGTGGCCGGGGCCGCCGCAGTGGCGCGCGACAAGCACATCCGCATCGAGTTCTTTTTCGACGGCGGCACCGACGCACGCCGGCGCTGGCTCGCGCTGATCTCCGCGGCCGGGATCTGCGTGTTGTTCCTCGCGATGACAATTCTCGGCGGCCGCATGGCCTATGACGA
>JANPGJ010000322.1:0-54147 GCA_031423955.1 Burkholderiales bacterium
CGTCCGGGCCCGGGGAACCAGAGCGGATTGATCAGTTTGGCGTCAGCCGCGAATTTCCAGGCGAGCAGCGCGGCGGCGAGAAAACCAAGGCTGGCGGCGGGCCACAGCAAGCGCTTCATCCCGGCCTCGCCATCCAGTACCAGCGCAGCCAGCGGCGCTCGAGGCAGGCCAGGCCCCAGTTGCACAGCCAGCCGACAGTCCCGATCCACAACAGCGTCGCCCACACCAGATCGGCCTGCAGCGATTGCTGCGCGACGATCATGCCGTAGCCCAGGCCGCGCGGATTGGTGACGATTTCCGAGGTGACGGTGACCACGATCGCAATCCCGGCGGCGACCCGGATGCCGACGAATATGCCAGGGGTTGCGGCCGGCAGGGCCAGCTTCCAGATGCGCTCGCGCAAGGAGAAACCGAGCATGCGCCCGACTTCGATCAGGCGCGGGTCGATGCCGCGCACCGCGGCGATGGTGATGATCAGTACCGGCCAGAAGCAGGCGAAGGCGGCCACCGCGGCGCTCATGTTGCGGCTGAAGCCGAAGATCAGCAGGGCCTGCGGGATCAGGGCCACCGAGGGCACCGGTCGCAGCACGTCGACAGTCAGCGCGGTGGCGCGCTCAAGCGAGCGAAACAGCCCGAGCAGGGTGCCAAGGAGTACGCCGGCGACCGCCGCCACCGTCAGCCCGAGCAGCGCGGCGGAGAACGTCTGCAGCGTCTGCTCGATCAGCGTGCCGTCGGCCAGTGCGCGTACCGCGGCGGCGGCCGCGCGGCTCGGGCGCGAGAAGCCGTCTTCGGAAAGCACGCCGACTCGACTGAGCCATTCCCACAGGATCGCAAGCGTCAGCGGCAATGCCGCCCCGAGAACCCAGCGCCGCATCGGCTCAATGCTCCAGGTGCTTGTAGAGCCGATGCCGGTATTCGAGAAAGCGCCGGTCTTCGCGGGTGTCGAGTTGCCTGCGCGGCTGCGGCAGGTCAATCTCGACAATCTCGGCGATGCGCCCCGGGTTGGCGGCCAGCGCGATCACGCGGTCGCCGAGATAGATCGCTTCTTCGAGGTCGTGGGTGACGAACAGCACCGTGCGCGCCTCCTCGCGCGCCAGGCGCGCGACTTCGTCCTGCAATTCGTGGCGGGTGATCGCATCGAGCGCACCGAACGGTTCGTCCATCAGCAGCACCTGCGGCTCCTGCGCCAGGCAACGCGCGATCTGCACCCGCTGCTGCATGCCGCCGGACAACTCGGACGGATACTTGCCGGCATGCTCGGACAGACGCATCTTCGCTAGCAGCGGCGCGACCAGCCCGGCATGCGACGCCTTCGGCAGCTTGCGCGCTTCCAACGCCAGCGCGATGTTGTCGGCGACGCTGCGCCACGGCAACAGCGCGCGGCCATAGTCCTGGAACACCATCGCAAGCTCGGTTTGCGGGCCATCGATGCGCTTGCCGTTGAAGCGCGCTTCGCCGGTGGAAGGCGGCAACAGGCCGGCCATCATGCGCAGCAGCGTGGTCTTGCCGCAGCCGGAGGGGCCGACGATGCAGACGAATTCATGGCGGGCGACGCTGAAACTGGCGTTGGCCAGGATGGTGCGCACGCCAGCACCGGTGCCGAATGCGATCGAGATCGCGGACGCTTCAAGTACGGGTGAGCTCAAGGATGCACCGGGTTTGGCTAGCGAAAAAAATGCGGCCGGTGATTTCACCCACCGGCCGCTGATTGAGGCGGCGCCCCTCTACTGATGCAGCACCTGGGCCACCGTGGCCGTGCCCTTGGTCACGCCAAAATCCTTGCACAGGTCGATCCAGAACTGCAGGTCCTTCGGCTGGATATCGACGGTCAGGGTCGGCATGCGGATGCTCATGGCGATCGCCTCGGGCAGCTTCAGGTAGGTCACCTGGGTCTTGCGGGCGCCTTCCTCGTTCTTCGCGATCCATGCCACCGCTTCGCGAATCGACTCCTTGAAGGCCTCGGCGGCCTTCGGGTTTTTCTGCATGAAGTCGCGCGTCATGATGTAGAAGGATTCGAGGTAATTGTCGGAGACTTCCGCCGCGTAGGGCGCGACCACATAGCCGACCTTGGACTGCACGATGCGCCCGAGGAATGGCTCCACCGGCAACACCGCATCGACCTGGCCACCCTTGAGCAGGTCGCCCATCTGCGGAAAGAAGGCTTCGACATAGGTGACCTGCTTGGGGTCGACGCCGCGATCCTTGAGCCACTTCATGAACGTGACATGGTTGACGCCATTCAAGCCCGGCACGCCGACCCGCTTGCCGCGAAAGTCTGCCGGAGTCTTGATGTTGGCGCCTTCGCGCGCCGCCACGCCGGTGGTGATGTTGGCTTTCGACTGGAAAGTCGCCGCCGACACGATCTGGGTTTCGATGCCTCCCTCCACGGCGAGCAGAAATGCCGGCGGGGTGAGGGTGCCAACCTGCAGCGAACCACCGGCCATCGCAGCGGCGATGGTCGAGCCGACTGGCACCAGTTGCATGGTCACGTCCAGCCCGCGCTTGGCGAAAAAGCCCTGGTCCTTGGCCACAAACGATGCGACGAACGCGTTCGCGCCGGTGTAGCCGAGAGTGATCCTGGTCTGCGCCGCCACCATGGGCGCGGTCAACAATGCGAAAACGGCGGCGATGATGCGGCAATGCTTGGTCATGCTGTGGCTCCTCCGGATTGATCGATCGGGCGTGCCGCCCGCGGCCTTAGACTCTTGGTTCCTGTTGATTCTGTTGATTCGGATGCGGCAAGGCCATTGTATAGGCGCACCGTCAAACGACACAGGCCGGGTCAGCGTGCGACCCGCGCAACCTGCATCTGCGGATCGACCAGCCGCCCCTTTTCGATGATGGTGCGGCCGTCGAGCATCACGTTGCAGTCGCGCATCGGCACGTCGTAATGGCCGCGGGTCGAGCGCTTGCCGCCGCCCTGGGTATTGGGCCCGGTGGAGAACAGGAAATTGCCGGGGAACACGCGCATCGCCGCGCGCTGCCGCTCCGAGGCATCGCCGTTGAGCGCCAGGTTGTACCAGCGCGCCTGCGGATTCATGCCCCAGCCCAGGTGCGACACCGCGAACGGGTCGCGATCATGTTGGTTCGCCTTGCCGTCGTCGAGCCATTCCTGCATCAGCCGGGCATCGACCCCGCCTTCGATCCGCGTCACGTGGCCTTCACGAACCTCCAGATGCACCGGATCGGTGACATAGCGCGTGAACGGCAGGATGATCACATCGCCCGGCGCGATCACCACGCTGCCGCTGGCGCTGCCTTCGTTGGGAAAGGTGTGGATGTGACCACCGCCCCAGTGATCGAAATGGCCTTTCTCGTCGGCATAACCCCATTGCGTCATCACCGGGTATTCGCCGCAGTCGTAGCTGAAATCGGTGCCGGCTGCGCTGGTCACGCGGACCTGGCGGGTCTTGCGGTAGATGCCTTCGGCGTACTTGAGCGCCTCCTTCAGGCCGGGCGGCGACATCAGTTGCTCCAGGTCATCCGGCGCGTCGATGATCATCAGCACCCGCGTGCCCTTGCCCATCACCACCGGCAGCCAGGCGGCGAACAGCGGCACGTGAAAAATCACAATGATGTCGGCCGCGCACAGCGCCTCGAGCGTGCCCTTGCACTGGCCGATGGTCGGCACCCCGACCCGGGTCCAGCCGGGGATCGAGTTGACGCACATTTCGTAGATGTCGGCCCCGAGTTCGTCGGCGGCGGCGAACGCAGCCTCGACATACTCGCGACGGGTGCCGAGATCGCTGACGATGGCGACGGTCTCGCCCTTGCATATCTTCGACAACTCGAACTGCTTCTTGTAGAGCGAGGTGAGCTTCGCCGGGTTCATTTCCTGTACGCGAATCGCGGCATGGGCGGCCATCAGTTCCTCCTTCGGTTGCGGTATTCGGGTTGCAGACTATCCCGGCTTCGGTGCGGGTTCAAGGTCGACATCGCCACACCCGCAACCTGTATCCAATCTAGCCCGCGGCTACTGGCACGGCATCGATCAGCACAAACGCGACCAGGCACGGCTTGTCCGAGCGATTCGACCACGCGTGGTTGGTACCGCGCTGGATCAGCACGTCGCCGGCCTGCATGAGGGTTTCCTGTTCGTCGAGCACGGCCCAGATTTCGCCGCTCATCACCAGCGCATAGTCGACCGACACCGTCTTGTGCATGAACGGGTGCGGCTCGCGCGCGGCGCCGCTCAGCGCCTTGGTAGCCGAGTCGCCCATCGAGGCGAAGGCGGCGCGGGTATCGACCTGACCCAGCCAGTCGCGGTCCGGCGGGAATTCCACCACCCGGAACACCGAGCCCTTGGCCGGTGGCGCCAGTTGGACCGGCAGCCGGCACGCATCCGCCGCCTCCGGATCAGCCGGTGTCGACCGGGTCGACCACAGGTCGGTGACGGCGTGGGTCGGAATGCCGTGGATCGCCATCACATGCGGCGAGGCCTGGTCTGACACGATGATCGACCGCCCTTTGGCGTCGTGGCCGGTGACGATGCGGCGGATCGGCTTCACGCGCGGCGCGGTGGCGGGTGATGAGGTGGGTGATGACATCTGGTGCTCCGGAAGGTGTGTTGTTGGAATGCAACTGAGTTGGGGACCAGCCACCACGGATTGCGCCGTCTCTCGAGAAAACGACGCGCCGCGCCCGGGTTTCCTCCCCGCATGGGGGTGGGCTCGACCGGTCGAGCGCTGGAGTGCTCAATACATGACGGTGCCGCCGTCCATGTTGATGTCCTGGCCGGTCATGTGACGGCCGGCGTCCGACGAAAGAAAGAAGACCATGTCGCAGATTTCGCCTTCAGTGACCATGGAGCCCAGGGGCGTCCAGGCCAGAAAGCTCTTGCGGATCTCCTCCGGGCTCAGGTTTTGCGCCTTTGCCGCTCTGGCCACGACTTCTTCGACGCGCTCACCTTCCACCGGGCCCGGGCTGATCACATTGCAGCGCACCTGATGCTGTGCCAGTTCCAGCGCCGCCGTACGGGTGAGTCCCACCAGCGCCATTTTCGAAGTCGCGTAGACGGTGCGATTGAGTGCCGGTCGCTTGCCGGTGAATGATCCGATGTTGACGATCACGCCGCGCTTTTTCGCGATCATGTGCGGGGCGGCGTAACGGATGCAGGACAGCGCGCCGTTGACATTGATGCGCATGACCTCATCAAGTTCGGCAACGTCGATTTCCCAGATCGGCTTCTGCACCCCGGAAACACCGGCATTGTTGACCAGGATGTCGACCGTGCCGAAGCGCTCGATTGCAGTGGCGATCAGGCGTTCACAGTCTTCCTGGCGGCCGACATCGGCCGCAACAGCGGCGACGCGGTGCCCGGCACGGGTCAACTCGGCTTCGAGCTGCCTGATCGGTTCGACGCGCCTGGCCGCGAACACCACGCCGGCCCCGGCGGTGGCGAACCTGGTCGCGAGCAAGCGCCCGATACCCCTGCTGGCGCCGGTAATCACCACTACCTGGCCTGCGAACTGTTGATTCATCTTGCATCTCCAGAGTTCGATTGAGAATCGCAGAATTCATGACAAAAACTTGCCTCGCGCAGGGCTGTCATGTTTGTGGCAACGATCAATAGTACCCAACTGCCCGACTCGCCAGACCCTGCGAACAACGGACTTGGACAGTCGGGGATTTGCGCTTCGAGCCCGGGCACCGGGACCAGCTTGTGTCAGGCCGCGCAACCGCGCGTGCATGAACGATAGCGCATTCCGCGCGTGCCGATGGTCAGGTGCGCCCGGTCGTCGCCAGCAGCAGCCCGGCCAGCGTCGCCAGAACTGCAACCGCGCCATAGGCCAGCGCATAACCGCCGAAGTTGGTGACCAGCAAGGTCGCGAAGGACGGCATCACCAGCACGCCGGTGAACATGGCGGCGGAGCCAAGCCCGGTGGCCTCGGTGCGCTGCGCGCCACCCAGGCGCACGAACTCGCCGTAGGCAATGCCGGTGAAGCCGCTGGCGGTCGCGCCGGCGACCGCGCACACCAGCAGCACCAGCGGCACAGGCCAGCCCTGCGCGAACTGTCCGGCCGCGACTGCGGCTGCTGCCATCGCAAAGCCCTGGAATACCAGAAGCCGGCGCGCCGGCAGGCGTGAATCGGCGATCCAGCCCCAGATCGGCCGGCTGACGACGCCACTGATCTGATAGACGGCAAGCGCCTGGCCAGCCGCGACCAGACCAAAGCCGGCACGGCTGGTCAGTTGCACTACGGTAAACGCCACGAAGCACAGCTGGGTGCCGGAATAGACAAAGCTGGCGAAGGTCAGGCAGCGCAAATCGGCGCTGCCGCGCAACAGGCCTGCCAGCCCGCGCAGCCCGCCGCTGCCGACCGCCGCCGTGGCGCCTGCTTCGCGGTCCCAGTCGCGCCGGGCCAGCTGCAGCAAGACCAGGAGAAGCAGCACCGGCACGATCTGCAGAAGGAATGCGCGCTGCCAGCCGATCGCCAGCGCGATCGGCGGCAATAGCAGCGCGCCCAGCACGCCGCCCAATGGCACACCGATCTGGCGGATCGACAGCACCAGATTGAGAATCGGTGGCGCCGTGCGCGGCACCAGCAGGTGGGTGCTGACCGGCGCCGCTGCGCCATAGCCGAAACCGAGTGCGATCGCACCCAGGGCCAGCGCGGCCAGCCCGCCATAGGCGCTGATCAGCAGCATCAGCAGCGCGCCGACCAGGATCAACTGGCCGATGCGCACCGCACCATGACGATGAATCAGCCGCGCGGCGAGCAGCGACGAGGCGATGCCGACGCCGTAGACCAGCGAGATGAAGTAGCCGGCCAGCGCGCCATCGACCCCGAGGTCGCGCGCGATCACCGGCGCCAGTGCCGGCACCGAGTAGGCCGCCATGGTGGCAGCGGTCTGCATCGCCATGGTGGCCAGCAAGGGCCACAGCGGAAAGCTCAAGCCCGGCATCTGCTGCGGGCCCTGAAAATCGGCCACCTGTGGATCATCGAAACGGTACACTCCCGCCACACTGGCGCCCGCATGCGCGGGACCACACCGGTAGCTTGCTGCTTGCAGAATACCCGATGCGAAAAGGACCTTCGATGACCGTCTCGATGCTGTTGCCCTCCAACGCCGATGCGAACCCGCCGTCCACCGGCAATCCGACCACATTCACCATCGCACATCGCCCTGAAACACCGGCGCGCCGACCGGCGTTGCGTAGCGGAGGTGTGCAATGAAAGGCGTGGTGTTCACCGGCGAGCGCAGGCTCGAGATCCGCGACTTTCCGGACCCCAGCCCCGGACCGGGCGAAGTGGTGCTCGAGATCAAGGCCTCCGGCATGTGCGGCAGCGACCTCAAAGCCTATCGCGCGGTCGGCGGCGCCGCCTCGCTCGGCTTCACCAATGCCAGCGGACCGATCATCGCCGGCCACGAACCCTGCGGCGTGGTGGTCGCCATCGGCGCCGGCGTGGCGCCGAACCAGGCGCGCATCGGCGCGCGGGTGATGCAACACCATTACCGCGGCTGCGGCGTGTGCGAGCAGTGTTCGACCGGCTGGATGCAGCTGTGCGTCGACGGCGTCGCCGAGGTGTACGGCGTCACCGGTCACGGCGCGCACGCGAAATACCTTAAGTGCCCGGCGCGCACCCTGGTGCCGCTGCCGGACGAACTTTCGTTCGAAGCCGGCGCGGCGATTTCCTGCGGCACCGGCACCGCCTGGGGCGCGCTGCAGCGCCTGGGCCTGCAGGGCAATCACGTGATCGCGATTTTCGGCCAGGGCCCGGTCGGCCTCTCTGCCACGCAACTGGCGGTGGCGATGGGCGCCCGGGTCATCGCGCTGGATGTCAGCGATGCGCGACTGGCGCGCGCGAAACAATTCGGCGCCGAGCACATCATCAACCCGGCCAACGCCGGCGACGTGGTGCAGGCGATCCGCGAGCTCACCCACGGCCGCGGCGCCGATCTTTCGCTCGACACCTCGTCGGCGCCGGCGGCACGCGCGCAGGCGGTGCGCTGCGTGCGCACCTGGGGAAAGGCCTGTTATGTGGGCGAAGGCGACAGCGTGACCCTGGACGTCAGCCCCGACTTGCTGCGCCGCCAGGTGACCTTGATCGGTTCGTGGACCTTTTCCACCGTCGGCCAGGCCGCCTGTGCGCAGTTCATCGCCGACCGCGGCATTGATGTCGACAGCCTGTTCACCCATCGCTGGAAGCTCGACCAGGCGGTCGAGGCTTATAAGCTGTTTGATACGCAGACTGCGGGCAAGGGTGTGATAGATCCGTCGTAGCGGCGCGTCAGCGCAGCCATGCGCAGCAGCCATGCGTGGGCGCTGGCGCGCGCCGCCGAACCTTGAGCACTCCGACGAAAGAGCTTCGGCCAGACCAAAATCCCCCGGCACCCGCGCTTCGGCTTGGCGCTGTCAGGCAGGGTTCTTGAGGAGCCGTTCAATCGACATGAGATCCACCCAGGTTGAAACGCTGGCCCTCGCCAAGGGCGATCAAAAGCGGCTTGAGCGCCTCGCCATGCTTGCAGGTCGCTCACCTAGAGCGTTATTGAAATTTGTTTTGCGCGATGGGTTTGATGCCGTGGAAGACGATATTCGCGAAACCCTCGCGGCCGAGAGCGACATGGCGCTCCATGGCACTGTGCCGCATGCCGAAGTGATGCGCGGCGCCAAAAAGATCATCGAGGCTGCGCGTGGCGGAAGCGTCAAAAAAGCGGCTTGAGTGGTCGCGGCCGGCGCGGACCGCCTACGAAGCAACGATTGCGCGCATCTTTCTTTACGGACGACATTTACGCCGCCAGCCTGGTGGAGAGAAGAGTGGTCCGCAGCATTGCTTTGTTGCAAACATTTCCGCAGTTGGGCGTGCCGGGCGCGCTTGCCGGGACGCGGTCCTATCCGATTCTCAACACCGGGCATAGCGTGACATATCGGGTGACGCCGGAAGCGATCTTGATATTGCGCTGGTATCGGCAAAGGCAGAACGTGCCACGTTGAACGGGATGCTGGCGGGGGCGCCATCACGATCGCAAGCGAATGGAAGGACTAAGTAATGGCTGAAAAGTTTTGCCGCTGGGACTCGGCTGCCCGTGCGCGCGGCATGAGCAAGACCACCAGCGCGCTGGGCTGGCCCGCGAAGGCTTGTACAAGGCGCCACGGCCGGATGCGCAGGCGCAGCGCGCTTCGACAGCATCAGCCGGACCTGTACTGCATTGGGGCTGCGCCTAGGTGCCCGACCAATGTAACCGTGCCCGTGTCGTGATGTCGATTTGCAATAATCCCATAATGGGACTATTCTTTCGCCGTGCGCATCATTTCCCTTTCAACCCTGAAGACCTATTGGACCAATGATCCGGCAGGCGCGGGCGCAAAAGAAGCGGCGCTGGCCTGGTACCGCCACACACTCAAAGCCAACTGGGCGTCTCCGGCGGGTGTGAAGGCCGATTTTGGCAACGCCAGCATTCTCAAGGACGGCCGGGTGGTGTTCAACATTGCGGGCAATCATTACCGTCTGGTGGTGTGGATCAACTACCCGTACCGCGTGGTGTACATCCGCTTCATCGGCAGCCACGCTGAATATGACAACGTTGACGCCCAAACGATTTGATCGAGGTAAACCATGAATATCAAACCAATCAAAACCAAAGCCGACCATCGCGCCGCACTCAAGGAAATCGAGACCTTGATGATGGCCAAGCGGAACACGCCTGAAGGCGAGCGGCTTGATGTGCTGGTCACGCTGGTCGAAGCCCATGAGCGCAAACATTACGCCATCGATCTGCCCGACCCGGTCGAGGCGATCAAGTTCGCGATGGAGCAGCGCGGCCTGTCCGTCAAAGACCTGGTGCCGATGATCGGCGCCCCCAATCGCATCTACGAAGTGCTCAACCGCAAACGACCGCTATCGCTAAAGATGATCTGGCGCCTGCACAAGAACCTGGGTATTCCAGCGGAAAGTCTCATCCGGCCGACCGACGAAGGGCTTGCCGCCTGATCGACCGAGCCGCAGCGGCCGATAGCGACACCCTGCAATGGGTAGCCCCCTTCCCCCCGGCCAACGCGAAACGCCCGACTTCCCGCGCTTCGGCCTTCTCCCGTTCGCCACGCGCTTCCCCAGCCAGACCGACCGCATCGACCTGCACGTCAGCTTTCCCGATGGCAGCGACGCCACCACCGTGCGCGCGCCCGCGACGGCTTCTTCGACCAATGTCGGCACTCAACTCAAGGTACTGCCGCGCGTTACGCAAACCTCGGACTTTCACTGCGTAACCACCTGGACCCGCCGCGGATTGACCTGGAGCGGAGTCCGTTTCGCCGACTTCTACGAGCAGATCATCGTACCGCTGTGCCCGCCTGACCCCAACAGCGGGCAGCCGTCCAGAGACGCCCGCTTTGTCGTACTGCGCGCGCAGGACGGCGCCCGCACCAGTCTGCCGCTCGAAGACCTGCTTAGCTCCGACGTTCTACTTGCCGACCATCTCGACGGCCAACCCCTGCCGATGGAGCACGGCGCCCCGCTGCGCCTGATCGCCCCGGCCCACTACGGCTACAAAAGCGTCAAGCACCTGCAGCGCATCGAATTCTGGCGCAGCGACGAACACTACCGCCCCTACGGCCTGCGTTTCATGGTGCACCCCAGAGCCAGAGTCGCCTTTGAAGAGCGTGGGCAATGGGTGCCGGGTTGGCTATTGCGCATCTTGTATCGACCGTTGATCGGGATGACGGTGGCGCGCTTTGAGCGAGGGATGCGGGAGCGGCAGGAGGCGCAGGGCCTGCGTTCAAGCTAAACGCGCGGATCAGGGAAGCCCGTACCAAATCGAGCGGCCACCGCCATGCCGGACCAGCAAGCCTTTCTTCACCAGGCTGCCAAACATCGTCTTTAAGGTATTCGGGCTGGCGCCAGCCTCGCGAACCATGTCGCGCGTGGTCACCCGGCCGTGATCGCGAACGTAATCCAGAATCCTCACGGCCAACTCGGGCAGTAAAGCGAGAGCCCCTTTTTCCCGTTCCACCTTTGTAGCCAGGCGCCGCTTTTGTTGCTGCAGAGCCCGCATGAAGAACATCAGCCATGGCTGCCAGTTGGGGGCATCGCTGCGAATCGTCTGCTGGGTTTGGCGCAACGCCAGGTAATAGCCTTCCTTGCTGTACTCAATCACGCTTTCCAGCGAACTGTAGGGCACATACGCGTATCCGGCTTGCAACAGCAACAGCGTGGTCAGGATGCGGCTCAAGCGTCCATTGCCGTCCTGAAACGGGTGAATCTCCAGAAACGTGACCGTAAACACCGCGACAATCAGTAGCGGATGGAGCCTGCCGGTTTGCCGCGCATCGTTGAACCAGGTGACGAGTTCGCTCATCCGGCGCGGCGTGTCAAACGGCGAGGCTGTTTCAAACACCACGCCAACCATCTTGCCCTCGGCATCGAACGCGACCACGTTGTTGGGCAGCTTCTTGTATTCACCACGGTGGCGCTCATCCTTCTGGCTGTAGCGAAGAAGGTCGCGGTGCAACTGCTTCAAGTGGTTCTCGGTCAGCGGGATGTCCGCAAACGCATGGAAAATAGTCTCCATGGTCTCGGCATACCCGGCGACTTCCTGCTCGTCTCGGCTGTCGAACTTTTTGATCTCCGGCCTTGATAGCAATCGCTCCACGTCGCGGTCGGAGAGCTTGCTGCCTTCGATGCGAGTGGACGACCCGATGCTCTCGATCGTGGCCACATGGCGCAGCGCTTTCAAGCGCTCTGGTGCCAGCGTGCCCAAAGCGCGCCAAGCGCCCTTGAACTCGTCTAGCTCACTCAACAGCATGAGCAATTCAGGCGTGATGTGGATGGTGTCAGTATTCATGGCACCCGAATAATGGCCGGATTAGACCGGATTGTACGCCGAAATATCAACCGGATTAGACCTGATTAGAACGCCGGCTTTCACCGCGTCACCACGTGGACCTGGCGCAGGTTGAGCAGGGAATGCGGGAGCGTGAATCTCAACGCTGAAACAAAAGTTGCCCGCGCTCAATGCAGCCGGCAGAGAAATGCGAGCCAGGAACAAATTGACAACACTGTAGGTCATAGCCTACAGTTGCCCATGATCGAAATCATCAAGAGCGCCACCTTCGAAAGCTGGTTGATTGGCCTCAAGGATCGTCAGGCGCGGCTGCGGGTGATATTGCGAATCGAGCGCCTGAGCGCCGGCAATCCGGGGGATGTGAAACCGGTGGGCGCAGGCGTTTCAGAGATGCGGCTCGACTACGGCCCCGGTTACCGGGTGTATTTCATGCAACGCGGCGCGCTGGTGATTGTGCTGCTGGCGGGCGGTGACAAGCGCACGCAGGATGCCGACATCAAGCGCGCCATCAAGATTGCAAGTCAGTGGAAGGACTGAACCATGGCTGAAAACTTTTCCCGCTGGGACTCGGCTGATTATCTGAAAACAGACGAAGACAGGGCGCTGTATTTTGAAATTTGCACTGCAGACGATCCCGGCGACGGCAGCCTGATACGTGGGGCGCTTGGGGCGATTGCCCGGGCACGCGGCATGACGCAACTGGCACGCGATACCGGCATTTCGCGTGACGGTCTCTATACCGCGCTCTCTGCAGAAGGCAACCCGAGTTTCGCCACGATATTGAAGGTGGCGCGCGCGCTGGGATTGACTTTGCATGGCGGGCCGCTGGCGGCGGCTGACGCAAAGTCGAGCGTGTAGCGTAACAGCGACATTCTTGAAAACGGCCAATTGAGGAACGACAAAAATTGTTTTAGCCCCTTTGATCGCCCTCTTTGATCGCCCTCATTCTTGGCATTTGACCATCCGTAATCGGTCGATTACACTGGCTCAATGTTTTCGATCAAGCCCCTACCCGAATTCAGCGCATGGCTGGATGGTTTGACTGATGCGACTGTGCGCAGTGCGGTGGTTGCGCGCGTTAAGCGGCTCTCGCTCGGGTTGATGGGCGATGTGGAACCGGTTGGCGACGGCGTGTCCGAGTTGCGCATCCATGTTGGTGTGGGTTGGCGAGTGCGTTTCGTGCGACACGGATCGTAGATCGTCGTCCTCTCGCAGGCGGCTCAAGCGCACCCAGAAAGCCGATATCAAGCGCGCAATGGTATTGGCTTCGCTGCTCGGCTGACGTAAAGGAAATGACCATGAGCAAACGAAACAAGGTGGCTGATCTGCCCGAGTTCGACGCGACAAAGTATCTCGACAGCGATACGGCAATCGCTGCCTATCTGACCGATATTCTGGAAGCCAACGACCCCGCCTTGCTCGCAGCCGCACTGGGTGACATCGCCCGCGCGCGCGGCATGAGCGAGATTGCCAAAGCGTCAGGGCTGACACGCGAAGCCTTGTACAAGGCGCTGCGGCCGGATGCGCAGCCGCGCTTTGACACCATTAGCCGGGTGTGTACCGCGTTAGGTGTGCGTCTGGTCGCACAGGCTGTTTAGGGGCCAAAAACATTTCGAACATGGCACGTTTGACTAACATGAATCTACGAATCTTCGAACCTTCCGCCATGTTTGGACAACTAGCGATCTGTTTGCTTGTCCTATGGTCCATTCTTGGAACGGCGCAGGATCAAACGACTGCGCCGACCGATCAAGGCAGGCCACTCCCTCCGCCAAAACCATTCATCACAATGTCTGAAAAGGTAGCTGACGCAAACCATATCTTCGTTGGAATCGGGACTCGCATCTACTTTGTTGACAAGCACGCGCGGGAAGTACCGTTCGGCAGCAGTGAAAGCGAACGCGGCGGCGGTATCAAGAACGCGATCCTCGAAATTAAGATTGGTTCATCAGACTTTCGAGTGGGTAACTGGCTACAAATCTGCACCAATATGGCCCAAGCTCCCTTTGCAAGCGCTGCCGCGCAAGCGGAACAGGCCTGGAAGTGGCTCTGGGAGTGGGTTTCCAGCCAATGCTTCACCGCAACAAATTGGCTGACCAAATCTGATCCGGAAATCACCCACTCAAAAGTCTGAAGAACCTTAAGATTGAGCGAACGCTTTATTTGAAGGACTTTGTGCCTGAAAAAACTGCGTTAGTTCCTCTACTCGTAAGGCTTGAGCCAGTTTACCCAGCGACGAAAAGTACATACGAAATAGCTGCAATGAAATATCTTGATAAGCGTGGAATATTCTTTGGTGCTGCGCAACGAGATAGGATTGTTGACGACCCGCAACGGTCAGACAATCGAGTAATTGGTGAAATTGTGATGTATATGTTACCGAATACGTATGCACTCGCTGGCCCAGTCGAGAATCCCTTGCCAATGAGTGAATTGCGTGCCGTCCAAGACACGGTTCGAAAAGTTAATGAAGGGTTGAAAACGCGAAGTTCTTCTAGTCCTGAAAAATAACCCGGTCTTCAGAAAATGGCACCGCGTGTCCGCCAGGATGGCCGAGGGAATGCCCTTGATGAAAGAACTTTTGCGACGCTAGCCTCTCACGCCACCGCCTGATAGTAAACATTCTGCGGATGATTGGCCTGCGCAAAAAACAGCCAGCGCTCGGCCAGCAAACCAAGTAGCTGTGAAACCACCGCTGTCGCCAACAACCAGAACGTCGGTGTCTTGGTCGCTGCGAACAGCAGCGCCGCCGGTAGCGCAAACGCCAGCCCGAGCGCGATCCATCGGACGTTGCGCACCAACAGTGCGCTCTTGCCGTGGAAGAACTCGCGGGTGTTGAAGCTGCCGCCGGTGGCGCCTTGCGACATTTGCTTGAGTTTCGCGGCTTTCACGCCGATCGCGCTTTGCGGGGTCGAGAGGGGTTTCAAGTTTTTGTTGCGCGCCAGGCTGGCGCTGCGGGTTACGGCTGCGGCGAGCGTGAGCGCGAGGGCGGCTGTGATGGCGAAGCGGGTCTCTTCGCCGCCGTACAGGGCGAACCAGTAGGTGGCGAATGCGGTCGCGCCGGACATCCAGCCCAGTAGCGTGAAGTTGAGCAGGGTGAGCCAGTGCGCCCATTCGCGCAGGAAGCGCAGGCATGCGTAGATCATGCCGGTGCAGGCCCACAGGGCGAAGCACAGCACCACACCTACCACAGCGAGCACGCCCGTGTGCGGCTTGCCCAGGAAGTGTTCAAGCGACCACAGGGCCACCACGGCAATCGTCGCAGGCAGCACGATCACTTCACGTGACAGCCACGAAGTGCGCCACATGGCCACAGCCCGCCAGGCGCGCATCGGATGCCCCAGGTGCAGGAACGAACATGCCAGGCCAATGCACATCAGCACAACGCTGACAGCGCCGCCGATGGCGAGCGACACTGGCTCCGCGCCATGGGCCTCGGCGCGCACCAGCATGAGAAACAAGCCCTGGCCCATGCCGGCCAGCACTGTGAAGAAGATCACCGACCACGCGGGATGCATCGCCTAGAACTCCTGCGCTTCGCGCACCAGCCGCGGCAGGTACTGGTTGGCGGGCTGGGTTTCCCACTCGGGCATCAGCGAATAGCCACCGCGCTCGCGGATGGCTTTGGAGACTTCCGAATCCGGGTCCTTGACGTCACCGAACAGGCGCGCATTGGTCGGGCAGGCCATCACGCAGGCCGGCTTGCGTTCTTCCGGCGCCAATTTTTCGTCGTAGATGCGATCGACGCACAGGGTGCACTTGGTCATCACCTGGCGCGCTTCGTCGATCTCGCGGGCGCCATAGGGGCAGGCCCAGGCGCAGTATTTGCAGCCGATGCACCGGTCGTAATCGACAAGCACGATACCGTCTTCCTTGCGCTTGTAGGAAGCGCCGGTCGGGCACACCGGCACGCAGGGCGGGTCTTCGCAATGCAGGCAGCTCTTGGGAAAGTGGATCGTCTCGCTGGCCGGAAATTCGCCGGCCTCCCAGGTTTGCACGCGGTTGAAAAACGTGCCCGAAGGTTCGGCGCCATATGCGTTGAGGTCTACCAGCGGCCCGGCCGAGCCCGAGGTGTTCCACTGCTTGCAGGAGGTCACGCAGGCATGGCAGCCCACGCATACGTTGAGGTCGATCACCAGGGCCAGTTGCTTGGCCAGCGTTTCGGCTTGTGGCTTCATTTGCGTTTCCCTGCGAAGTAGGCGAGCACCTTCGAGCCGCGGCCCAGCACACCGGGCACTGACGGCACCGCCGCGACTTGTGGATAGGATTCTTCGGCTTCATCGGCAGCGGCGGCGCGAATGCGCACCCGCACGTCGTACCAGCCGGCTTGGCCGGTGATCGGGTCGGAATTGCTGATGCGCTTGCCCGGTTGACCGGCCAGCGGCAGCTCTTCGCTGATCAGGTGGTTGAGCAGGAAGCCCTTGCGCGCTTCATCCGAGCCCGGTTCGAGTTGCCAGGCGCCGCTGGCCTTGCCGATCGCGTTCCAGGTCCACACCGTGCCGGGCTCCACCGCCTCGCTGTGGCGCGCGATGGCGCGCACCCGGCCCCACTGGCTTTCGACCCAGCACCAGCCGCCATCGGCGATGCCGGCCGCGGCGGCGGTCAGCGGATTGACCTGCAGGGTGTTGTGACTGTGGATCTGGCGCAGCCAGGCATTCTGCGAATCCCACGAGTGGTACATCGCCATCGGCCGCTGCGTGATGGCGTTCAAGGGATAGGTGGCGGTATCGCTGGCCGCATCCTCGAGCGGCGCATACCAGAAGGGCAGCGGGTCGAAATAGGTGGCGATGCGCTCGCGCAGTTCGGGGGGCGGCACGCGACCCGAGGTCTTGCCCTGCGCCGCCAGGCGAAAGCTTTGCAGGGTGTCGGAATAGAGCGCCAGTTGAACCGGGTCGTTGCGCTGGCGCCAGCCTTTTTCCTTGGCGAAATCAAGGTAGGCGCGGTTCCAGTTGCGCATGTAATGCATGTTCTCCGGCAGGTGGTGCTGGAACACGCAATTGTTCTTTTCGTACATCTCCCACTGCCTTGGATTGGGTGCGCCGCGCAGGTGCTCGGTGCCGTCCTTGCCGCGCCAGCCCATCAGGAAGCCGATGCCCGGCTGCGCCTCGAAATTGACGACGAAATCGGGGTAGTCGCGAAACTTGCGCCCGCCCTCAGGCGTAGTGAAGGCCGGAAAATTGAGCCGCCCGGCAAGTTCGATCAACACCTCCTGGAACGGTTTGCACTCGCCCTTGGGCGGCACCACCGGAATGCGCACCGAGTCGACCGGGCCATCGAATTCGGAAATCGGCCGGTCGAGCATGCTCATCACGTCATGCCGTTCGAGATAGGTGGTGTCCGGCAGCACCAGGTCGGCGAAGGCCACGGTCTCGCTTTGAAAGGCGTCGCACACCACCAGGAAGGGAATCAGGTATTCACCGGCCTCGTCCTTGCGGTTCAACATCTCGCGCACGGCCATGGTGTTCATGGTCGAGTTCCATGCCATGTTGGCCATGAAGATCATCAGCGTATCGAGCCGGTAGGGGTCCCCCTTGGTGGCGTTGGTGATGACGTTGTGCATCATGCCGTGGGCGGAGAGCGGGTGTTCCCACGAGAACGCATGGTCGATGCGGATCGGCGTGCCGTCAGGGTTGATCGCCAGTTCGTCCGGGCCGGCCGGGAAACCGAGCGGCGCGGCATTCAGGGGCGTGTTCGGCTTGATCATGCCGGGATCGTTGAAGGCGCGATAGTTGGGCACGATGTGGCGCGGATACGGCGCCTTGTGGCGAAAGCCGCCGGGTACATCGATGGTGCCCAGCACGCTCATCAGCACCGCCAGCGCACGCACGGTCTGGAAACCGTTGGAATGCGCCGCCAGGCCGCGCATGGCGTGGAATGCGAGCGGCCGGCCGACGGTGGTCGGGTGCTCCTTGCCCCAGGCGTCGGTCCACGGGATCGGCAACTCGAATGCCTGCTTCAACGCGGTTTCGCCCAACTCGCGAGCGAGCTTACTGATGCGCGCCGCGGGAATACCGGTGATGGTCTCCGCCCACTGCGGCGTACAAGGCGCGACGCGCTCGCGCAGCAACTGGAACGAGGGCACCACCCGGGTACCGTCGGCCAGGGTGTAGCGACCTTCAAGGGCCGGGTCCGCGCCATCGGCAATGCCTTGCGGATAGGCCGCCATCACGCTGCCGCTGACCTTGTCCCACACCAGCTTGTTATGCGGGTTGCGGCCGTCGCCCGGCGGACCGGCAGCCGGGTCGAACGCGAACAGGCCCTGTCGCTCGCCATCGTCCTCGACCACCAGTTGCGGTGCGTTGGTGTAACGCTTGAGGAAGGCATGATCGATCAGGTCGCTGCCGATCACCTCATGCAGCAAGGCCATCATCAGCGCGCCATCGGTGCCGGGTTTGATCGGAATCCATTCATCGGCGATCGCCGAGTAGCCGGTGCGCACCGGGTTGATCGAGATGAAGCGACCGCCATCGCGCTTGAACTTCGAGATCGCGATCTTCAAAGGGTTCGAATGGTGATCCTCGGCAGTGCCGATCATCACAAACAGCTTGGCACGCTCGAGATCGGGGCCGCCGAATTCCCAGAAGCTGCCACCGATGGTGTAGATCATGCCGGCGGCCATATTGACCGAACAGAAGCCGCCGTGCGCCGCGTAGTTGGGGGTGCCGAACTGGCGCGCGAACAAACCGGTCAGCGCCTGCATCTGGTCGCGCCCGGTGAAGAGCGCGAATTTCTTCGGGTCAGTCGCACGAATCTTTGCCAGCCGCTCGCCGAGAATGTCGAACGCCCGCTCCCACGAGATCGCCTCGAATTCGCCGGCGCCGCGATCGCTGCCGGGCTTGCGCAGCAAGGGCTTGGTCAGCCGGGCCGGCGACACCTGCTTCATGATGCCCGAGGCGCCCTTGGCGCAGATCACGCCCTTGTTGAGTGGGTGCGCCGGGTTGCCCTCGATATAGCGCACCTCGCCCTCGCGCACGTGCACCTTGATGCCGCAGCGGCAAGCGCACATGTAGCAGGTGGTGGTCTTGACGGCGTTGTCGGCGTCGAGCGCCTGGGTGATGCCTACCGGATCAGCGTGGTTCAAGGCCTGGGTGCTCGCGGTTGTTGTGGCACATGCGGGCAAATGCCCGGAAGTTCTGAGCATAGACAGATGGGGTATTTTGGAAAAGCGGATAAATTTGATCGATATAATCAGTAAAACTGATCAACTGGGCAATCGACTTGAGACCCTCCCTTCAGCAACTGGAAGTTTTCGTGGCTATCGCGCGCGACGGCGGCGTGCGCGCCGCCGCCGACCGCCTCGCGCGCTCACAGTCGGCCGCCAGCATGGCCTTGGCCGAGCTTGAGGTCCGCCTCGGTCAGCCGCTGTTCGACCGTGCCGGCAAGCGGCTGGTGTTGAACGCCAACGGCGCGCGCCTTCTGCCGCGTGCAATCGCCCTGCTGGATCACGCAGACGAGATCGAAAGCGCGTTCGCCGACGAGCTGGCGGCGCCGCTGCGCCTGGCTGCCAGCCTCACCATCGGTAACCATCTGCTGCCGCCGCTGATCGCGCGCTGGCGTGCCGAGCATTCCGCAGCCTATGTGCAACTGCGCATCGGCAACACCCGCGACGTGGCCGAGGCAGTGCTGCATTTCGACGTCGATGCGGGCTTTGTCGAAGGGAGCGTGCAGCACGAAGATCTGCGACTGCAGACCTGGATGCGCGACCAGATGGTGATCTGCGCCAGCCCGCAGCATCCACTTGTCGGGCGGCGCGCCAGCGGGGCGGCGCTGGCGGCGGCCGAGTGGATCGTCCGCGAACCCGGTTCCGGCACCCGCGAGACGGTCGATCAACTACTGCTCAAGGAAATCGGCTGGCCGCGGCCGACGATGGAACTAGGCTCCTCTGAAGCGGTGCGTCTCGCGGTGATGGCCGGCGCCGGCATCAGTTGCCTGTCACGCCACACGGTGGCCGATGCGTTGGTGGCCGGGACACTGGTGGAACTGAAGAGCGCGATCAAGGCGCCGACCCGCGACCTCTCGATCGTGACACACCGCGACCGGCGCTTGAGTCCTGGCGTGCTGCGTTTTCTTTCCTTTTGCAGCGCCGGCAGCGGAAAAATCCGCCAGACGGGCCGGGGAATCAAGCAATAGGAATTTCCGCCGGCCTCGAGCGCCGGTACAAGGCGCGGTGAATCAAGCGAGGTTCGCTGTCGCCCGGCGCCGCAAGGAGTTGCCAGCGTGATCGGGAATATCATTCAGATCTCCGATACTCTTACCCGGCATGGATGCACATGACCACTGCTCTCCTCAACGCCGATTTCGACCGGCGCGTAGCGCTGCCGCCGCCCAACTCCGGAACCTGGCAAGACTCGCCCATGCCGGGCGTTGCGCGCCACATGCTCGACCGTGTAGGCGGCGAGGTCGCGCGCGCCACCAGCGTGGTGCGCTACGCCGCCGGCTCGAATTTCGCGAGCCATACCCATCATGGCGGCGAGGAGTTCCTGGTGCTCGAGGGCGTGTTTTCAGACCAATACGGCGACTACCCCGCAGGCACCTACATACGCAACCCGCCGGGCACAGCGCACGCCCCGTTCTCGCGTGAGGGTTGCGTATTGTTCGTAAAGCTTTGGCAGTTCGCCGCGCAGGATCTCGAACCAGTGCGCATCGATACCCGCACCGAGCCATGGCGCCAGGGCATGGTACCGGGCCTGACCGTCATGCCGCTGCATGAGCACGATGGCGTCAGCACAGCACTCGTGCGCTGGGCGCCGAACACTCGCTTCAATACCCACACCCACACGGGCGGCGAAGAAATTCTGGTGCTCGAAGGCGTATTTCAGGATGAACATGGCCGCTACGAACAGGGAAGCTGGCTGCGTAACCCTCGCATGAGCAAGCACACGCCCTTCACCGGCGCCGAAGGCGCGCTGATCTATGTGAAGGTGGGGCACCTGGGCGCGCAATTCATGACGCCGGTTGCAAGCAGCTCCGGATAATCCTGCGCGGCGGCCAGAAGGGTCTAGTCAGGCGCGAAGCCAGGTTCGTGATGCGCCTGCTGCGCCAACCTAACTGGCCATCGAGTACGGCCCACCCCGCTCGAGCGCGCGCCGATACGCCGGTCGCGCCTGGAAGCGCCGCACCCAGGCATCCATGTTCGGATAGCTCGCGCGCAGGCCGCGCGCGGCTTCGCCGACAAAGCTCATCTGCACGTCCGCCCCGCTGAAGGTATCGGCGACCAGCCATTCGCGCCCTGCAAGGGCGTGATCGACATAGCCCAGATGGTTGGCCAGTTCGCTTTCGATGCGCGGTTGCAGCGGCGCGCCGGCGTCGCCCAGCCGTGAAACATAGAGCTTGAGCAACAGGGGCAGCATCGCCGAGCCCTCGGCGTAGTGCAGCCACTGCTGGTAGGCCTCGAAATCGGCGGAGTCGGGCGCAGGCCGCAGGCTGCTGCCGTGGCGACGGATGATGTAGTCGACAATGGCACCAGATTCGATCAAGGTCAGGCCGTCGGCCTCAAGCACCGGCGATTTACCCAACGGGTGCACCTGCTTCAATGCCGGCGGCGCCAGACGCGTGTTGGCATCGCGCGCGTAGTGCCGAATCTCATAGGGCACGCCGACTTCCTCCAGCAGCCAGAGGATGCGTTGCGAGCGCGATTCGTTGAGGTGGTGGACGATGATCATGGTTGCTCCATTCTTTACATGTTGCGGCGAGAAAACTGTGAAACGGTAGCGCCGTGCTGTATCGGTTTCGGGTGTTGCGGCGAGCATTGGTGCACTTGTCATCGGAAGACGAACTATCGATCGATAGTCTCCGTTCCGACAGGTGTTCAATTAGCCACGTGCCTGCCAGACTGCGTGACTGCGGCTCGCGTGAAATGTCGCCAGCACTACAACGCGCTGCTTCTCGGCCAAGTAAAACACACTGTACGGAAACCGTCGTGCGCGTACCCGTCGAAGGTTCCTGTGAATGACCGGATGGCGCAGTGGATTCTCCGCTGCGAGCGCAACGGCTTGATCAATCGCAGTGACTAAGGCCGCCCCCACACTGGCGCAACCGGCTTCGTAGCGCAACGCCGCGTCGTCGAACTCACTTCGCGCTGCGCGCCTGAAGACTACCGGCAGACTCACTACTTGAGTCGCTCAGCAATCGATCGCTTCACCTCGTCCCAGCCAACAACATCATCGCCACTCGCTTCATGATCCGCCAGTCGCCTGTCCAATTCAAGGCGCTGTGCGTCCGTGAGGGGTGGTCCGCCCGCGGCGTTGCTGCTATCCCACAACTGATCAATCAATGCGAGCCGGTCTTCCAAACCCAGGCGCTCGATTCCCGATGATTGCAATGTGATGGTCATGACAGGCTCCAGGCTCCCGGCGCCCAAACAATGATCCTATCAGAGCGCGCGGTGAAGTGTCACACTGCGCACGCTGGCGCGCGAAGGGCCCTTAAGAGGACGCAAAGCGTCGGAGCGAGATGCGACACCATTTCAAGCTTTGCAATTTCTGTACAATATTATTTTCGTAAATTCACATTGTACAAATGATCGAGCGCCAATCCAGCGTGCTACTACGGCAACTAGCCAAAGGTTTTCCAATTGTCGCCCTCACCGGACCGCGCCAGTCCGGCAAGACCACGCTGGCAAGGCTGGTGTTCGCGGACAAGCCTTATTTCTCGTTCGAGGACCTGGAGACAAGGCAACGTGCCTTGGTGGATCCGCGGCAATTCCTGGCGCATCTTCCGGATGGCGCCGTGCTGGACGAGGTGCAACGCTGCCCTGAACTGCTTTCGTATCTGCAGGGAGTGGTGGACGAAAAAGGGCGCATGGGCGAATTCGTGATCACCGGTTCACAGCAGTTTGGCCTGGTCGCGCAAATCACACAATCGCTGGCCGGGCGCGTAGGTTTGCTGCAGCTACTGCCGCTGTCGCTTCCTGAAATGAAGCAAGCCGGGATGGCGCCCAGGACCCTCGAGACGGCGCTCTGGACAGGTGGATATCCGGCACTGTTCGACGGCCGCCGCCAGCTCGACGACCCGCGCCTGTGGTTCAGTGCCTACACTTCAACCTATATCGAGCGCGACGTGCGCCAGGTGCTGGCGGTCGCCAACCTGTCGCTGTTCCGGCGCTTCGTGCTGATGTGCGCGGCGCGCACCGGACAGTTGCTCAACCTGTCGGCGCTGGCATCGGATTGCGGCATAAGCCACACGGCGGCGCGCAACTGGCTTACCGTGCTGGAAGCAAGCTATCTGGTTTACTTGCTGCAACCCCATCATCGCAACTTCGGCAAACGCCTGGTCAAGATGCCCAAGCTGTATTTCCTGGACAGCGGCCTGCTATGTCATCTATTGCGCATCGATAGCCCGTCGACGTTGGCTACTCACGCGATGCGCGGCGCCATTTTCGAATCCTGGGTGGTGGCACAAACCCTCATGCATCGCTGGAACCGAGGCCTGCCAGCCGACATCTATTTCTGGCGCGACAACCATGGTACCGAAGTCGACTTGCTGTTCGAGCAAGGTGGCACGCTGCATGCGGTGGAAATCAAGTCAGGAGCCACATTTTCACCAGACTGGCTGCGTGGCATTGACCGCTGGCGGCATTACGCAGGCGCCGACGCCGGCACACCGATATTGGTGCACGGCGGACGCGACTCGTATTTCACTGACGGCGTGCATGTGCTGGCCTGGAGTGGGATTGGCGTTTAGCTTGGTGCGCCTGGCACACAAGAAAACACCGCATGGAATGGCAATGACAGCCGCGTCTCACGCACGCGGATGTCGCGCCAAGGCTCAGGCGATGGATTGCCGCAAACGATGCCGTCAATCCGACCCAGACCCAGGCCCATGCTCATCCTCACGCATTCAAGGACAAGTTCGTACGCAGCGAAGCCTACGACGAATGAATGCTCTGCACACCAATGTGCTGATCTATGCCGTCAGCGCATCGGAAGGAAGGAAGGAAGCGGCGGCCAGAAGCATCCTTTCTCGCGCGGCCAACGCGGGCTGGCCCATCCCTGCCCAGGTGTACGGCGAGTTCTTCGCAGTAATGACACGCCGGCGGAACAAGACGAGGCAAGAAGCACGTGCGGCCGTGGAAGCTTTTTCCGCGCTCATGCCGGCGCTGCCTTCCAAGTTAACCGCGCATGTCGCGGCACTGAAGCTGGCTGCGCGACGACAAGCGCAGTATTGGCACGCGCTGATCATCGCAGCGTGTGCCGAGCACGGTGTCAGGAATCTGTACGCCGAAGACGCGCCATAGGCGGCGACCTGGTTGGACGTCAAGTGCAGTTCGCCGTTTGCGATGAAGTAAAACTACGGAGCGCGCAATCCATAAACGCGCCCGGACAATCAGGCGCCGCCTGCCAGATGTCCGGGACCGCCAGGGGATTGGGGTTCTGCCAACACGTGGCGGAAAGAACCCAAGGAAAAGTCCTCGGCGTGATCGAGATCCAAGCTCATGCCCTGACTTCGTCAAATCAGCGCATGAGAGTTTCCAATCGCATTTGCCCAGCAACCCATCCCGCAGCAGGGACTCGGCAATCCCTGCCTCAAACAAACGCAATGGATAAAGAAGCTCATCAGGTAAACAGCTCCGGCCTTAGCTGATGACCTCCACATTGGCCAGTTTGGCAACGCCGCGCCAGGTTTCGATCTGGCTGATGATGAGCTGCACAAACTCATTGCCCAGCACCGGCGTCTTGCGCGGCAGGGTTTGCAAATCTTCGAGCTTGGCCACCATGTCGGGTTTGGCGAAGATTTCGGGGATCAGGGTGCTCAAGCGCTGCACAATCGGCGCGGGCAAGCCCTTGGGTGCCGACAATCCCAGCCACTGCGAACCGGTGAGTTTGGGATAACCGGCTTCGGCGAAAGTGGGAATGTTCGGCAAGGCCGGCAGGCGGGCCGGCGTCGAGACTGCCAGCGCGCGCAACGAGCCGCCCTTCAGTTGCGCCACATTGGTGGTGATCGGGTCGAGCAGGCTGTCGATCTGCCCACCCAGCAGATCGAGCATGGCTGGCGCGCTGCCTTGGTAAGGAATGTGGTCATGTTGCGGCGCACGCCCTTCGATCTTCAGCATTTCACCAAACAGATGATTGGCCGAACCGATGCCCGAGGAACCGTAGCGCACCGGTTTGGTTCTGGCGGCGGTGACATACTGGTCGAGTGTCTGGAACGGTGATGCCGGACGCACGAGCAGCACCATCGGCGCTTCAACCAGCATGCCAATATGGGTAAAGTCGCCGACCGGGTCGAACGGCATCGTGCGCCGCGTGGCGGTGGCATAGACGTGCACCGAGGCATGGCTCACCAGCAAGTTGTAACCATCGGGCGCCTGCTTCGAGGCATAGTCAGTGCCCACCAGGCCACCGGCCCCTGGGCGATTCTCCACCACCACTGACTGCCCCAGCGCTTGCGAAAGGTGTGGCGCCATCAGGCGCGAAACAGTATCGACCAATCCCCCCGGAGGGAACTGCGCGATCAAGCGGATCGTGCCGCGCGTGGGCCAGGCTGGGCTTTGGGCGCGCACAAAGGCAGGCGCGGCCAACAGGGTGGCGCCAGCGGCGAGTAGGTCACGACGTTTCATAGAAGCTCCTTTTTGGGTTTTTGGCTGATCCATGCCGGGCAACCGATTGGAATTGAACTCAAGGGGAAAGCGTAAAGAACCAGCATTCACGCAAGCAATCGGCGTGCCAGTGTCAGCTGGCCTCGCGAGAGCATGCTCCCATAAGTGTTGGTGCGCATGCAATGCCGGCAATGGATCTCTGTTGAAGAAAACGGTCAATCCGTCCCGTGCCCATGCTCATCCTCGGCGGAAAAGCCGAAGCGACGCAACAGCAGCGACACCGCGATGCCGATGAACACCGCGTACTCCAGTTGCACCACCAGAGTCGCCACGAGGGTCACCAGCAACACCACCTGCTCATGGCGCGGCCCGCGAAAAATGGCGGCGATTTCCTTGCGGTCGATCAGGCCCCAGGCCACCAGGAACAGGATGCCGGCCATCGCCGCCATTGGCAGGTAGGTGATCCAGCGCGCGATCAAGGCCAGGATGATCATCAGGAACAGCGACGCGAACACCGCGGCCAGCGGGGTTTTCGCACCGGCATCGTAGTTGAGCCCGCTGCGGGTGAACGAGCCCGAAGACGGGTAGCCGGAGAGAAAGCTGCCAACCAGGTTCGACAAGCCCTGGCCCACTACTTCCTGGTTGCTGTCGATCGTCTGGCCCGAGCGCAGGGCCACCGAGCGGGCGATCGCGATCGCCTCGGTCAGCGCGAGCACGGCGATGATCGCGGCGCTGATGCCCAGTTGCGACCAGACCGCCAGCTCGAAACTGGGGACCGAGAGGCGCGGCAAGGCGGCCGGCAATTCACCCACCGTCGGCACGCCACCCAGCACGGCTGCGAGAAAGCCTGCCGCCACCATGCCGACGATCATGTGCGGTATGCCGCGATGGATCCAGCGCGATGCGATCGCCGCGCCCAGCGCCAGCGCGCCGACCGCGGCGATCTGCAATTGCGCCTGCGGCAACAAGGTCATCGTTTGCGATAGCTGTCCGAAAAATCCGCTGGCGGTGACGCCCTTGAGCCCGAAGAAATGCTTCAACTGGCTGGCTGCGATCAGGAAGGCCGCGCCACTGGTAAAGCCGACCACCACGCTGTGCGAGATATGGTGTGCGAGCCGGCCCAGGCGGGCCAGGCCGATGCCCAACTGGATCGCCCCCACCAGAAAGCCCAGGGTCAGCGCCAACAGGATGTACTGTGGGCTGCCCGGCGCGGCCAGCGGCGCCAGCGCGGAAAACACCACGATCGAGATCGCCGCCGTCGGGCCGGACACCAGGTGCCAGCTGGAGCCAAACAGCGCCGCCACCAACGCCGGGCCGATCGCGCAGTACAGTCCGTATTCCGGCGGCAAGCCGGCGATTGCCGCATAGGCAATGCCCTGCGGCAACACGATCAACGCGCCGGTCAGGCCGGCGATGGCATCTTGCCGCAGACTCGCGCGACTGACACGGTGCTGCCAGGCCCGCCAGGGCATCCAGGCGCTCATCGGCTAGCGGTGCGTGTCGCCGACATAGTCGTGGCTGCGGGTATCGACGTAGGAAATGCGGAATTCGACCGGGCGGTCGTGATAAGCGAAGGCGACGCGGCGGATCACCAATACCGGCAGGCCGGCAGGCAAGTCGAGCGCCCGGGCAACATCCTTCGGCACGATGGTGGCGGACAAACGCTGCGCGGTGCGCACCACGTTGATGCGGTAGTCGTCCTGATACAGGTTGTAGAGCGTGCCGGGGCGTTCGCGCAGCTTCTTTTCGGTCAGGCGCGGAAACAGCGACTCCGGCAGGGTGATGTCGTCCTGCATCAGGGGCTTGCCTTCGAGCGCCAGGGTATTGCGAAAACGTACTGCGCGATCGCCCTCGTGCATGCCCAGTTTTGCAGCCACTTCGCGATTCAAGCGAATGCGCTCGAAGTCATGCAGGCGGACGTCCGGATACTCCTTGTAGCCATCCTGCCGTTCGACATGAAAAAAATGAAACAGCAGGCGATCCCGATTGTGCGTTGCAACGAAAGTGCCGCGCCCCTGCTGGCGCACCAGCATGTTCTGCGCCACCAGTTCGTCGACCGCCTTGCGGATGGTGCCGATGGCGACGCCGAACTCCTCCTTCAAGCGCACCTCCGAAGGAATCGCCTCGCCCGGCATCCAGGTGCCCTGCGCCAGTCGGCGCGTCATCGCACGCGCAATCTCGCGATAGGCGGGGCCGGCGAACGAGGCACCGGCCAACAAGCCCGAGGGCGTCTGGCGCGGCAATGCGGTTTCGGTGGAGCGGGTGGCCAAGGCGGGGTCCGGCTGGCTGATTGAGCCCGGAGTCTAGCAGGCGCTTGGCCAAAATTCAACCAAGTCATCTAGTTGACTTGACTGTCCGGGCAGGAGTACTCTTGCCCCCGTTTCCCCCAACCCGCAAGGAACCCCCAAGTGAACCACTTCGTTTTGCACGACGCCGCCGACACCGTAGCGGTCGTGGTTGTCGAAGGCATCCAGGCCGGCATGCAGCTGCGCGGCTGGATCATGGACGACAACCGCCACATCCAGATGACCGCGGCGCAGGATATTCCGATCGGCCACAAGATCGCGTTGAAGGACATGAAAACCGGCGACACCGTGATCAAGTACGGCGTCGATATCGGCAAGGTGGTCAAGGACATGAAGGCGGGCGAGCATGCCCACGTACACAACATCAAAACCAAGCGGTGGTGAAAAAATGATTTCCAAGAACACGACTTTCATGGGCTACCGCCGCGAGAACGGCCGCGTCGGTGTGCGTAACCACGTCATCATCCTGCCGGTGGATGACCTCTCCAATGCTGCCTGCGAAGCGGTGGCCTACAACATCAAGGGCACGATCGCGATTCCGCACCCCTACGGCCGCCTGCAGTTCGGCGCCGACCTGGAACTGCATTTCCGCACCCTGATCGGCACCGGCTCAAACCCGAACGTGGCGGCGGTGGTGGTGATCGGCATCGAAGACGGCTGGACCAAGAAGATCGTCGACGCCATCGCTGCCACCGGCAAGCCCGTGGTCGGCTTCGGCATCGAAGGCTATGGCGACCACGAGACCATCAAGAAGGCCAGCAAGATGGCCAAGGAATACGTGCAGTGGGCCAGCGAGAAGCAGCGCGAGGAGTGCCCGATCCACGAATTGTGGGTTTCCACCAAGTGCGGCGAATCCGACACCACCTCCGGCTGCGGCGCCAACCCCACCGTGGGCGCGGCCTTCGACAAGCTGCACCCGCTGGGCAACTACCTGTGCTTCGGTGAAACATCGGAGATCACCGGCGGCGAATCGATCGTGGCGGCACGCTGTGCGAACGACAAGGTACGCGAGCAGTTCATGTTCATGTTCAACCGCTACCAGGACCTGATCAACCGCCACAAGACCAGCGATCTGTCGGACAGCCAGCCGACCAAGGGCAACATCGCCGGCGGCCTCACCACGATCGAGGAAAAGGCGCTGGGCAACATCCAGAAAATCGGCAAGAAATGCACGGTCGATGGCGTCATCGACAAGGCAGAAATGCCGACCCATCCGGGCCTGTGGTTCATGGATTCGTCAAGTGCGGCGGCCGAGATGGTGACCCTGTGCGCCGCCTCGGGCTTTGCGGTGCATTTCTTCCCCACCGGTCAAGGCAATGTGATCGGCAACCCGATCCTGCCGGTGATCAAGATCTGCGCCAATCCGCGCACCGTGCGCCTGATGAGCGAGCATGTGGACGTGGACACCTCGGCATTGCTGCAGTCCGAGCTGACCCTTGAAGGGGCCGGCGACGCACTGCTCGACTGCATGCTGCGTACTGCCAATGGCCGCCTCACGGCTGCCGAGGCGCTCGGGCATCGCGAGTTCGTGCTGACCCGGTTGTACGAAAGCGCCTGACGCATAGACGCTGCGAATCCCGCGCAGCTTGTCCTCGACTCGATCGGGGAGCGGGAATCCAGCCTCTCAACCTAGAACCTGGATTCCCGCCTGCGCGGGAATGACAAAGCGCGTGCCATGACACACAAGATACTGATCACCGAATTCATGGACGCGCCCGCGGTCGACGCGTTGCGGGCGAAGTTCGAGGTCAACTACCAGCCGGACTATGTGCACAAGCGACCGCAGCTCTTGGCCGCGGTGGCCGACGTGCCGGCACTGATCGTGCGCAACCTGACCCAGGTCAATCGCGAGGTGCTGGATGCCGCGCCGAAGCTGAAAGTGGTGGGACGCCTCGGTGTTGGTCTCGACAACATCGACATGGCACTGTGCCAGGAGCGCGGCATCACCGTCTATCCGGCCAGCGGCGCCAATGCGCTGTCGGTGGCCGAGTATGTGATCGGCACTGCCATGATGTTGTTGCGCGGTGCGTTTCAATCCACCAAACCCACCGCCGCCGGCGACTGGCAAAAGGTCAAGCTCTCGACCGGCCTCGAGACCCACGGCAAAACGCTCGGTATCGTCGGTTTCGGTGAAATCGGTCGCATCACCGCGCGCTTAGGCCTTGGGCTTGGCATGCAGGTGATCGCCTGGGACCCTTACGTGAAGCCGGAGGACCCGGTCTGGCAAAGCTTGGGCGTTGCCAGCGTTTCACTCGATGCCCTTTGTGGCGAGGCGCATGTGGTGACCCTGCATGTGCCGCTGGTGGAAAGCACACGCAATTTCTTCAACGCGGCGCGTATCGCCAAGATGCGCAACGGGGCGATCCTGATCAATACCGCGCGCGGCGGCGTCATCGACGAGGAAGCCCTGGCACAGGCGTTGATTGATGGTCATCTGGGTGGCGCGGCCATTGATGTCTATGCCAAGGAGCCTTTACCGGCTGTCACGCCCTTGGCGCGCGCGGTCGACGCCGGGGTTGCCAATCTTGTGTTGACACCGCACATCGCCGGCCTCACCAAAGAAGCAAACACGCGGGTCTCGGGGATGATCACCGCACGCGTCAGCGAGTTTCTGGAGAACTTGTCACATAGCTAGGCAATGCCAGCGCCAGTGAGAATCAGCAGTTTTCCGCAACACTGGAGTCAACCGCATTATTCGGAGTCTTGATGAAAAACCGCCCCAACATCCTGTTCATCATGGCCGACCAGCTCGCCGCCAGCGCGCTTGCGGCCTACGGCCACAAGCTGGTCAAGACACCCAACCTCGACCGCCTCGCCGCGCAGGGCGCGGTGTTCGAGAATGCCTATTCGCCGAACCCGATCTGCGCTTCGTCACGTTTCGCCATGATGTCGGGGCAATGGTCTTCGCGCATCGGTGCATTCGACAACGCCTCCGAATTCCCGGCCGCGGTGCCGACCTTCGCGCACTACCTGCGCTCCCTGGGCTACGACACCTGCCTGTCGGGAAAGATGCACTTCGTCGGCCCGGATCAGCTGCACGGGTTCGAGGAGCGGGTCACCACCGACATCTATCCCGCCGATTTCGGCTGGACCGCCGACTGGGCCCGCCAGGTGGAACCCTATGCGCCGAGCCAGATGAGCATGCGCGGCATCGTCGAATCGGGACTGTGCGTACGCTCCCTGCAGATGGATTATGACGACGACGTCGCCAACCAGTCGGTGCAATGGCTGTACGACCATGCGCGCCGCCCCGAAGGCAACCCGTTCCTGCTGGTGTCCTCGTTCACCCACCCGCACAATCCGTTCACGATTTCGCAGGAGTACTGGGATCTCTACGACGATGCCGACATCGACATGCCGGCGGTGCCCTTCATTCCGTTCGAGAAGCGCGACCCCTGGAGCCAGCGTTACTACAAGCTGATCCGCCAGGACGAGCACATCGTCACCGATGCGCACATCCGCTCGGCGCGCCATGCCTACTACGGCATGGTCAGCTACGTTGACCGCAAGGTCGGCATGTTGCTCGACGCCCTCGAAAAAACCGGGGCACGCGACAACACCGTCGTCGTGTTTACCGCCGACCACGGCGACATGCTGGGCGAGAGAGGCATGTGGTACAAGTTCAACCCCTACGAGCAATCGATCAAGGTGCCGCTGATCATCAGCGCGCCTGGCGCCAAGAGCGGCCAGCGGGTCGGCGCCAACTGCGGACTGGTCGACCTGTTGCCCACCCTGCTCGACCTGGCAACCGATCGCAAGCCGCCGGAGCTGGCCGACCACTGCGACGGCCGCAGCCTTGCGGCCTGGTTGCATGGCACGGACACCGGATGGACCGATGAAGCCCTGATCGAATTCACCAGCGAAGGCGTGTATGCCCCGGCCTTCATTCTGCGCAAGGGCAAATACAAGTACGTCCATTGCGAGGGTGACCCGGGAATGCTGTTCGACATGGAGAGCGACCCGCGCGAGTTGCGCAACCTTTGTCGGGAGCCCGCGTTCACCGACTTGGCCAAGCAAATGTTTGACGAGATCGAAGCCCGCTTCGCCCCGGCCACGGTCAAGGCGCGGGTGCTGGCAAGCCAGCGCAGGCGCCTGTTCCTGCACAGCACGCTCATCAAGGGCGTGCACACCCCTTGGGACTACCAGGTGCGCAAGGATGCATCCAGGCAATACGTGCGCAGCGTGGCCACCACCAGCACCACGGCCACCAAGGCCAAGGCGCGTTTTCCGTTTGTGCCTACAACGGCACCGGATACGCCACGCAAGGCCTGAGAGCTCAACCCCGCCTACCCGTTGCCGCCGGAGCATCCATGAAAGCATCGACCGCTTTGAAACGCGTCACGTCCCTACTGATGGGCGCCCTGTTGCTCGCCGCCGCGCCCTTGCAGGCACAAACCTACCCGGCCAAACCGGTACGCGTGGTGGTACCGTTTCCGGCAGGCGGCATTGTCGACATTCTGGCCCGCACGATCACCGACAAGATTGCCGCCAACTGGGGCTCACCGATCATCGTCGAGGCCAAGCCAGGCGCGGGTGCGCTGGTGGGCACCGAGTCGGTTGCCACGGCGGTACCCGATGGTTACACCTTCCTGGTCGCCACCATCACCACCGCCGTCGGGCCCTTGATCAACCCGCAATTCAAGTACGACCTGCGCCGCGACTTTGTCGCGGTTGGCATGTTTGCCAATGCGCCCAACATTGCGGTGGTGCCACCCTCACTGCCGGTGTCATCAATGAAGGAGCTGGTCGACCTGGCACGCAGGAGCCCCGGCAAGCTCAACTACGCCCATGCCGGCGCGGGCTCGACCAATCACTTGCCGGTGGAGTTTCTGAAAATGTCGCGCAAGATCTTCATCGTGCCGATCCCCTACCGGGGCCAGCCGCCGGCGATCACCGACGTGATCGCCGGCCAGGTGCAGGTGTTTTTTGGTGCGCCGGCGCTGCTGGTGCCGCATGTAAAAACAGGCAAGCTCAAGGCGTTGGCTGTCACTTCGACCAAGCGGCTCGATGACGTGCCGAACGTGCCAACCTTAGCCGAGAGCGGCTTTGGCGATGTGGTCGGTGGCTCCGGATGGTTTGGGTTCGTCGCGCCGGCCGGTACACCGCCAGCAGTTGTGCGGCGCTTCAACGAGGAAATCAACAAGGCTCTGAAGGCGCCGGATGTGGTCGACCGCCTGCAGAAGGCCTATGCCTTCGCCGAAGGCGGAACGCCGGAAGAATTCACCAAGTTCCTGAATGATGAAGGCACGCGCTGGACCAAGCTGGTCAAGGACGCGGGCATCAAACCCGACTGACACCCTGCGACATGGCACACATACAAATTCCCGAGCTGAGCCGCCTGGCGCAAGCAGCGCTTGAACGTGCCGGCGCCAGTGCGGCAATGGCCGCTTCCACCGCCCGTGCACTGGTCGCCGCCGACGCGCAAGGCCTGGCTTCGCATGGCGTCTCAAGGGTGCCGCAGTACGCCGGGTTCCTGAAAAACGGCCGTGCTGATGGCAACGCGGTAGCCAGCGTGGCGCGCGCCAAGGGCGGCGCGGTGCTGGTCGACGCCGGCAACGGCCTGGCGTTTCCCGCCTGTGATCTGGCCATTACCGAGGCCATCAGCCGCGCGCGCGAGTTCGGCGTGGCTATCGCCGGGGTGACCAACAGCCACCACTTCGGCGTCGCCGCCTGTCACCTGGAGGCCGTTGCCAGGAGCGGATGCGCCGGTATCGCGATGGGCAACTCGCCATCGGCCATGCCGATGACCGGTGGCAAGCGTGCGCTGTTCGGTACCAACCCGATCGCGGCGGTGTTCCCGCGCAGGGACGACGCACCAATTTCCATCGACCTTTCGCTGTCGGAGGTTGCGCGCGGCAAGATCATGGTGGCGGCGCAAAAAGGCGAAGCGATTCCACTGGGCTGGGCGCTGGACAAACACGGTCAGCCCACCACCGATGCGAAGGCAGCGCTCGAAGGCATGATGGTGCCGGCAGGTGGCACCAAGGGCGCGATGCTTGCCTTGATGGTCGAGTTGATGGTGGTGGCACTCACTGGCGCGCAATTCGGCTTTGAGGCCGATTCATTCTTCGTGGCCGAAGGCAATCGCCCGAAACTGGGCCAGGCGTTCATCGTGATCGACCCCGACGCGCTGGCCGGCAACGATGTCTATTACGAGCGTGTCGAAACCCTGCTCGCTGCGATGCTGGCCGATGAGGATGTGCGCGTGCCTGGCTATCGGCGCAATCAACTCGCGGCCACTGCCAACGCAAACGGTACGACGATCCCGGACGCGCTGTTGGCGCAGTTGCAGACCCTGGCGGGCACCCCGGCGCGATGAACAGACGCACTGCCATCAGCCTCGCCACGCTCTTTGTAGTGGCGGCGCTCTGGTATCTGTTTACCTCGGCCACCGGCTGGGTGAGCACGGCACGCTTCCCCAACCCGGCCGAATTCGGCAAGGCGGTCAGGCAGATCACCATGACCGGGTATGCCGATGCGCGCATCCACCAGCACGTGCTGCAAAGCTTCAAGCTGGTGCTGATGGGCTTTGCGGTGGCAGTGTCGGTGGGCGTGCCGCTGGGCCTCCTGATGGGCTGGAACCGGCGCGCCGAGGCGCTGCTCAATCCGATCTTCCTGATCATCCGGCCGATTCCGCCGCTGGCGTGGATTCCACTCGCCATCGTCTGGCTGGGCTTGGGTGATGCGGCCAAGATCATGGTGATCTTCTTTGCGGCGTTTGTGCCATCGGTGATCAACACCTATGCGGGGATCCGCAACATCGACCCCTTCATGATCGAGGCGGCACGCATGCTCGGCGTGCGCGGCCCGCGCTTCGTGTTCGGTGTGCTGGTGCCGGCGGCAGCGCCGCTGATTTTCACCGGCCTCAGACTCTCGCTGCAGGCCTCGTGGACCACGCTGGTCGCGGCCGAACTGGTGGGGGCGCTGTCGGGTCTGGGCACGGTGCTCAATGTGGCTTCCCAGGACATTTTCCCGGCGATGATTCTCACTGGCATGGTGTTCGTAGCCTTGTCCGGCGCCACCTCGACCTGGCTGCTTGGCAAGATCGAGCACCGCGTGATGCGCTGGAGGACAGCATGAGCCAGGCAACTGCCCGGGCTATGAGCAAGACGGATGCGCGCGCCCCGCTTGAAGCCGGCACGCGCTGGCGCCTGCATGCCATCGGTCTAGTCGGCTTTTTTGGCTTGTGGTGGGCGATTGCCGCCTCCGGGTTGATACCCAGGACCTTCATGCCGAGCCCCGGCGACGTGGTACTGCAGTTCATCAAGTTGACCCAGGTTCCGTTTGCCGGTTACACGCTGCAAACCCATTTGACTTCCAGTATCGGCCGCTATCTGCTCGGCTTCGGTCTGGCGGTGCTGGTCGGCCTGCCGCTGGGCCTCTTGATGGGCTGGTTCCGCACGCTTGATGCGATCGTCACGCCGTTGTTCGAGGCCCTGCGCTATATCGCACCGATCGCCTGGGTCCCGTTTGCCGCGCTGTGGTTCGGCACCGGGATTGGCGGGCCGACGCTGATCATCTTCGCCGGCGCGTTTCCGCCCTGCGTGGTCAATGCCTACCGCGGTGCCAAACAGGTCGAGCCCTATCTGATTGAAGCGGCACGCATGCTGGGGCTGTCGAGTGCACGCATGATCACCCAGGTGCTGCTGCCAGCGGCAGTGCCGTCGATCATTGCCGGGGTGCGCGTGAGTGCGGGCCTGGGCTGGCAATCGCTGGTGGGGGCGGAGCTGATCGTCGCCTCCAGCGGCGTCGGCTACCTGATGGTCAAGGGGCAAAGCAGCATCAGCACCGCCATTGTGATGAGCGGCATGATCGCCATTGGCGTGGTGGGGTTGTTGATCGACATCGGCATCCGGCAGATTGAAGCTGCCGTCAATCGCAAACGGGGCAGGGCGGCATGAGACTTCCGCAGGGCCGTCCCAAGGAAGGCGAATTCCCTCCCGGAGGGACCGCGCGCAGCGCGAGGGAGCACAAATGAGCGAAATTGTCTTTACCAATGTGGCACGCACCTTCACGCGCGATGGGCAGGAGTTTCCGGCCCTCAAGGAAATTAGTCTCACGGTGCGTGACAAGGAGTTCGTGGCCATCGTCGGGCCCTCCGGATGCGGCAAGACCACCTGCATGCGCATGGCCGCCGGACTGGAGTTTCCATCGAGCGGCACCGTGGCCGTCGGCGGCAAATTGGTCACCGAACCGGGCCCGGACCGTGCGGTGGTGTTCCAGCAGTTCGCGCTGTTCCCTTGGAAAACCGTGGCCGAGAACATCGGCTTTGGCCTGGTGGCCAATGGCGTCGCTGATGGCGAGCGCACTCGCCGTGTGGCCGATGTGATCAAGCTGATGAACCTGGGCGGCTACGAAAGCGCGTTTCCGCACCAGCTCTCGGGCGGCATGCAGCAGCGCGTGGCAATCGCGCGCGCCTACGTGCTCGAACCGCAGGTGCTGCTGATGGACGAGCCGTTCGGCGCGCTCGATGCGCAAACAAGGGTCGTCATGCAGGAAGAGCTGGTGCGCCTGTCACGCGTCAACCCGCGCACCGTACTATTCATCACCCACGCCGTGGAAGAGGCGGTGTACCTGGCCGACCGCGTGGTGGTGATGAGCCGGCGCCCCGGCATGATCCGCGAAATCATGGATGTTGCCAGTGTGCGCGCCGGCGACAACTGGGACCGTTTCGAGAAAATTGAAGACGTGATGGACCAGGCGTCATTCGTCCATCTGCGCACCCACATCTGGCGCCTGCTGCGCGAGCAGCAAGCGCCGGCCGATCATTGATATCACCCAGCGGACGAGAAGATCCGCTTCTTTTTACTCCGTTCGACAACAGCACAAGGAGATTCCATGTTCAAACGTATTCGCACCGCCCTGCCGGCACTCGCGCTGGCACTGGCTGTCACCGCGCCGGTCACCGCGCGGGCGCAAACCGAAATCAAGGTGAGCTACCAGCCCGCGCTCTACTGGGCCCTGCCCTTCTTCATCGCCACCGAGAAAAACTGGTGGGGCGAGCTGGGCTTGAAGCCGGTGTTCTCGACCTTCCCGGCCGGCGTGCCGCAAATTGCCGCCTCGGCTTCGAAATCCTGGGATGTCGGCGGCACAGGGTCGGTGCCTGCGGTGCTCGGCAAGGTGCGCTTCAACATCATGACCATCGGGATCACCAATGATGAATCGCACGGCAACGCGCTGATGGTGCGCGGCGACAAGGCCGATGCCTACATGAAGAATCCCGCCTCGCTCAAAGGCCAGACCATCCTGCTCACCGCCAATTCCACCGGTGACTACGCGGTGCAGTCGTGCCTGGCCAAATACGGCCTGAAAAAGGCCGACGTCATCATGCGCAACATGGGCCAGGCGGAAATCATCTCGGCGCTCGCATCGAACAACGCCGAGTTGGCCGGTCTGTGGGCGCCGAACATCTACACGGTGGAAGAAAAATCCGGCGCCAAGCTGCTCTGCTCGGGCAAGGACAGCGGCGCGATCGTGCCGGGCGCGCTGATCGTGCGTGCCGACTACGCCAAGGAGCAGCCGCAGAACGTGGCCAGGTTCCTCGCGGTTTTTCTGCGTGCACAGAAATGGTCCCAAGCCAACCGCAAGGAAGCCGTGGCGATGATGAACAAGTTCTACGCCCAGGGCGGCACCACGATCTCGGAAGCGTCGATGAATAAGGAGTTCGATACCCGCCCCACCTTTGACCTGGCGGGGCAGTTGCGCATCATGGACCGCAGCAAGGGCGCATCCGACGTCGATGGCTGGATGGGCAAGATCGGTGAATTCATCAAGGGCACCGGCGCGATTCCAGAGGCACCGGCAACCAAGGACTACATCACCGACGAATTCATGAAGATGGTGAACGCCGATCCGAAGCTGCGCGAGTTTGCCAACCGGACCAACTGATCGGCCCAGCGCATCACCAGGCGAGGTGGCTGCACGGCTGCGCCTGGCCGCGTTGTTGCACTAGCCTGAAGATCCGCTCCTGGAGCGGATCTTCGGTGTTTAAACCGATATTTCCGTAGATTGCTGTCTGACCCTTTCCCCTTGAACCACTGGACTTCATGCCATGTCGATCACCTACCTGAAAAAAGCTGCCAAAACCCCCGAGACCGAAGCCGACAACGCCCGCAAGGTAGTCGAAGAAATGCTGGCCACCATTGAGAAGAATGGCGAGCAGGCGGTGCGCGACTATTCAAAAAAGCTCGACAAGTGGGATGGCGCCATCGTCGTCACGCCTGAAGAAATCGAGGCGCGCACGCGCGACATTCCCGCTTCGGTCAAGCGTGACATTGAATTCGCCGCGGCTCAGGTGGCCAAGTTCGCGCGCGCGCAGCGCGCCTCGATGACCGAGTTTGAAACCGAAGTGCACCCCGGCCTGATTGCCGGGCAGCGCCTGATCCCGGTCAACGTGGCCGGCTGCTATGTGCCGACCGGGCGCTACGCGCATATTGCCTCGGCCTACATGAGCATTGCCACCGCCAAGGCGGCCGGCGTGCCCACCATCATTGCCTGCTCCACGCCCTTCAAGGGCGAGGGCATCCATCCGCTGGTGCTGTATGCGATGAAGGTCGCCGGTGCCGACATCATCATGACCTTGGGCGGCGTGCAGGCGATTGCCACGCTGGCCTATGGCCTGTTCACGGGCAAGCCGGCCGACATCATCGTAGGTCCTGGCAACAAGTTTGTGGCCGAAGCCAAGCGCATGTTGTTTGGCAAGGTCGGCATCGACGTGTTCGCCGGACCGTCGGAGGTGGCGGTGATCGCCGACGCCTCGTCTGACCCCTACATCGTCGCCAATGATCTGGTGGGCCAGGGCGAGCACGGTCACGAATCGCCGATGTGGCTGATGACCACCAGCGAGACGCTGGCGCGTGACGTGATCGCGCGCATTCCTGGCCTGATCGACACGCTGCCGCCGACCGCGCGCGACGCCGCTGCCTGCGCATGGCGCGATTACGGCGAAGTGATCCTGTGCGATTCGCGTGAGGAAGTCGTGAAAATCTCCGACCAGTACGCGGCCGAGCACCTTGAAGTGCACGCCGAGGACCTGGATTGGTGGCTCAAGAACCTCACCTGCTACGGCTCGCTGTTCCTGGGCGAAGAGACCACGGTGGCCTATGGCGACAAGGCCTCGGGCCCGAACCACATCTTGCCGACCAAGGGCGCGGCGCGTTATTCGGGCGGGCTCTCAGTGCACAAGTTCATCAAGACAGTCACATGGCAACGCATGAGCCGCGGTGCCAATCGTGACGTGGGCCAGGTGACAGCGCGCATCTCGCGCCTCGAAGGCATGGAAGGCCATGCGCGCACGGCAGACGACCGCCTGAACAAGTACTTCAAGGACGAGACCTTTGACAAGGGCGCGCCGGTCACGGTGTGATGCGCACCGCCATCGCAGCATGAACCCTACCGTATGAACGTTCAAACCCTGTTCAGCCTTGCTGGCCGCCACGCGCTGGTGACCGGCGGCAACTCCGGCATCGGTGTGGCGATGGCGCGTGCGCTGGGATTAGCCGGGGCGTGCGTCACCCTGGTGGCGCGGCGCAGTGAGCCACTCGCTACCGCGGCCGAGGGCCTGCAAGCCGATGGCATCGACGCGGCGTTTGAGCCGTGCGACCTGACCAACGTGGAAGCCCTCAAGGCGGCGGCGGCCAACGCCGCTGCACGCGCACCGGTCGATGTGCTGATCAACGCCGCCGGCGTGAACCTGCGTGAACCTTTCATGCAGGTCAGCGCCCAATCGTGGGACGAGCAACTGGCGATTCACCTGCGCGCACCGTTTTTCCTCACCCAGGCGCTGGCGCCGGCAATGGCGGCGCGCAACTGGGGCCGCATCATCAACATTGCCTCGCTGCAAAGCGAGCGCGCCTTTGCCAACAGCGCACCCTACGGTGCCGGCAAGGGCGGCATTCTGCAACTGACGCGCGCGATTGCCCAGGAGTGGTCATCCAGGGGCATCACCTGCAACGCGATCGGCCCGGGCTTCTTTCCGACCGCGCTTACCGCACCGGTGTTCAACAACCCGGAAGCCGCGGCGAAGAATGCCGCGCAAACCGCCATCGGCCGCAATGGCGTACTCGAAGACCTGTATGGCACCACCATCTTCCTGGCGAGCGACGCCTCGGGCTACATTACCGGCCAGACGCTCTATGTCGATGGCGGCTTTACCGCCAAATAGTCACGAGCAAGCACACACTGGCACAAACGCGCACAAGGACTCCCCATGAAAGCACTGGTCTACACCGCCAACAACGAAGTCACCTATCGCGACGAGCCCGAACCCGCGCCCGCTGCCGCCAGCGTGGTACTGCGGATCGACGCCGTTGGCATTTGCGGCTCGGACATGCATGCCTATCACGGCCACGACCCGCGCCGCGTGCCGCCGATGATCCTGGGCCACGAATTCGCCGGCACCATCATCGCAGGGGAGGGCCAAGGCCGCCGCGTCACCGGCAACCCGATCGTGGCGTGCGGTGTGTGCGATTACTGCCACGAAGGCCGCAACAACCTATGCTCGAACCGCACCATGATCGGCATGCAGTTGCCCGGCGCATTTGCCGAGCACATGGCGATGCCTGTGAGCGCGATCGTCGATATCCCACAAGACATGGATGCGCGCACTGCCGCACTCACCGAACCTGCCGCCACCGCGCTGCATGCGCTCAACCTGTCGATGCGCGCGATGCACCGGCCAGTACAGGAAGGCCGCACGCTGGTGATCGGCGGCGGTGCCATCGGCATGCTGTGCGCGATTTTGCTCAAGAGCTACGGCTGCCGCGAAGTGCATGTGGCAGAGACCAATCCGCTGCGCGGCGCCTCGATCGAGAAACACACCGGTTGTGTCGCCTTCGATCCGCGTGACGCGAATGGAAAAGGGCCCGCAGCCAACTCGACCCACTTCGTGATCGACGCGGTCGGTTCGGTGCACACCCGCAAGGCCGCGCTCGAAGCGGTGCGTCCCGGCGGCACCATCATGCATATCGGCTTGCAGGACTGGGCCAGCGAGATCGACATGCGCAAGCTGACCCTGGCCGAAATCACCCTTCTCGGCACCTATACCTATTCCACCGCCGACCTGCGCGCCACCGTGGCGGCGCTGCATGGCGGCACCTTTGGCGACCTGGCCTGGGTCGAGGAACGCCCGCTCTCCGATGGCGCGCGCGCGTTTGAAGACCTTGACCAGGGCAAGACCGCCGCCGCCAAGATCGTGCTGCGGCCACACTGAACCCGGGACCCCTAGTCATGCTTGCAGCAGAACGCGCCCCACTTGAAAATCTCGACCGCGCCCAGGCGGCCGACGATCCCCGGCTCACCCGCGACCTGACCCAGCCCGAACCCGTGCCGGCTGAAGGCATCGCGCGCGCGCTGGAACTGATGCAAAGCGGCCGCCTGCATCGCTATGGCGAAACCGGCGGACGCGGCTCGGAGTCCGCCTTGCTTGAAGAGGAGTTCGCCTTAAGTGTGGGCGCCAAGTATTGCGTGGCGATGAGTTCCTGCGGCGCCACCCTGTTCGCCGCCTTGAAGGCGCTGGGCGTGAAACCCGGCGACCCGGTGTTGAGCAGTGCCTTCACCTTGGCGCCTGTGCCCGGCGCAATCGCGCATGCCAACGCCCGTGGGGTGTTGGTCGAGATGACCGACGATTACACCCTCGACCTGGCCGACCTTGAACGCAAGGCGGCCGCCAGCGGCGCGCGCGTGTTGCTGCTGTCCCACATGCGCGGCCACGTGTCGGACATGACCGCCGTCGCTGCCTTGTGCCAGCGCCTGGGCGTCGCCTTGATCGAGGATTGCGCCCACACCATGGGCGCGCACTGGGACGGCCGGCCCACCGGCACCTTTGGCGCCATCGGTTGCTTCAGTGCCCAGACCTACAAGCACATCAACAGCGGCGAAGGTGGCCTGCTGGTGACCAATAATGAAGATATCGCAGCCCAGGTGATCCTGATGTCCGGCAGCTACATGCTGTACGGCCAGCATTTGCTGCGGCCGTCGGACGCGGTATTCGAGCGCTGGCGTTACACCACACCCAATTTCAGCCTGCGCATGTCAACCTTGGCAGCGGCCTTGTTGCGGCCCCAACTGGCGCTGCTACCGCAGCGCGCGCAGCAGTGGAATGCCTTGTATGCGGCGCTTGAACAGGCGCTGTCCGGCATCGCACAACTGCGTTTGCCACTGCGGCCGCCAAAAGAGCAATTCGTCGCCAGTTCGATCCAGTTTCAGCTCGATCTGGATGCGCAGGCATTGCAGGTGTTTCTCGCAGCCTGCAGTGCGCGCGGACTGCACATCAAGTGGTTCGGGGTTGAAGCACCGCTGGGCTTCACCAGCAATTTCGAACACTGGCACTATCTTGAGCCTTCTCAACTGCCGCATACCAGGACGATGTTGCGCGGCTTGTGCGATGTGCGCATTCCACTTTCGCTGACGACCGACGAGTGTGCCGTAATAGGCCAGATCGTCCGTCTGGCGATGGCGGCCGCCACTGCATGATTCGAAAACAGGCTTGGGCATCAGCCAATGCACGGCCCGTCCTGCGGGTAGATGTATGCAACAAGCCGCGACCCATTAAGATGACGAAATGAGCACTGCAAACACCGCCACTCTCAAGGTTTCGGTCTGGCGCGGCAAGGCGCGTGGCGCATTTACTACCTATGAAGTGCCGCGCCGCGAGTCGCAGACCGTGCTCGACGTGGTCACCTACATCCAGCGCAATCTCGACCCCGGCCTGGCCTATCGCTTCGCCTGCCGGGTCGGCATGTGCGGCTCGTGCGCGATGACGGTCAACGGCCGAGCGCGCTGGACCTGCCGCACCCACGTGGCCAAGGTGGCCGAGGACAATTGCCTGGAGATCGCCCCGCTGGCCAACCTGCCGGTGATCCGCGATTTGGCCACCGACATGCGCGATTTTTTCGACAAGTGGGCGCGCGCCAAGGGGCAGTTCAAGGGCACATTGACGCGCCATGATGACTTCGCGGTGGTCGAACCCGAATCGAAGCCGCGCCGCGTCGCTTCAGCCGGTATCGAATGTATCGGCTGCGGTGTCTGCTACGCCTCCTGCGATGTAGTGGCGTGGCGCCCGGATTACCTGGGGCCGGCGGCGCTCAATCGGGCCTGGACCCTGGTCAACGACGTGCGCGACCATGCACAAACCGAGCGTTTGCGTGCCGTCGCCGGCGACAGCGGTTGTCACGCATGTCACACCCAGGGTTCATGCAATGAACGCTGCCCGAAGCAGATCGAACCGACCGCCGGCATTTCCGGCTTGAAGCGTCTGACCGCGCGCGCAGCGCTGCGCGGGGACCTCGATTGAACGCCGCAGGCGAAGCCAAGCGCTGGTACTGGCAACGCATTAGTGCCATGGTGCTGGCGATGTGCGTGGTGGTGCATGTCGCGGGGATGATTTATGCGGTGCGCGGTGGATTGTCCGCCGCCGAGATTCTCGGGCGTACACGCGGCAACCTGGCGTTCGCCGCCTTCTATGCCATCTTCGTCCTGGCCTGCGTGGTCCATGTGCCGATCGGCCTTGCAAAAGTGTGCGAAGAGTGGCTTGCCATGAGCTGCTTTCTGGCGGTGACCACCTCCAAGCTTTTCACCATCATGATCCTGTTTCTCGGGCTGCGCGCCGTCTACGGCGTCTATACCGGCTAAGCCATGAACCAGATGCGACGCATCGACCGCCGCGCGCGCAATCACGCCTCCTATTGGGCGTTTGTGCTGCATCGCGTCTCTGGTCTGCTGCTGGCGCTGTTCCTGCCGGTACACTTCTGGGCGCTTGGGCAATCGCTGGAAGGTGCGGCAGCCTTGGATCGGTTCCTGCGCTGGGCCGATCAACCCTTGTTCAAGTTCGCCGAGTGGGGCCTGGTGGTGCTGCTCTGCGCCCATCTGACCGGTGGCGTGCGCATCCTGCTCATTGAATTCGGCCCATGGTCCGGGCAGCGCAAGAACCTGATCGCCGGTGGCCTGGGGTTTGCGCTGGCCACCGGGCTGGTGTTTGCACTGGCGCTGAAGTTGTAGGCATACAAGGTCGGCAAACGCGCACAATCGCAGGCGCGACGCCTTCGACGCACGGAGACAAGATGAATCACAGTTCAACTTTCGCACGACGCTTGGTGTTGGCGGGCATGGCCGCCACTGTTCTTGCCACGCTGAGCGCTATCAGCGGCAACGCCGCCGCCCAGGTCTGGCCGGCGCGCCCGGTAAAGCTGGTTGTGCCCTTTGCCGCCGGCGGCGCCACCGACGTGGTGGGGCGCATCGTCGGCCAGAAACTGGGCGAACTGTGGGGGCAATCGGTGCTGGTGGAAAACCGCGGCGGCGCCGGCGGCAATGTCGGTGCGGATGTGGTTGCCAAATCACCCAACGACGGCTACACGCTGCTGATGGCCTCGGGCAGCATTTTGACGGTCAATCCGCATCTGTACAAGCGCATGCCCTTCGACGCCCAGAAGGATTTCGTGCCGATCACCAACGTGGCCACCGGGCCGATGCTGGTGGTGGTGCATCCGAGCGTGCCGGTTGCCGACATCAAGGCGCTGATCGCGCTGGCCAAGTCGAAACCGGGCAGCCTCAACTTCGGCTCGGCGGGGGTCGGCAGCCAGGTGCATATGGCGGCGGAAAATTTCGCCAGCGCCGCCGCCATCGACATCGTGCATGTGCCCTACAAGGGCGAGGCGCTCGGCTTCAACGACCTGGTGGCCGGGCAGATCCAGATGATGGTCGGCAACATGGCGGCCGCCGTGCCGTTTGTGAATGCGGGCAAGCTGAAGGCGCTGGGCGTGACCAGCCGCGAGCGCTCGAAGATGCTGCCCAACGTGCCCACGGTGGCCGAAAGCGGCCTGCCCGGCTTCGAGAATACCGGCTGGTTCGGCCTGGTGGCGCCAGCCGGCACACCGCGCGAAATGGTCGAGAAGATTGCGCGCGACACCGCACAGGTGTTAGACAGCGCGGAAATGCGTGGCCGCCTGTTCGTCCAGGGCATGACGCCGGTGGGCAACAAACCGGAAGAGTTTGCGCGCGCCATCGCCGCCGAATCGGCGCGCTGGGCCAAGGTGGTCGGCGATCGCAAGCTCACGGCCAACTGACTACAAACCCAGGAACAAACATGATTGTCGATCTCAACGAAGTGGAAGACGCCGCGCGCGAGTTGTATATCCGCGCCCTGAAGATTCTGCCGCCGGACATCAAGCAGGGCTTCGCGCGTCTCGATGCCGGCGAGACCGATGGCACGGCCAAGAGCGTGCTTAACACCATGCTGGCCAATATCCGCGTGGCCGAGGACACCGACAACCTGCTGTGCCAGGACACCGGCATTCCGATCTACAACGTGCGCATCGGCCGCGACACCCAAGTCGACGGCCACTCGCTCAAGCAAGCGATCCGTCGCGGCTGTGAACGGGCGACGCGCGAATACCCGCTGCGCTCGTCAGTCGTGCATCCGCTGACGCGCAAGAACGAACACAGCTCCTGCGGCATCGAGGTGCCGGTGATCCATATCGATTTCAGCGACGCACCGGAAACGCTCGAGATCGAAATGGTGCCCAAGGGCTCCGGCTCGGAGAACAACTCGTTTCTCAAGATGGCGATTCCGGCCGAAGGCATCGACGCCATCAAGACCTTCGTCATCGATTGCGTGATCGCAGCCGGCGGCAAGACCTGCCCACCCACCATCGTGGGCGTCGGCGTCGGCGGCACCTCGGACCTGTGCATTGCCCTGGCCAAACGCGCCGCGACGCGCCCGCTGGGCAGCAAGAGCGGCGATGCCGACGCCGCCCTGCTGGAGGCGCAACTGTCGGCCGCGGTCAACCTGCTGGGCGTCGGCCCGCAGGGCCTGGGCGGCGACTCCACCGCGTTCGCGGTGCATATCGAAGTCGCGGCCACCCACATCACCATGAACCCGGTCGCGGTCAACATGCAATGCCACTCGGCGCGCCGCGCGCGGGCCACCTTCACGCCTGCCGGCGTGGCCTACGGTTTTTAGGAGGCGGCATGGCACACCATGGTTTGACCACCCCGATCAGCGAGGCGCAGGTGCGCCTCTTGCGCGTCAACGACACTGTCACGCTGCAGGGCACGTTGTTCGGCGTTCGCGATGCCACTCAGATCCACATGTTCGACCGCGGCCGCGCCACGCGCTTCGATCTCAACGGCCATGCGGTGATCCACACCGCGCCGAATGTGAAGAAGGTCGCGCCATCGACCGAGTTCCCCGCCGGCTATACGGCGGTGTGCGTGGGCACCACCACCTCGGACCGCATGGAGCGCTTCACCCGCCCGCTGATGACGCAAAACGGCGTGCGCCTGATCATCGGCAAGGGTGGCCTGCGCGAAGCCAGCGCGGCCGCCTTCAGCGAACTGGGGGGCGCCTACCTGGCGATCATCGGCGGCACCGCGGCGCTGGAGACCACCTGGATCGAGCAGATCGAGGATGTCGATCTCGACGACCTCAATCCTGAATCGTTGTGGAAATTTCGGATTCGCGATTTCGGGCCGCTGTTAGTCGGCATGGACAGCCACGGCGGCAGCCTGTACGACCAAGTGCGTGCCGATGTCGATGGGCGCCGTGCACAGGTGTTGGCAGGGCTCGGCGTTAAGGTCGCGTGAGCATGATTCACCCGGACATCGCGCCTTGATTTCGATTCGATCAGCCCTTCTGCGCACCCTGTTTCTGGGACTGCTGCTGGCGACCAATGCGCTTTCGTCCCACGCCCAGACCTACCCCGACCGCGTGGTCAGGGTCATCGTGCCCAACCCGCCGGGCAATGTCGGCGACATCGTCGCGCGCATGGTCGCCGAGCAGCTTGGCCGCACCTGGAAGCAGCCGGTGATTGTCGAGAACCGTCCGGGCGCCAACAGCATGATCGGTGTCGAGGCGGCGCTCAGGGCGCCGGCCGATGGCTACACGCTGTTGTTCTCGCCGGGCGGCAATATCACGGCGGCTTCTGCGCTGATCCCCGGCCTGGCCTTCAAGCCGGAGGCAGAACTGGTGGCGGTGCATCGCGGCGTGCGGGTGCCGGTGTGGATGGTAGTGGCCGCGAACTCGCCCTACAAGAGCTTGCGCGATGTGGTCGAGGCGGCGAAAAAGGCACCCGGCAAGCTCAATTTCTGGAGCGGCGGCGGGCAGTCGGATCGCCCCTATTTCGCACTGGCCGATTTCCAGCGTGGCGCCGGCATCGAACTGGGCTGGGTCGGCTACAAGGGCGCGGCCGACGCTTTGCGCGAGGTGGCCGGCGGTCAACTCGATTTTGCCGTGGTCGGCATTGCGCCGGCAAAGCCACTGATCGATGGCGGTCGCCTGCGCGTGATCGCCATGATGGAAAACCAGCGCAGCAGCGCCGCCCCGGATGTGGCGACCTTCGCCGAAGCCGGCTATCCCGGTGACTACGGCGAATCATGGACCGGCGTATTCGCACCCAAAGGTACGCCGGCCGACATTCTGCGCAAGGTTGCGGCCGACATTTCAGTCGCGCTCGCCACGCATGAATTGCGCGCCAGGATCACCGCGTCCTCGGTCGACATCGTCGAGTCGTCCCCCGAAGAAGCGGCCCGCCGGACCCAGGCCGACCACCTGCGCTGGTCTGCCCTGATCAAGCGCCTCAACATCAAGCTGCAATGAAGCAATGAACCTGCGCCGCCTCACGACCGACATCCTGATCCTGGGTTCCGGCGGCGCCGGCTTGTTCGCCGCGCTGCATGCGCACCAGGCCAACCCGAAGCTTGACATCACAGTCGCAGTCAAGGGCCTGCTGGGAAAAAGCGGCTGCACGCGCATGGTGCAGGGCGGCTACAACGTGGCGCTGGCCAAGGAGGATTCGGTCGAGCGCCATTTCATGGATACCATCGAAGGCAGCAAGTGGCTGGCCGACCAGGACCTGGCCTGGACCTTAGTCGAGCAGGCGGTGGTGCGCATCCATGAACTGGAGAACGAACTGGGCTGCTTTTTCGACCGCAACCCGGATGGCACGGTGCACCAGAAGGCGTTTGCCGGCCAGACCTTCGATCGCACCGTGCACAAGGGCGACCTGACGGGCATCGAGATCATCAATCGCCTGGCCGAGCAGGTGTGGGCGCGCGACATCAACCGGCTGGAAGAGCATCGCGCGATCGCGTTGATCAAGGCGGCCGATGGTTCGGGCATTGCCGGCGTGCTGATGATCGACATGCGCGACGGCGATTTCGTGTTTGTGCAGGCGCGCGCGGTGCTGTTGGCCACCGGCGGCGGCCCCACCATGTACAAGTACCACACGCCATCGGGCGACAAGAGCTGCGACGGCCTGGCGATGGCGCTCGCCGCCGGCCTGCCCTTGCGCGATATGGAGATGGTGCAGTTCCACCCGACCGGAGTGCTGGCCGGCGCCGGCACGCGCATCACCGGCACCATCATCGAGGAAGGCCTGCGCGGTGCCGGCGGTTATCTTCTGGGTGGCGATCGCCAGCGCTTCATGCACAAGTACGACCCGCGCACCGAGCGCGCCACCCGCGACATCGTTTCGCGCGCCATGCAGACCGAGATGCGCGCCGGCAACACCAGCCCCAACGGCGGCCTCTACATCTCGATGGGGCATCTGGGCCCGGCCAATGTGCGCAAGCAATTCAAGGGCATGGTCGAGCGTTGCGAGGATTGCGGCTTCGACCTGGCCGGCGGCCTGGTCGAAGTGGTGCCGACGGCGCACTACATGATGGGAGGTGTGCAGTTCAAGGTGGATTGCTCGACCGCACTGGCCGGCTTGTTCGCCGCCGGCGAGGACACCGGCGGGGTGCACGGCGCCAACCGCCTGGGCGGCAATGGTGTGGCCAATTCCACGGTGTTCGGCGGCATCGCCGGCGACAGCATGGCGGCATGGGTGGGCGCCGGTGCGCCGCTGCGCGGACCCGATGAAGCGGCGATCGCCGCGGCCATCGCCACGGCCGAAGCGCCGTTTGGCCAGCCGGTCGGCAGCCTCGAGGGCATTCGTGATGCCTTGTATGACTGCATGTGGAATGAGGTCGGCATTTTGCGTACAGCCGCCGGTCTTGCGCGCGGCGCAACTCGCTTGATGGAACTTGAGCGCGAGCTCAATGCGACCGGCGTGGCAGGTGAGGATCGCGCCTTCAATCTCACCTGGCATGACTGGTTGAACCTGAAGAACCTGATCCGCACAAGCCAGGTGATCACCGCCGCGGCTATTCGCCGCGAGGACTCGCGCGGCGCCCACTATCGCGAAGACTTTCCCGACACCGGAGATCTGGTCACGTCCGACTACACCGTCGCGCGCCTGGCAGACGATGCGCTCACGATCGCGCGCGAGGCGGTCAAATTCAGCCGCGTCGCGCCGGGTCAATCCCTGCTTACCAAGGAATTCAAATGAAGAAGCATCGTGGCGCGGACGCGCTGTGCAGCACTCTCAGGCGTGCCGGTGTCACGCGCATCTTCACCTTGTCGGGCAACCACATCATGCCGGTGTTCGATGCCGCACTCGATGCCGGCATCGAGCTTGTGCATGTGCGCCACGAGGCGGCCTGCGTGCACATGGCGGATGCCTATGCGCGGCTCAGCGGTGAAGTCGGTGTCGCGCTGGTGACCGGCGGGCCGGGCCACGCCAACGCCGTCGGCGCGTTGTACACCGCGCAGATGGGCGAATCGCCGGTGCTGTTGCTGTCCGGCCATGCGCCCAACGACCAGGCCGGGCTTGGTGCGTTCCAGGAAATGCGCCAGGCCGAGATGGCCGCACCGGTCTGCAAGGCGGCCTGGACGGCGGCCGCCGCCGATGCGCTTGGCCCCGACATCGCCCGCGCGATGCGCGAGGCGCGCAGCGGCCGCCCGGGCCCGGTGCATCTGAGCCTGCCCACCGACGCCCTGGAGGGCGCCGCGCTGCGCTTCGAAGGCCTGCAGTCGACCAATGCGGACCCGAGTCCGCTCGCCGCGGCCGATGCCGACGCCATGATGGCCTGGCTGGCGGGCGGCAATCGACCGCTGGTGCTCACCGGCCCGGCCAACATGACGCGTGCCGGCGCAATGGCGCGACGTGCGCTTGAGGATGCCAGCGGCATCGCCGTTGTCGGCATGGAAAGCCCGCGCGGCATCGCCGACCCGTCGCTCGGTGCGTTCGCCGAAATGCTGGCGATGGCCGACCGCGTGCTGTTGCTCGGCAAGCGGGTCGACTTCACGCTCAAGTTCGGCAAATGCTTCGCCGCCGATTGCGAACTGATGCAGATCGATGTCGATGCCGCCGAGCAGGCACGTGCCCGCCAGGCTTTCGGTGCGCGCCTGCGCCTGGTCGCCAGCGCCGCCACCGGCGCGGCGCTGGCCGCCCTGACCCGCGCCGCCGTGCCGGTAGGCGGCGGCTGGATTGGCGAAGTGCGGGCAGCGATCGCCTATCGACCGGCCGCCTGGGACCGCGCCGCGGCGACTCTTCCCGGCCGCCTGCATCCGGTGGCTGCCTGCCGGCCGCTGCAGGCGCTGCTCGACAGCCATCCCGACGCGGTGCTGGTCTCCGACGGCGGTGAATTCGGGCAATGGGCACAGGCCTGCCTAGCCGCGCCGAACCGGATCATCAACGGCCCGGCCGGCGCGATCGGCTCGGCGCTGCCGTTCGCGATCGGCGCGCGTGCGGCCCGGCCCGAGGTGCCGATCGTCGCGTTGATGGGTGACGGCACCTTCGGCTTTCATGCGATGGAAGTCGACACCGCGATGCGCTATCGTCTGCCGTTCGTCGCGGTGATCGGCAACGATGCGCGCTGGAATGCCGAATACCAGATTCAGCTCAAGGCCTACGGGCCGGAGCGGCTGGTGGGCTGCGAACTGGCGCTCTCACGCTATGACATGGTCGCGGCTTCGTTCGGCGCCTATGGCGAGATGGTCGATGATCCGGCCAACCTGCTGCCGGCGGCGCGCCGTGCGCAGGCGGCGAACCTGCCGGCGGTGCTCAACGTGATGATCGAGGGCGTGCCGGCGCCGGTGGTGACGCGCGGCGCATGACAGGGCGGCGCCTGGCCGCAACGACTTTCGGGTGTGCGGCCAGCGCCACCCGCGCGGTCGTCGTGCCGGCAGTTGCGTTGCGGCGCTCGTTGCGGCAAGCTTCGCGCTGTCGCGCAAAACATGAAACAGGGGAAAGTACATGAACACAGGCGAAGCGATGATCGAAGTTGAAAAAGTACTGGTGCCGTATCTGGTCGATATCGGCTGGAAGCTGCTGGGTGCGGTGATCCTGTGGATCGTCGGCGGCTGGGTGATCCGCTTCATCACCCGCATCTCGCACGATGGCATGACCGCGCGCAAGGTCGACCCCACGCTGATCACCTACGGCGAAGCCTCGATCAAGGTGGCGCTGCGCATCGTTCTGGTGCTGGCGATCCTGTCGATCTTCGGCATCCAGACCACTTCCTTCGCCGCCTTCATCGCCGCCGCCGGCATCGCCATCGGCGCCGCCTGGTCGGGCCTGCTTGCCAACTTCGCCGCCGGCGCCTTCCTGATCGTGCTGCGGCCGTTCAAGGTGGGCGACATGATCAGCGCCGCCGGCGTCACCGGCGACGTGCGCGAGATCGGACTGTTCGTCACCACCTTAGACACCGTCGACAACCTGCGCGTGACGGTGGGCAACGGCAAGATCCTGTCCGACAACGTGGTCAACTACACCCACAACCCGTATCGCCGGGTCGACCTGAAATGCCAGATCGCCAACGGCGTCAACCCGCAGGATGCGATCGCGCGCCTCGGGCAAGGCGTGTCGCAGGTGGCCAACGTGCTGGCCAATCCTTCGCCGCAGGTGGAGATCATCGAATTCAACGCCGCCGGCTGCCTGATCGGCGTGCGCCCGTTTTGCCACAACAACAACTACTGGCAGGTGTACTTCGACACCAACAAGGTGATCGCCGAAGTCGGCGCCGCCGCCGGCTGGCCGGTACCAGCGCCGCATCAGGTGATGCATACGAAGACGGCATGATCGAGACCCGTCGAGTGCGAAGGGCCTGCCGCAAGGCAGGCACCGCAAGCGAGACTTCCCAACGTGGCGCCGCATCAGGTGATGCATACGAAGGCGGCATGAACGGGACTTGTCGAGCAAACCGGTCCACCTGTCTCATGGCAGGCTCGGCAATGGCGATCGGCCACCCATGACCACCCGCCACCCGCACAAGGAAGCGCCGCACCTGCTGCACTCGGCCACCGAGTTCCGCGCCCTGCTGGAAATGGCCACCCTGCCCTATTCGCTGCCGCTCTTGATGAGCGCACCGCAAGGTGATGGCCATCCGGTGCTGCTGCTGCCCGGTTTCATGGCCAGCGAGGTGTCGCTGATTCCGCTCAAGCTGTTTCTGGGCAACCGCGGCTATGACGTCCACACTTGGGGGCTCGGCCGCAATGTCGGTTTCCAGAACAAGCATGCCTCGGCGCTGGAACAGAAAATCCGCCACCTGCACCACAAGAGCGGGCGCAAGGTCAGCCTGGTGGGCTGGAGCCTGGGCGGCGTGTTCGCGCTCTATGGCGCGCATCAAGCGCCGGAATGCGTGCGCATGGTGATCACGCTCGGCAGCCCGGTCAGTGTCGATCCCGAAGGCAGCAAATCGCCGCCGATGGTGCAGGCCCTGTATCGGCTGATCGCCCATCCGCTGGGGCCGGCGGCGCATTCGATGCAGCCACGGGTGCGCAAGCTGCGCGAGAAACGAGTGCCGCCGGTGCCGATGAGCTGCCTCTACTCGCTCACCGATGGCGTGGTACCGCCGCAGGAAGCGACCATCGATGGCGACCCGGCAATCCACGAAAACATCCGGGTGCCCGGCAGCCACACCGGGCTGGGGGTCAATGCGATCGTGCTTTGTATCGTGGCCGACCGGCTGGCGCAGGCGGACGGGCAGTGGCAGCCGTTCCAGCCATCGGGCGTTTCGGGCGCGCTGTACCGGATGCTGACGCCCGAGCCGGCAACCGCCTGATCGGCGCTTTCAACCGCGCGCCCGGCGGCCGCCCGGGCTTGACCTTGCCCCTGGGCGCCGGCTTCGCGATTTCCCTGGCGGCCGCTTTCGCGCGCGGCCTGGGCTGCGCCTGCGCAAGCGCCAGGTACTCCTGGAAACTGTCGCGGATGCACTGCGCGAAATGCGCCGGATCGGGCACCAGCTCGCGGCACGAGGTCGGCGAGATGATGATGCGGCCATCGTAGCTGGTGACCGCGAACACCAGGCCCATGCCGTCGGCGATCGGCATGATCGCCGAGAAATAGGTCATGCGCGCACCGCACAGGTAGAGCGGCTGTGACGGACCCGGCACATTGCTGATGGTGCAGTGGGCCAGCGGCGCGCGGCGCCCGATGCCGGCGGCGGCGCGACCGATCATTTTGCTGGCCAGGGCCAGGGTCGCGGCCGGTGTATGGCGCCGCACGTCGGTGAGTTCGCGCGCGCCGATCGCCTGGTTCACGGTTTCAGACGCGGCGGTCTGGGCGCGCACATGGGCAAGACGCGCGACCGGATCGACGATGTCGGTGCCGAGCTGAACCCGCACCCACGACATGACCGGCTTCTGCTCGCCTTCGCCCGCCTTGCCGCGAATGAAAAACGGCGCGATCGCGGTCAGGCTCGCTGGCGGCAACTCGTGCTCGGCCGCCAGATAGCGGCGCAATCCGCCACCGCATACCGCCAGCACCACATCGTTGACGGTGGCGCCCTCGACCAGGGTGCGAATCGCCTTGAACTCGTCGAGCATGAAGCGGCGCGTTTCGAACACCCGGTGGGCCGACACCACCGAATTGAAGCGGGTCGGGACGATCCGTTCGGGGCGCAACAGGATATCGCCGGCCAGCGTGATGGCGCCAGGCGCCAGACGCGCCAGCGAGCGTGCCAGGCGGAACGGTGAGGTCACGTTGTTGCCGATGGCGCGCATGAACATCGCCATCCGTCCGGGTGGCGCTTCGGGAAACCACGGCTCGGGCGGCGTCGGCGCGGCCGGCTCAGGCGTGGTGTCATGCAGCAAGGTGGTGATGCCGCCGGCCTCGAGGTCGATCGCGGCGTGATGAACCTTTGTGAGCAGGGCGAAACTGCCGGCCGGCAAATCGAGGAAGCCGTCAAGGCCTTCGATGACGTAGATTTCCCACAAGGGTCGGTTCAGATCCAGCGCGCGCGCATGGATGCGTGAGGCCTGGATGCAGAACTGGCGCCAGTCGCCGGGCTTGGGCAGTGCGATGTGGCGGACGTGGTATTCAAGATCGAAATTCTCGTCCTCGATCCAGTACGGGTAGTCGAGTTCGAGCGGCACCCGCTGCAGCTTCTGACGGAAGATCGGCGAGCGGTCCAGCCGCCCCGCGATGTGCGCGAGGATGCTCTTGAAGCGCACCTTGCCGCCCGGCGCGGTCGACTGGTCGTAGATCTGGATCTTGCTGATATTGGCGTTGGCCTGCGCCGTGTCCGAGTAGAGGAACCGGGCATCATTGCCGCTGAGTTGGCGCATTCGGGGGGTTTCTGTCTGTTGGGCGGAGCGCCGCTTTTGCAGGTGACGCGGCGCAGGTCACGTGCTGTTGGTAGGTGGCACCGTTCAGGCCGCCGCCTCCATTCTAACCAGCCGGGCCCGATCGTCCCGCGCTGGAT